>JAZNBZ010000312.1:0-1519 GCA_045587285.1 Candidatus Flemingiibacterium sp. | reverse complement strand
ACGCGCTGGAAGAACGCGATAGACTCGCGGTCGCCGAAGTTCGTCGAATTGATAAGCTGCTCGAGCCACTCGCCCTCGACGTAGTAAACGCCGTTCACGTTGTTGACAACTATCTCGCGCTCGCCCTCGACTATCTCCGGCCCGGGCGCCGCCTCGGACTCGTATATGGTAAGCGGCGGCAGGTCGCGCAGCAGCTCCGCTGTGCGCCACATAAGTTCGTCCACACCCTGTCTTGTTGCGGCGGAAATGTAATAAAGCTCACAGCCAAGCTCGCCCTTTACGTATGCCTCAAGCGCGGTCTTAACGTCCTCGTCACAGCATACGTCGGTCTTGTTCGCCGCGAATATCTGCGGACGGGACGCAAGCTCGGGCGAATAGCGCTCAAGCTCGGCGTGTATCTTCTTAATATCGTCTACGGGATCGCGTCCCTCCGTTCCGCTCACGTCAACTACGTGAATAAGCAGTCGGCAGCGGTCAACGTGGCGCAAAAAGTCGTGTCCGAGTCCCGCGCCGTCCGACGCGCCCTCGATAAGTCCGGGAATATCCGCAAGCACGAAGCCGTCCTCGCCCGATTTAACCACACCGAGCTGCGGCTCGAGGGTGGTAAAGTGGTAGTTCGCGATCTTAGGTCTTGCCGCGCTGACGACGGACAAAAGCGAGGACTTTCCAACGTTCGGGAAGCCGACGAGTCCGACGTCCGCGAGCATTTTAAGCTCGAGCGTTACGTCCATCTCCTCGCCCTTAAGACCCGGCTTTGCAAAGCGCGGTATCTGACGGGTAGGCGTTGCAAAATGCTTGTTGCCCCAGCCGCCGCGACCGCCTTTAAGTACGGTATACGGCTCGCAGTCGGACATATCCTTGATAATGCGCCCCGTTTCGGCGTCCCTAATAATCGTTCCGGGCGGTACGAGAACAACCGTGTCCGCGCCGTTCTTGCCGTGGAACTTTTCCGTTCCGCCGTCACCGCCGTTCTCGGCGATAAACTTGCGCTTGTAACGGAACGCGAGAAGCGTGTTCGTGCCCTCGTCTATCTTGAAAACGATGTTGCCGCCAACACCGCCGTCGCCGCCCGAAGGTCCGCCCTCGGCTACGTATTTCTCGCGGTGGAACGCAACGCACCCGTTGCCGCCGTCACCGGCTTTTATGTGGATCGTTACTTTATCTATAAACATTTTCGTTTCTCCTTTCGTTAGTAGGGGATACGTGGGGTACGCGCTTTCTTGAAAGAAAGCTGTGCAAAGAACTTTTATACAACGCATTCGCTAAACTTTTGCTTGCGAATGTAAAATCGCGATTTAGTGCTCCCGATACAAGAGCACATCGCACTTCGAGCCTCGTGCACCGCGCCATTAGCAGCCGGGGACCTCGTCGGCACCCGTGCCGACACCCCGGCGACCATTTAGCGGTACCGAGAGATGGTGATGTCCCGTCAGGAGTGGTTACCCGGGCGCGGACGCTTCGCTGCGCGCCCAAAGTAGTGTACCACGCACACGAACGTTTTGCGCGGAGCGAAGCAACG
>JAZNBZ010000311.1:0-14827 GCA_045587285.1 Candidatus Flemingiibacterium sp. | reverse complement strand
AGAGGCGGCAAAGGTATTTGCCTCTTCAAATATCTTACTTCTCGGAAACGAGCCTCAGTCGGTCGGACCGCAAAACGCGCCAATGGCGGTACATCTTGCACTACTGTCTGCTGATGTTATCTTGCTCGAGGGGATTCGTTTGGCAGAGGTGTCCGAGGGTATCTATTTCTTAAATGCTGCTCCGCTGAATTTGGCGGGTGCAGATGGTTCACCGTGCAGAGCGGTGTTGATAGATACTGAAAGGTAAATTCAAATTTACCGAGCAGAGATAAACCCCGACAGACTTTTGTAATCTGTCGGGGTTATCTCTTTGCTTTCTGCACATCAAATTTGTTTATCTGTAGGGGCGTTCTTTGAACGCCCGTGGGCGAACACAGTTCGCCCCTACCGTGTGTTAGATATTTCTCCGCTAACTGTGCACGCCCTTATGCCGAGCTCTTTTTTGTATATTCTACTTATCTTGCCTTAGTTGCAATTTCGGTGAGCGCCTTCGCGAGGAACTCGTCGCCGCTCATCGCACCGAGGTCGCCCTCCTTGCGCGAGCGTACCGCAACGGTGCCTGCCTCGACCTCGTTTGCGCCGATAACGAGCATATACGGGATCTTTTCAAGCTGTGCAGAGCGGATCTTATAGCCGATCTTTTCGTTACGCTCGTCGAGGAAGGTGCGAATGCCTGCCGCCTCGAGCTTTGCATTCAGCGCTTCTGCGTACTCGTGCTGCTCGAAGCCGATGGGAAGAATAGCAACCTGCGTGGGTGCGAGCCAGAGCGGGAACGCGCCTGCGTACTTCTCTATAAGAAGCGCGAGTGTACGCTCGTAGCAGCCGACGGAGGTACGGTGGATAATGTACGGACGGCGCTTCTGACCGTCAACGTCGATGTATTCCATACCGAATCTTTCAGCAAGAAGCTGGTCGATCTGAATGGTGATAAGCGTGTCTTCCTTGCCGTGTACGTTCTTTATCTGAATGTCGAGCTTAGGACCGTAGAACGCCGCCTCGCCGATACCGATAGCGTACTCGATGCCGAGGTTGTCGAGAATCTTCTTCATCGCGTCCTGCGCCTCTGCCCACTGCTCGTCAGTACCCTCGTACTTGTCGCGGTTGTTAGGATCCCACTGCGAGAAGCGGTAGGAAACGTCCTCGCTGAGTCCGAGCGTGTCAAGCGTGTACTTCGCAAGCTCAACGCAGCCCTTGAACTCCTCCTCAAGCTGCTCGGGACGGAGAATTAAGTGTCCCTCGGAAATGGTGAACTGACGCACTCTGATAAGGCCGTGCATCTCGCCGCTGTCCTCGTTACGGAAGAGCGTGGAGGTTTCGCCAAGACGCATAGGAAGGTCACGGTAGGAGCGCTGACGATTTAAAAATACCTGATACTGGAAGGGGCAGGTCATAGGACGGAGCGCGAACACTTCCTTGTCCTTCTCCTCGTCGCCGAGAACGAACATACCTTCCTTATAGTGTCCCCAGTGACCGGAGATCTTGTAAAGGTCGGACTTTGCCATAAGGGGCGTCTTGGTGAGAAGATAGCCGCGCTTCTGCTCCTCGTCCTCGATCCAACGCTGAAGAAGCTGAATAATGCGCGCGCCCTTGGGAAGCATAATCGGGAGTCCCTGACCGATCACGTCAACGGTGGTGAAAAGCTCGAGCTCACGGCCGAGCTTGTTGTGGTCGCGCTTCTTTGCTTCTTCAACTGCCTCAAGGTGAGCCTTCAGCATATCCTTTGCAGGGAATGCAACGCCGTAAATGCGCTGAAGCTGCTTGTTTGCCTGATCGCCCTTCCAATATGCGCCCGTGCACTGAATAAGCTTCAGAGCCTTGATGGCGCCCGTCGAGAAGATGTGCGGACCTGCGCAGAGGTCGGTGAACTCGCCCTGCTTGTAGAAGGAGATCTCCTCGCCCTCGGGAAGCTCCTCGATGAGCTGAACCTTGTAAGGCTCGTCTTTTTCGGTCATTAGCTTGATAGCCTCATCGCGAGGAAGGGTGAAGCGTTCGATGAGAAGATTTTCCTTAACTATCTTCTGCATTTCAGCCTCAATCTTCGCGAGAATGTCGGGAGTGAATGCAACGTCGCTGTCGATGTCGTAGTAGAAGCCGTTGTCGATAGCGGGACCGATGGTAAGCTTCGCCGCCGGATAGAGGCGCTTTACCGCCTGCGCCAAAACGTGCGATGCGCTGTGCCAGAAAACGTGCTTGCCGTCAGCGTCCTCGAAGGTGAGGATCTTAACGTCAGCGTCCTCTGTGAGCTCGTAGGACAGCGCAACCACGTTTCCGTTTACGCTTGCCGCGAGAGAGGAGCGGTCGGTGAGATTCTGTGCCTTTGCCGCCTCGTAGACGGTGATGGGAGCGTCGTAGCTGATAGCGTCGATGCCGTCAAATTGGATCTTGAACATTTTAAAATACCATTCCTTTCGTGTGCCCGAGGATATAAAAACACCCCGAGGCATAATAATAAAATCATACCCTCGGGGTGAGATAATTCCCACGGTTCCACCCGAATTTTTAACTCATAACCGCGGCGTATACCGCGTGTCCGTATAACGGCGGCGCCGTCACGCCATTTCCTGCGCGAAGCCTTATATAAACGGCGGTTGTGACTGTTCGCACGCGGTAGGACGCTCACAGCACCGCGCCCCTCTCTGAAACCGCAAAACGAAAGCATATCCGTTCAGCCTTTACAATATTATACACCCCGACGCCCTCTTTGTCAAGTGGTTTTTTATAAGAATTAGTCCGTTCGGAGCTTCGTTTTACACAATTTATACTTTTAATAATTAAATCTGCCCGAAGGGGTTGCTTTTTTTGCACTTTATGGTATATAATATTAATATAAGCGAAAGTGTACCCTTAATGAAATTATGCGCACGGAGGATACGATGAGTAAATTAAGCACATACCAGAAGAACAAATCGCGCGGTGTTAATAATATAGCTCCCGATTTAAAAAAGATCATAACCGCACAGCGTGAGTTTTATCAAACGGGAAAAACGCGCGATATTTCCTTCCGCCGTCAGCTTCTCATAAATCTTAAAATAATGATCCGCGACAACGAGGGGCTTATCCTCGAGGCGCTTCGCGCCGACCTTGGCAAGTCGAACGCAGAGGGATATATGACCGAGATCGGTATGGTCGATCAGGAGATAAACTACACCCTTCGCCATCTGAAGGTGTGGAACGCTCCCAAGGTCGTTCCCACTCCGTTCTATATGTTCCCGTCGGCAAGCTATAAGAAGCCCACGCCGCGCGGACTCGTTATGATATTCTCGCCGTGGAACTATCCCTTCCGGCTTGCGATGATGCCGCTCATTTCCTCTATTGCGGCAGGTAACTGCACTATCCTCAAGCTCTCCGAGCACGCGCCTAATACGAGCGCACTTCTTTGCGAGCTTATCGACCGTTACTTCGACCGTGAATACATCGCGGCGTATATGGACAGCTTCGAGGCTATCAAGGCGATAAGCACCGAGCAGTTCGGTCTTATCTTCTATAACGGAAGTGCGGCGGTTGCGCGCATAGTTATGAAGGCTGCGGCGGCGCAGCTCACCCCCGTCGTGCTCGAGCTTGGCGGTAAGAGCCCGTGTATCGTTGACAAAACGGCAAATCTGAAGCTTGCCGCAAGAAGAATAGTTACGGGCAAGCTTATCAACTCCGGTCAGACCGGTATCGCTCCCGACTATCTCTTCGTCGAGAGCTCGGTAAAGGACGAGCTTATCTCCCATATCAGAGAGTATCACGATAAATTCTGCACCGACGATCCGTGCGACAACACGATGTATCCCAAGATCATCAACCGTATGCACTTTGACCGCCTGAGAAACTATCTCGAGGACGGCGACGTTATTATGGGCGGCGAGGCTAACACGGATACCGGCAGAATTTCGCTTACTCTTATGGAGAATATCGACAAGAACTCGAAGCTTCTCTCTGAGGAAATCTTCGGCCCGATACTTCCCGTTTTTGAGTTCGACGATATCGGGGCGGTGATAAGCACGCTTCGCAAGCGTCCCAAGCCGATAGCGCTCTACCTCTTTACGAGAGATAAGGAAACGAGAAGGCTCGTGCTCGGCGGTCTTGATTTCGGCTGCGGCTGTGTAAACGATACTATCGTACAGCTTGCTAATCCGAACCTTTCGTTCGGCGGTACGGGTGTAAGCGCACTCGGTCGCTTCCGCGGAAAGAAGGGCTTTAACGCATTCACGACGGAAAAGGCGATACTCAGTGCATCGTCGCACGTTGACTTGAATCCGCTTCGCTATGGACCGTACGATGACGATTATTCTCTTATAAGAGCGATAATGCGTTATCTTACCTGATAGCACGGACGCACAAAATAAGGTATAAAAATAAAGCACATATTTATAAACGCAAAGGATAATTACAAATGATAAACGTAGCAATATTCGGCTTTGGAGTAGTAGGCAGCGGAACGGCAGAGGTTCTTACACAGAACGCGAAGCTTATTTCCGAGCGTGTAGGCGATGAGATAAACATCAAATATATCCTCGACCTTCGCGATTTTCCCGACAGTCCCTTTGCCGATAAGATAGTTCACGACGTGAACGTAATATTAAACGATCCCGAGATTAAGATCTGCGCGGAGCTTATGGGCGGCTCGCATCCTGCGTTCGAGTTTTCGAGCGCGGCGATGAAGGCAGGCAAGAGTGTGGTTACCTCTAATAAGGAGGTCGTTGCGACCTTCGGCCCCGAGCTTCTTGCTATTGCAAGGGAGAACGGCGTGCGCTACCTTTTCGAGGCGAGCGTCGGCGGCGGTATACCCGTTATTCACCCGATTGCAAGCTGTCTGACGGCGAACGATATAAACGAGGTAAACGGTATCCTCAACGGAACCACCAACTATATCCTCACGCAGATGATAAACGAGAATAAGGATTTTGACACTGCTCTTGCGGAGGCGCAGGAGAAGGGCTACGCAGAGCGTGATCCCTCCGCTGACGTTGACGGCATCGACACCTGCCGCAAGACCGCGATCCTTTCGGCTATTTCGCTCGGCAAGCTTGTTCCGCCCGAAAAGATCAAGACGGAGGGCATCAGAAACGTAACCCTTCGCGACGTTGCAAACGCGGCGAAGATCGGCGCTTCGATAAAGCTTATCGGTAAGGCAACCCGCGTAGGCGATAAGGTATGCGCGTGCGTCGGACCGACGCTCGTGCGTCATTCTAATCCGCTGTCGGGTATTTCCGACGTGTTCAACGGCGTGCTTATCAACGGTAACGCTGTTGGCGACGTAATGTTCTACGGCCGCGGCGCGGGCAAGCTTCCGACTGCGAGTGCGGTAGTTTCCGATATTATCGAGATCGCTACTTATATTTCGCACCCGATACACAACACTTCCGTTTGGGAGCGCCTTGGTGACGATGAGATACTTCCCGCAGACAGACTTAAGTCGCGCTGGTATCTGCGCTTTGACAAGAAGCCGAATCATTGCCTGTGTATGCTCGATGCAGAGGTTATCGAGGACAGCGAGGACTCTTACGCAGTAGTGACCGGTGAGGTAAGCCTTACCGAGATTGGTGTAACGCTCGCCGAAAAATTCGTTGCTATGCGCGTGCTTTAAAATATTTCGCCGAAAAATCGTTGTACTTTCGATTTTTCGGCGAATTCTGTCTTGACAGGTACGAATCGGTGTCATACAATATATTTGGCAAATTTTTTGTACTATTGGTTCTAGGTGAGGTAAAATAATGAAAGAATTAAAGCTTGAAGAACTTACTACAGCTCAAAAGCTCGGTATGGTAATGGCAGGTATTATCCGCCCTCTGAAGCCTACCGACAACTACGACAGCTACGACGATAACCTTGAGTACACGCTCAATCTTATCAGAAACCACTCGCTTGGCGCGGTTTGGGTACCGCCCACGACTCCCAGAGCAAAAGAGGTAGTTGACAAGGTAAGAGCTGCCGCTGACTACCCGATACTTATTATGACCGACGCTGAAAGCGGTCTTGGCGATAACCTCATCGGCAGACACAACGCTATCGGTATGGCAGGCAGCGAGGAGCTTGCTTATACGTTCGGTAAGGTTACCGGTGTCACCGCAAGAAAGATGGGCTATAACGTAGTTTGTGCACCCGTTCTCGATATGCAGGACGCTTGGGGCGCTTGCGGAACGAATATCCGCTCGCTCGGATGCGACAAATATAAGGTAACAGCGCTTGCAAGGGCTGAGGCGAAGGGACTTCGCGACGCCGGAGTGCTTCGCGTTGGCAAGCACTATCCCGGCGGCAACAACCCGCTTCGTATCGACTCGCATATGCAGGAGCGAGTTTCCACGCAGAATAAGGAAGAGCTTCTCGACTATTGCCTCTATCCGTACCTCGAGCTTATGAAGGAGGACCTTCTCGACGGCATTATGACCGGTCACACGGGATTTGCAAAGATAGATCCCGTGTATCCGACCTCACTTTCGAAGAAGATCATCGGCATCATCCGCGAGCAGGGCTTTGACGGCTTCGCTATCACCGACGCGCTTGATATGATGGGTATTAAGGCGAAGTTCGGCGACACCCGTGCAAAGGGTATGTGCATCGCGGCAGGCAACGAGTTCGTTCTTCCGTGGTTCTCCTCGCGCAAGTCGTACGACGATCTCGTTGACTGCTACAACGAGGGCATCATTACCGACGAGCGCCTTGACGAGGCTGTACGCCGTATTCTCGATGCACAGCACAAGATATTCACGATGGAAGCGAAGTACGACGAGATAACCGACGAGGATCTCGCTACCTTCAACAGAATCAACACCGATTCCGTCGTTGCAAAGTGCGACACCGGACTGTCTGCGGCTATCGACACGACAAAGAGATATTTCTTCGTTCTCGTTGTGCACAACGAAAGCGAGATCAACGATATGGGTAAGGTTTCGGTTGACACCTTCACCAATGCGTGGTACTTCCCGAACAAGATCTCCGATAAGATCAAGGAGCTTTTCCCGAACTCCTACGTTCGTATGATACATCAGTTCCCGACCAACCATATGAACTGCAACGTGCTTCAGGATTCGCTCGGCTACGACGACGTTATCTTCATCACCTTCGCGGAGGCTCCCGCATACACGGGTGCGGATAACTTCACCCACCGTATGACCGCGCTTCTTCGTGCGATGCAGGCAACGAACCGCATTTCCACGATGGTACACTTCGGCAACCCCTTCGTTTTAGAGGAGGTTCCGCATATGCCTCGCCTTATTATGGGCGGTATTGCGGCGAAGAACGTCGATGCGGCGCTCGAGGTTCTCGCAGGCAAGCGTGAAGCGAAGGGCGTTATGACCTACGATGTAAGCTTCCAGTAAAGCGAAAGCGCGTACCCAAACGGGTACGCGCTTTTTATGTTATTATCAGTCGATAGCCGCGCCGTTCTTGCGAAGCTCCTCGCGAACGGTTGCAACGTCAACGGTGTGGGTGTTCTTGCCGGTGGACTTTGCCACAGCAGTCGCAACGCCTGCCGCCTCGCCCATAGCTGCGCATATCGGCATTATACGGACGGACGCCTGTGCCTCGTGAGTTGCGGAGAGGCAACGGCCTGCAACGAGCAGGTTGTCAAGCTCCTTCGGGAGAAGCGAACGGTAGGGAATGGAGTAGTATTCGCCGGGCGCGAACATATAGTGGCTCGTGCCTGCTCCCTCGGGGTTGTGTATATCAACGTCGTAGTTGCCGAGCGCGATAGCGTCCTCGAACTTGGTGCAAGCCTTTAATTCCTCAACGGTAAGTACGTGCTCTCCGACGAGCTTACGGCTTTCGCGAACACCGATGTCTGCTGCGATGTCGGAGATGGACGCGTTAGCAAACGCTTCGCAGTTTTCCTTAAGAAAGGCTGCCATCTCGCGAATTTGTGCGCGCGCAGTCATTTCTGCCTTCGATACGGCAACGGGATCGGTGGGATCGTGCTTTACGATACGAGTAGTGTTGAAGTGGAGCATATTGTCGGTAGGAGTCATGAATATGAGAAGATCCTCACGCGGATTTTTGATCTTACCCTCTGCCTTGAGCTTCTTGTAAAGCTCCTGAAGACGAGGCTTATCCTCGACGAATTTCTGAACGTCTACGTTGGTCATTCTGAAGCAGGTGGTCATCGGCTGGCAAAGTCCGTCAGCCTCGCGGCCAAGCTGATACTCACAGCCTGCGAAAGCGAAAAGGTCGCCGTCGCCCGATGCGTCGATAAAGAAGTCCGCTTCGACTTCCATAACGCCCGACTTTACGGCAAGGCGGATCTTTTCAATGTTACGTCCGTTCTTTCCTACCTCGAAAAGGGTAGCGTGGAACAGTACGTCAACGCCTGCCTCGACTACCATATCGTCGAGAGCGAATTTAAAGTCCTCGGTATCAAACTTATATGTAGTTCCAAAGCCCTTTACGGTCTTGGATTTCGCGCGCATTTCGGTGAAGATGCCGTCAACAAGGAGCTTTTGACCGTTCTCGGTTTCGGTGAAATACTGCATAAACGGGTAAACGAGGCAGTTTGCCATAGCACCGCCAAGACAGCCGCTTCTCTCAACTAAAAGCACGGAAAGTCCGCGTCTTGCCGCAACAACTGCTGCCGCAACGCCGGTAAGTCCGCCGCCGACAACGCAAAGATCATAGTTTTTCATAATAATCTCCTTAAACCAAAGTAAAATTTTCTTTCATTATAATCTTTCATTTAATAATGTTAGCATAAAAAGTAAGCGTTGTCAATATAGAGCGTGTAAAATATTATTGCCGTATTGCCTTGACAACGCTTTTTTTGTGTGCTAAAATAATTGTAGCACAAAATTTTGGAGGCTGAATATATGACAAAAATCATTTTCGTCCGCCACGGTCAGAGCGTGGGCAACCTCGATAAACGCTTTTACGGTCACTTTGACGGCGCGCTTACCGAAATGGGCAGAGAGCAGGCGAGAAGGGCTGCTGAATATTTGAAGGATACACATATAGATATAGCGTATGCGAGCGACCTTATCCGCGCGTTTGAAACGGGTAAGATAGTTGCCGCACCGCACTCTCTCGAGCCTATACCCGACAGCGAGCTTCGCGAGCTTTTTGCCGGCGAGTGGGAGAATATGAAGTTCGAGGACCTGCCCGTACGCTTTCCCGAAACCATACGCGTGTGGGGGACTGACATAGGTAACTCCCGTCCCGACGGCGGCGAGAGCGTACGCGAGCTTGCGGCGCGCATCAGCCGCGCGGTATGGCGTATAGCGAAGGAAAATGAGGGCAAGACCGTCCTTATTGCAACTCACGCGACTCCGATACGCGCGCTTGCCTGCGAGTGGCAGGGTAAGGACGTCGCAGAGATGCAGAACATCGACTGGGTAAAAAACGCGTCCGTGACTATAGTGAATTACGATACCGTAAATCACACCACCGAGGTCGAGCTTTACGATGAAGCATCGTTTATGGGTGATATGATAACCGCGCTTCCGAAGGGCGTGTGATATTATGGACTTTTATCTTAACGAATTTGACACGGTGCTGAATGTCACGCGCATTGCCAACCTTCACTATTTCGAGTTTACGCCGCAGTATCAGACCAGCGAGGACCATCATAATTTTTCCGAGCTGATATACGTTGACAAGGGCGCGATAAGCGTTGATTCCGAGAGCTACACTGGTCCGCTCGCCGACGGACAGCTGCTCATACACCGCCCGAACGAGGTCCACTCGCTGACCTGCTCGCACGACGATGCTCCGAACGTCATAATAATCGGATTTGAGTGTGCCGCACAGCCGCTCTTGTCCGTTTCGGGCACGCCTATAACGCTTGCGCCGACGCAGAAGCGTATGCTTGCGGAGATACTGACCGAGGGTATGAGCGTTTTCGCGCCGCCCTACAATATGCCAAACGTGAAGCGTATGCACAAGCGTGAGGCAGTGCCGTTCGGCGCAGACCAGATATTGCAGCTCAAGCTTGAGATGTTCCTCATACTACTCATACGCGATGCTATGCGAAGCGGCGAGGGAGCGTCGGGCAGCGCGAGCGACGTAGACGGCATCGCGGCGGTTCACCGCTTCGTGTGCGAGCATTATAATCAAAAAATAACGCTTGAGCAGATATGCCTGCTTTTCGGCACGAACAAGACCACTCTTTGCGACGAGTTCCGCGCCGCGTACGGCGATACCGTGTTCAATTACATAAATAAGCTTCGCGTTGACAAGGCAAAAAAGCTTATGCGAGAGGGCGAGCTTTCGATAACCGACGTCTCCGCGAGAGTCGGATTCAGCTCGATACATTATTTCTGCCGAGTGTTCAAAAGGCTCGTCGGACGCACGCCGAGGGAATATTCAAGCTCCGTCCGCTCAAAGCTTGATATGTAAAATTGCGCGTTTTTTCAAGGCGGTAAGCAAATAAAAAATATTTCCTCAAATTTTATATAAACACTTGACATAGCGAGTATTTTGTAGTATAATATTACGGAGATAAAAATTACTGAAACGTTTATCTCGGATGACGTACAGTTGTCTGTTGCACTTGCGGAGGGAGGGAATTTAAGAATGGCAGAGGTCAGAGTAAAAGAGAATGAATCGCTCGACAGCGCTCTTCGCAGATTTAAGAGACAGTGCGCAAGATCCGGAGTTCTTTCCGAGCTTCGTAAGCGTGAGCATTACGAAAAGCCCAGCGTGAAGCGCAAGAAGAAGTCTGAAGCAGCTAGAAAGCGCAAGTCTAAGTAATTATAACGCAAGTGAAAATAATTATTTATAAGATAAAGCCAAGGCAAACGCCTTGGCTTTAACTTTTTTATTTCGTGTATCCCAGACTTAACGATATTTTCGCCGCGGTTTCGGTGACGAGCGGCTTTATCGTATCCATCAGGCTGCCGTAGGTGTGATTGACCGTTGAAACGGAACAGCCCACTGCGCCGACGAGCGAGTCGGTATAGTCGAATACCGGTGCGGAAACGCAGAGTATGCCGTTGCCGAACTCCTCGTTGTCTGTCGCAAAGCCCTGCGACTTCACACGTTCAAGCTCTAAAAGGAGCTCTTTTTTTGTGGTTATCGTGTTCTCCGTGTTTTTCTTGTGCCTGCGCGAGGTATATTCGTTTATAAACTCCTCGCTGCTGTGCGCGAGAATGATCTTACCCGGCGCGGAGCAGTAAAGCTCGTACGTGCCGCCGACGGTGCCTGCGACGCGGACGTTTCCAATGCCGTCAAGGTGCTGAATGTACGTAAGCTTGTCGCCGCTTCTGATAGCAAGGTAGGTGCATTCGCCCGTTTGCTTCCAGAGGTCGTAAACGAGCGGCGTTGCAACGTTTGAGAGCGACATCGTGCAAAGCGCCTTGCTCGATACGTTGAACGGGCGAAGGCTTAGCTGGTACTTTTTGTCGGGCTGGTTTGAGCAGTATACCCAACCGCACGCTTCAAGCGAGTTGAGTATACGGAAAATCATATTTTTGTTAATGCCGAGCTTGCGGGAAAGCTCGGAAACGCCGACGGGCTCTTTTTCGTCGGCAAGCTTTTCGATAAGCTTTATGGCGTTATCGACTGCGGGTGCAAAATTAGACATAGCGATATTCTCCGTGTTTTATATATATAATATAATAGTACCACATTTTTGTGAATTTGTCAATGTTTTTGCACAAAAAAGAAGCTCGCCCGAAGTTTATTCGGGCGAGCGCTCCTATCAGTATTTTTCGATGTCTATCCTCGTGACCGCTTCGCTGATCTCCTCACCGAGGAATATCGACGCGATGCGCTCAAAGCCCGTCGGCTCGTCGCTGACGAAATATTTTACGCTTCCCGGGCGGCTTGCCTCTGCGTTTTCTCGCTTGGAGATAATATCGCGAAGCTCCTCTGCCGCCGCCGCGCCTACGTTGATAAGATTGACGTCGGGGAGTACCTTCGATATTGCGCCTGCGATTATCGGATAGTGCGTACAGCCGAGAATGAGCGTGTCCGCGCCGCTGTCGATGACTGACGAGAGGTATTTTTTAGCGGTGAGCAGGGTTATCTCGTTGTCGTGTTCAACGAAGCCGTTCTCCACGAGCGGCACGAAAAGCGCGCACGGAGTGGGCACGGGAGTAATATCACCGTCGAGCGCACGAAGCGCCTTTTCAAACGCGCCGCTTCCGATGGTGGACGGGGTACCTGCGATGCCGACAGTTTTGTTTTTCGTTGCCTTCGCCGCCGCGCGTGCGCCTGCGTCGATAACGCCGACTATCGGCAGATCGGGTGCACTTTCACGTAGCGCGTCGAGCGCGTTCGAGCTTGCCGTGCCGCACGCGACCATTACTGCATCAACGCCTTGCGAGCGAAGGAAGTTAAGATCCTGTAGGCAGTATTTGATTATCGTCTCCTTTGAACGCGTACCGTACGGAACGCGTCCCGTGTCGCCGAAATATACGATATCCTCGTGCGGCAGAAGGCGGCGAACCTCCTTGAGTGCTGACAGTCCGCCAAGACCGCTGTCGAAAATTCCAATCAAGGCTTAAGCCTCCTTTTTCATCGCAAGCGCGATGAGGTCGTCGATTATTTCGGGGTAGCCTCTTCCGTCGTGCATTAAAAGCTTCGGATACATACTTATCTGCGTAAATCCGGGGAGCGTGTTTATCTCATTGAAGATTATACGCTCCTTGCCGCATCGCGAGGACACGAAGAAGTCCACGCGCGAAAGTCCCGACACGCCGAGTGCCGAGCATATTTTCACGGCGTATTCGCGTATCTTTTCTGCCGTTTCGGGCTTTATGTCCGCGGGAATGAGGCAAGAGGAGTTACTGTCTGCGCTGTATTTTGCGTCGTAGTCGTAGAATTCCGCGCCGGGGTTTATCTGACCGGGCGTTGAAGCGACGTATTCGCCACTGCCGATTACCGCAACCTCGACCTCCTTACCCTTGACGTATTCCTCGACGATTATCTTGCCGTCGTGCTCGGCGGCAAGCGTGAGCGCGGTGTCGAGAGATGCACGGTCGGACGCTTTTGATGCGCCTACCGACGAGCCTGCGTTTGCAGGCTTCACGAAAAGCGGATACTTGCCGAGCGTTTCGCACTCGTTGAGCACTGCCGCGCGGTCGGCGACGAGATCACCGCGGAGAACTATCCTGCATTTTGCCTGCGGTATGTCGAAATTATTGAGCACGAGCTTGGTGTATCCCTTGTCCATACCGATTGCGGACGTAGCACAGCCACAGCCGACGAAAGGTATGCCCGAGAGCTTCATTAGTCCCTGAAGCGTGCCGTCCTCGGCGTTCGCGCCGTGCATAACGGGGAAGATCACGTCGATATGTACGAGCTTTGTGCCGTCCTTGCCGAAAACGAACAGACCGCTGTCCGACGGCGAAGGGGAGAGCGCGGCCTTTGCGAGCGTGCTTACGTCGGCGCACCAGGAGCCGTCCTTTATGCTCGCAATGTCACCGCTGTAGAGATACCAGTCGCCGCCCTTGGTTATGCCGACGGTGACAACGTCGTATTTGTCGCGGTTTACGTTTGATAGTATAGAGTGCGCGGAAATGAGCGAAACCTCATATTCGGTGGATTTTCCGCCGAAGAGGACGAGAAGTGTGGGCTTTGTCATATTTTTCTCCTAAAAAATTATATAAGGGTAATAACAGTCTATTCGCAAGAAGCGTTACGGGTGATAAGCGCCACGCGAACGTTGCCGCCGAAGTCGCGGTGAAGCTCTAACGAAAGCTTGGCGTCGCGGCAAAGCTCGGTTATGCGCTCGGATTGGTCGTAGCCGATCTCGAGTATCATAACGGCACTCGGCTTCATACGCGGAGCGAGCACGTTTATAAAGCGGCGGTAAAATATCATTCCGTCGTCGCCGCCGTCGAGTGCGATGCGCGGCTCTTGGCGTACCTCGGCGGAGAGGGTGTCGATAACGTCGGTGTTTATATACGGCGGATTTGATACGATAACGTCGGCTTTTTTGATAAGCGGAAGAACGTCATCGGAAAGCACGTCGGCGGTGTTCACAGACAGACGCGCATCAACGCCGTTTGATACGGCGTTCTTTTTTGCGAGTGTGAGTGCCGCGGCGGAAATATCAACGGCCGTACCGACGGCGGTGGTATTTTCCTTCAATATAGATATAGCGATACAGCCGCTTCCCGTGCACATATCGAGTAAGCGTCCGCCGTTTTGCAGATAACGCAACGCGAGCGCGACACAGTGCTCGGTGTCGGGCTGAGGAATAAGGCAGTCGGGCGAAACCTCGAAACGGTTACCCCAAAACCACGCTTCGCCCGTGACGTACTGGAGCGGAATGCCGTCGGCGCGCTTTTTTGCCGCTGCGGCAACGGCGTCGGGCAGCTCGTCGGTTTTGTGCAGTAGACACCATTCGCGTCCCTTGCCGGCGAAAACGCGTACAAGCTCTGCGGCTTCGTGAGAGGGCGCATCTGCGCCGCAGTCGGTGAGAAGCTTAATTAAGTCAAGGTAGGTCATAGCAATTTCCTTTCCTTTATATTATAGCAGATAATCACGGTAAAATAAATAGTTTTTGAGAAATTCTTTTAAAATGACAGTTTGTGTGCAATCTGCACATTTTTGCGAATGTTTTTTGGTTTAATGTGCATAATGATAATAAAGTTGAAAAAAATAAGAAAAAGGTGTTGACAAACTCGGGACAATATGCTATACTAATAAAGCTGTCCGCTTGGGAGGTCTTGAAAAAGATTTTGAAAAAAGTTTTGAAAAAGGGCTTGACAAGGGAGCGGGGATGTGATATAATAATCGAGTCGCCGCGAAAAGCGACAGCAAAGCAAGGCAAGAATGGTCATTGAAAATTGAACAACAAGAGATTAGGAAAGTACAAAGGAAGTGAGGCATCGAAAGATGCTGTAATGGAAATTGGAAACGATAACTAAAGAAAATCTCGACAATTCTTTTGAACACGAACAAAAGGTAA
>JAZNBZ010000310.1:0-33697 GCA_045587285.1 Candidatus Flemingiibacterium sp. | reverse complement strand
ATTCCATATCTCCCAATATTCTATCCCAAGCTCAAAGCCGTCAGCCCACCCCTCGTTGTAGTGACGGATAATGTGCTCACAGATAATCGCCCACTTTTTGAAATCCTTCGGAGGCAGAGTGTGGTGCTTTTTTATTTGGTGTTCGATAGTCTGACCGAGGCGAAAGAAGGTCTTTGTTCCCGCATCGAGGGTTACGAGAATATTCTCGTCCGTGCAGGCAAAATCGTAGGATGCGGGATCATTCGCGTCCGCATCGAAATTCGGAAATATCGCCGAAACATCGTGCGAATACGGCCCACCGTAAATACCTACCCCGCAGGCATCGTGGTTGCGCGCATACGGAATTCTCGCCGCCTTATACGCCTCAAGATTGCTTCTCGGCTGGTCGGGAGAATGACGCTTGTGCCAAGGTCCGCCGCTTGTTGCGTTAAGCGGCTTAAACGCTCCGCCGTCAACGCTCAGATCAAATTTAAGCTCAATCATTTTGGGTACCTCCAAAAATAAAAATAATTACTTGAAGAACGTGTCAAAAAGACCCCTTACTATCTTTTTGCCGATCTCGCGTCCGATAGTGTTCGCCGTGCTGTTTACTGCTTTTTCAAGCACCGTAGTCTTTTTGCGAGTTGATGTTGTTTTCTTCTTGGCGGATGCCTTTTTCGCCTTTTCCTTTTCTTTCTCTATCTTTTCCTGTTCTTCGGCAGCCTCTTTGGCTTGTTCCTCACGCACCTCGGCTATCTGCTCGTACGCCGACTCGCGGTCCTCCTCCTTGCCGTACTTATCACGAAGGCTGCTTGCAAGCACGGTAGCCTGAAGCATCACGGGATCTACCGCCTTCATACTGCTTCTTGGCGGCAATATGTTCGCTCTCTCAACGATAGACGGAACGCCATCCTCATCAAGCACGCTGACAAGTGCCTCGCCGACACCAAGTGCCTGAATTGCCTCGGCGGTATTAAACTTCGGATTCGTTCTGAAGGAATTAGCCGCTGCATTAAGCGCCTTCTGGTCGTTCGGAGTGTACGCACGGAGCGCGTGCTGTACGCGGTTGCCTATCTGACCGAGCACGCTGTCGGGAATATCGGTGGGGTTCTGCGTGATAAACCACACGCTGACGCCCTTCGAGCGGATAAGCCGCGCAACCTGCTCGACCTTGTCAACGAGCGCCTTGGGAGCGTCGTCAAACAGCAGATGCGCTTCGTCGAAGAAGAACGCAAGCTTAGGCTTGTCAAGGTCGCCCGCCTCGGGAAGCATCTCGTATATCTCGGAAAGCATCCAGAGAAGGAACGTGCCGTAAAGAAGCGGATGCTGGAATAATTTCGAGCATTCGAGAATATTCATCACGCCGCGTCCGTCTGCGTCCCACTCGATCCAGTCGGAAAGGTCGAGCGAGGGCTCGCCGAAGAACACCTCTCCGCCCTCGTCCTCGAGAGTAAGAAGCGCACGCTGTATCGCGCCGACCGACTGCGCGGAAATATTTCCATAGGTCAGCTTATATTCCTTCGCGTTATCGCCGACGAACTGCAGCATCGCGCGAAGGTCTTTAAGGTCGATAAGCAGGAGATTTTTCTCGTCTGCCACGCGGAACACTATACGAAGCACGCCGCTCTGCGTTTCGTTAAGCCCGAGCAGGCGCGCTAAAAGCTCGGGGCCCATTTCCGAGATCGTGGTGCGTACGGGAAGTCCCTCTTTTGCATAAACGTCCCAGAACTGTACGGGGTACGAGGTATAGTTAAAATCGGTCAGCCCCATCGTGTCGATGCTGCGGCGGATGTGCTTGTTCTCCTCACCCGGCGTGCACATACCCGAAAGGTCGCCCTTTATATCGGCAACGAAAACGGGCACGCCCATATCCGAAAACGATTCGGCAAGCACCTTTAAGGTAACGGTCTTACCCGTACCCGTAGCACCTGCGATAAGTCCGTGGCGGTTAGCCATCGACGGCTCGAGGTATACGCGGTTTTCACCCGTTGCGAGCCATATTTTATGTGTGTCCTTCTGATACATAGTAGTCCTCCTGCCCTTTATTCTTTATCGGCTTTAGCGCCTCTTATATCGTATCTGTAAATTGCAACGCCTATGGAAACCATCGTTAAAATATCGCCTATCGCCGAGCCGTATGCCTGACTTGCAATATTGTAAACGAGCCAGAACGGCGAGCCGAGGAAGGATACCCTTCTTATTATCTTCTCGTCACTTATCCAGAACGCGCTCGTGTGCAAAAGCACGCCGGCTATGGAAAACAGTCCGAATTTGTCGTGCGTCAGTATCATTACGGCAATACCCGATGCAAAGATTATCACGTTTATAATAATCACCGTGAGCTTCGTGTGCCTTTTGATAAAGCCCTTGTCCTTATTCTGTGCCGCAAGTGATGACACGGTTCCAAGCACGTCAAGCACCGCGCCCGCATATGCTCCGAGCAGTATATACTGGATTATGTATAATACTCTCGACGTTGCGTTAAGTAAAATTATGTTTTTGCGTTTTTTCTGCTGATAGCTTAAAAGGAACGTCGCAACCGCAAAAATTCCGACGACCTGCGCAATATAGTTCATAACGGTTCCCTTGATAAAAATATTTACTGTTTAATTATAGCATACGACACCGTGCTTTGCAAGAGATATTTTACGAATATCATTCCCAACGCTCTCGCATAATCTGCGTCCACAGCTCTTTAAGATACGCCTTACGGTGCTTGTAATCGGGGCAGTATTTTTCCACCTCCGCCCAAAAGCGCGGCGAATGGTTAAACTCGCGCGTATGGCACAGCTCGTGCACGATTATATAGTCCACCGCCTCCGGCTCTGCCATTATACAGTACCACGAAAAATTAAGCGAGGATTTTTTCGAGCAGGACGCCCAATGCGTCTTGGCGGAGTTTATTTTTACCGCACTGACCGACAGCCCCATTTTGTCCGCCAAATACAAGGCACGCTCGGTTAGATGGTTTTTGGCAATCAGCTTATATAATTTCAGCACCGCCGCGCGTATCTGCTCTGCGGTAAGCCCGGGCGGCACGTTGAACGCCTCGTCATCGTAGCTTACAAAGCCGCGTCTGCCCTCGCGTATCTCGCGCTCACCGCCAAGCACGCGTACACGCGAGCCGTAGGAAAGCGCGAACGCTTCCCTCTCCGCGTTTATCTCCGTTTGCCTTTGGCTCATTTTGATAAGCCTTTCTTCATACGGCGCGCACAGACGGCGAAGCTCGCCGTCGCTCGCGTGTTTTGGTGCGAGTATTTCGGGCGTGCCGTCCTTGCCGATGCGCATACCTACCGTACGGCGATTCGAGCGCTTCACCGCGCAAACGGTATTACCTATCTTGATCGTTTCCATATTTGTATTGCCTCGAAAATTCGCAGCCGCAGAAATCCTGTCGGTAGAGTCCGTACTCGCGCGACAATTCTATCGAGCGCTTGTATCCCTCGCGCTTTTTGAAGTCGGACGCGAGCCAACGTACGCCGTGCTCGCCTGCAAGCTCCGCGCCGATCTCGTTTAGCTTCGCCGCATTTTTGTGCGGACTTACCGTGAGCGTCGTCGCGAAGTAGTCGTACTGTCCCATATGCTCTGACGCAAAGCGAGCGGTCGCGTCAAGGCGCTCTTTGTAGCAAGAGAAGCATCTCGCGCCGCCCTCGGGCAGTGCTTCAAGACCGCCCGTAAAAGCGTAAAAACGTTCGGGCGTATGCTCACAGACGATGAGCTCTATTTTGTTTTCGTGCGGTAAAAGGGATATAAGCCGCGCAAGCTCGTCGGCGCGCTTTTTATACTCCGCCGCATCGGTAATATTCGGATTGTAGAAATACACGGTAATATCGAAATACCGCGTGAGATATTCGAGAACGTAGCTTGAGCAGGGCGCACAGCACGCGTGCAGAAGAAGCCTCGGCGTAGTGCCCCGTGCCGTTATTTTCTCAAGCTCGGCATCAAGTATAGACTGATAATTAATTTTCATTTTTCCTATTTTTCTTATTGCAAGTTGTTTTCGTTTGTGCTATAATAAAATTTGGAGTAATGTTTTGTCAAAATAACGAGGAAGGGGGAATCCGCTTGAAAAATCACGAGCGTATGCGTATAGCTCCTACAAACGCGAAGCCGTCCGACACAGCGCCTGCAAAAATCACGAAAGCACCTGCGGAGGCTCCCGTCAAAAAATCAAACTGTGCTTCAATTATAATAAAGCTGCTTCTCGCTGTAGCCGTGCTAATTTTGGCGGCAGTATTTGCGTCCTATCTGTTCGTTGACTATAATTTCGAATACGTGACGTCGCCTCTGCCCGTGGCGGCTGTTAAATCCGAAACGATAGCGGCAGAGGGGCATCTCACCGAGGACGACGTTCCGCCTCCCCCCTACGTACCCGTGTACTACGATTTCACAAGCCCCGTACCCGAAGGCGAGCCCGTCAGCTTCGATTATTTTAACGACACCGTGTTCATCGGCGACTCGCGCACGAAGGGACTGCTTATGTTTACAGATATAAAGCCGTACGATTTCTCGTCGGTAGGGCTTAACGTTTCCTCGCTCAGCACGCAGGCGTTTATCCGTATGCGCGACGAGAACAACGAGCTTCGGTCCTACACCCTTTTCGAAGCGCTCGAGCGCGAGGAGGGCAAATACAAGGCGATATACGTAGCCACCGGTCTTAACGAGCTCGGTTGGCCTGCCGATGGCTATATGGCCGCGTTCGACACGTTCATCAAAAACATTCGCGCGATCACGGACGTACCGATATACGTACAGCTCATAATGCCCGTAACGACGTACTCCTCCGAAACCACGAAGTATGGAATCACCAACGAAAAGTGCGTGATATTCAACGAGCTTCTGCGTGAATACGTAGCGCAAAACGAGCTCTTTATGCTCGATCCGCTGTCGTTGTTCACACTCGAGGACGGCACGCTCTCGCCCGACCATTCGGCGGACGGAGTGCACCTCAACCGAGCGTCGTGTGCGATACTCGCGGAGTATTACCGAACGCACGTCGTCGATATAAATTATTACGACAATACGCGCCCCGAAGTTAAGGAAGAAGCCGCCGATAATACCGAGCAATAAACACATTCCCTTGAAACGACCTGTGGGTTATTTCAAGGGAATTTTTTACCTTTTTGAGTCAAGGTAATTCTGAAGTATTATCTGCGCCGAAAGCGTGTCTATCGCCGCCTTGCGTTTTTTTCCGCGCGTATCGGTGAAATTGAGTATCTGGTGCGCCGCCATAGTGCTGCAGCGCTCGTCAAACATCTCAACGGGCAGTCCCGCAGCCTCACCGAGAAGCTTTGCAAATTCCTTTGCGTGCTCGGCTCTCGGACCAAGCGTGCCGTTCATATTTATCGGCAGCCCGACCACGATTTTTTTAACGCCGAGCTCCTTTGCCTTCTCAGCAACGAGCTCGACGGTTTTGGGCATATAGCTCGAATTAACGTAGCCTATGCCGTTGGCAAGCATACCGAGAAGGTCACTCACCGCAAGTCCCGTGCGCTGATCGCCGAAATCAACGCCTAAAATTCTTTCAGCCATTACAGTATAATTCCGTTTCTTTCAATAAATGCCTCGACCTGACGTGCCGTCGGAAGCGAGGTGGACGCGCCCTCGCGGCTTACCACGATAGCGCCCACCGCGTTCGCATATTTAACCGCGCGGTAAATATCGCCCGTTTTGAGATATTCAAGCGTAAGTGCCGCGGTAAAAGCGTCTCCTGCCGCGGTAGTGTCTATAGCGTCGGTCTCATACGCCGAGATAAGGCGCGACATCTTGCCGTCGTGCACGTAAGCACCGCGTCCGCCAAGCTTTATAACGACGTATTTCGTATCAACGCGCTGCATAAGCTTATCCGCCGCACGCAGACATTCCGTAGCATTCGTCGGCATAATGCCCGTGAGCGCAAAGGTTTCGCTTTCGTTTGGCGAGATGACCTCAAGCGGTCCTAAGAGATCGAGCGGCCAATCAGCCCTCGTCGCTCCCGTGTCAAGGAACACGGGAATACCTCTCGCTTTAGCAAACTTCGTTGCCGCGATAACCGCCTCGTCGGGTATCTCCATCTGCACGAGCACGGCGTCGGGAATACAGGTCAGCGCGTCCTCAACGTCGTCAGAGCAAAGGTTATTATTGGCACCGGGATAAACGATAATGCGGTTGGCACCGTTCTCCTCGACGATTATCGAAGCAAGTCCCGTTGCCGCCGCACGGTCGTTTTGGAGAAAACGAACGTCAATACCCTCGTCAACGTACAGCGAGCGAAGCTTCTGCGCGTTCGCATCGCTTCCAAGCCTTGCGCAGAACACGCTGTCCGCCCCGAGTCGGGCGAGCGCAAGCGCCGCGTTCGCACCCTTACCGCCCGGAACGTACGAGTATCCGCGCGGCTCTATCACGGTCTGACCTGCCTGAGGCAGCTTGCCGACCTTCATTATGAAGTCGAGATTGGCAGAGCTTACAACAAGGATTCTTTTTTTCATATTCGCCCTCTCCGAAAATTTGAATTAATATTCGTAGGTGTTGCCCTTATCGGTAATGGTTACGTGGTTCTTTCCGTCGGCAGACGCCTCACAGCGTCCGACGATCTTTGCCTCAACGCCGAATTTCTTTGCGGTGTCTATCATAAACTGGGCGTCAGCCGCATCGCAGTAGAGCTCCATTCTGTGTCCCATATTGAACACCTGATACATCTCCTTGTCGCCGATGTCCGCGTTCTTCCAGATAGCGGCAAAAAGCGGAGGAGTATCAAAGAGGTTGTCCTTGATATAGTGAATGCCTGCGCCGAAGTTCTTGCACTTTGCCTGACCGCCGCCCGTGCAGTGGATCATACCGTGTACGGCAGAGCGCTTCTCGTCAAGAATAGCCTTGATAATAGGCGCGTAGGTACGGGTAGGCGAGAGGATAGCGTCAACGACGGAAACGTCGGTTCCGGGAAGAATATCGTTCACGCCGTAGCTGCCGCAGTAAACCTTCGACTCATCAATAGTGTTCGAGTAGGTTTCGGGATACTTTGCCGCATATTCGTGAGAGAGCATAAGGTGACGTGCCGCGGTAAGACCGTTACTGCCCATACCTGCGTTGTACGCCTTCTCGTAGGTCGCTTGACCGTAGGACGCAAAGCCCACGATAACGTCGCCGGGCTTAATGTTGTCGCAGTCGATAACGTCGCTGCGCTTTAATCTTACGAAGAAGGTGGAGTCAACTATAAGCGTGTTGACAAGGTCGCCGACGTCTGCGGTCTCGCCGCCCGACATAGTAATGCCGACGCCGTAAGTACCGAGCATCTCGCAGAATTCGGTGTAGCCGTCGATAACAGCCTTGATAGCCTCGCCGTTTACGCGGTGTGCGTTGCGTCCGATGGTGTTCGAGAGAACGAAGCCGTCGGTCGCACCGATGCAGAGAAGGTCGTCAAGGTTCATAACGACGGAATCCTGCGCAACGTTGTAGAATGCGGAAAGGTCGCCCGTTTCCTTGTACTTAATATAAGCAAGCGAGGACTTCGTACCCGCGCCGTCGGCGTGCATCGCCGCACAGTACTCGGGATCGCCGCAGGGATCGGGAATGATCTTGCAGAATGCACCGGCGAATACGCCCTTATCCTGCTTCGAAATTGCGCTGTGTACCTCGTCCTTGGTGGCGGAAACGCCACGCGATAAATATGCCTCAGACATTTTGTTTTCTCCTTGTGTTGATGTATTTTGATATTTATTTTTTATAATTCGATCTCCTCTGCCGCCGTCGAATTCGGGTAGCAGGTAACGTCGAGAATTCGCTGGTTCGTGCTTCCGCGGAATCTTAAATTAAGGTCGCGCTTTGCATCGACGTAGCGTCCGTCAACGAGATAGTTCGTTTGCGAGAGCAGCTCGTGCACCGACGGCTCGGTTTCGCATTTTTTGAGAAGATGCTCGTACGTAAAGCCACTGTAGGTCATTATATCAAGCCCGCGCTCACGCGCCTTTTTTGCGATCACCGCAAGCTCGTGTCCCCACAAAAACGGCTCGCCGCCGCTGAAGGTAATACCCTTTATAAGCGGATTTTTCTGTATATCCGCCCAAAGCTTTGCGGTCGTCGTGGTCTTGCCGCCGCCGTACGCGTGCGACTCGGGATTGTGGCAATTATAGCATTTATGCGGACAGCCCTGCACGAATATAACGTATCTGAGCTGCGGTCCATCGACTATTGATTCGCGCACGACGCCGAAAAGCCGAATCGGCAGCTCCTCAATAGGCTCATCCGTATTAAAATTTCGTCTTAACATAGCTTCTATTCGTTATCCTTATATCTTTTCTTCGTGAGCATCACGACGACTATAACCGTCATAGCAACGACGAGAACGCCAAGCGCAACGGGAAGATACGCGCCGTAGTCGATGCCGGTGTCGTTCCCCGCCTTTTTCTCACGCATTTTTTCTATGACCTTAACAAGCGATTCGTCGTTGTACTCGCTCGATAAGCCGTCTATACTCTTTATCTTGAGAGCAGCCCCCGACACACTCGTGCCGCCGACGAATATCTGTAGACACTCGGTGTCCTTAGCCGACTTGAAGGCGGACGTATCAACGTATACCGTCGTCCATTCTCCGACGTCAAGCACTGCGGTTGATTCGAAGCGCTCGTTTTCACCCTTCAAAACGATCTTCACGGTAACGGCAGAAAGCGACGTCGGCGAAACGCCGTCCACTTTGAGCGTGAGGGCAAGAGTAGGTGTAAGCGTCAAATCCTCAGTAATATCGAAATTGTGGGCAATGCCGAGCCAGGATGCGCTCGAAGCATCAGCATAGCAGGACGCGTCAAGCATTACGTTTAACACGTTTCCGCCGTCACTCGCAACGCGAAGCTCGCGGCTGTAATAGCTCGGCGAAAGACCTCCTATGCTCGAAACTCCGTCGAAGCGGTAGTAGCTGAACGCGCCGAGAGTATCCGTCGGTGGCACGGAGCTTGCCGACTCAAGCACAAGCCGAGCCTGCGGTACTTTGCCCGCGTCAAAGCCGTCGATGACCTCGGAAAAATCCTCTATGCCAAGCGCCGCCTTGACTACGCTTTCGATCGCGTACATCTCGCTCGTATACATATAGCGCGCGCTATCGACTATCTCGTCGGCACGCGAGCCGGTCGCGGCGATATATGCGTCAACGTAATCGCAGAACAGTGCGCCGTACGCGCCGAGAACGTAATTCGTAACGTTGTCTACCTTACGGCTGGCAAACGCAAAATACGTGTGGTCGATAAATATAAGATGCTTATCCTCCGCACCGTTATTACAGAGCAGCTCACGCACCTTGTAGGCGTTGTCAACGCTCACGTACTCGCGCGAGCGTCCGGCAACGCGGTAAACGTTTTCGATTGCCGGCTCCCACGGGAACTGTCCGTACTGCGCCGTTTCGGCGATAAGCGCCGGGAGATAAAGGTCAAGCCCAATTTCTCCGTCACTCGTATGTACGTCCGAGGTGTAAAGGTCGGAAAGCGAGACGTAAAGCTTGACACTCGAATTTGCCTCTGCGAGAGCAAAATACAGAGTCCGCATACTGCTTGCGGTGCTTTCAACCGTTTCGGCAAGCGAGCTCTGCCCCTCTGCGATATTCTCGCCCTCGCCGTATACGACGCCGACTATTTTGCCGTTTGCCACCCAGCTTTCGGCTATGTACGCGCCTATCGCGGCGATATAGTCGCCGCCGTCCTCGTAGCGCACAGCCTTGGAATAATCGACGTAGCCGTCCTCGGCGTAAAAGGCGTCAAGGCTCTCACCCTCGGTGATACTCCAATTGTAGAGCCGCAATAGTACCTGCACGCCGTCGGCGTTCAGAACGTCGATCTTTGCAGACAGCGCGTCAAGATATTCGCCGTCGAAATAGTACGCCTCGCCGCGGTATACGTAAGGATCCGCCTCGCTTTTTTGCACGAACAGTCTTTCCGTGTCAAGCTCAAGCAGCGTAAGCGTTGCTCCGACGTCTCCCACGACGGATATATCGTTAGCGCAAAAGCCCTTTGCATCAACGGTGAGCTCGGCGGTCTTTTTTGCTATTTCGCCTGCATTCTGTACGTAAAACGGCGGGCAGATAAGACTGTATTCACCGTTTTCTCCGACCGAAACCGCCAGGAAGCGCGTGGTAATATCATGTTCTCCGTCACGCGGCAGAGTCCACGAAAGCTCAAAGCGCGTCGTCATCTGCGTCTTGACCAAAGGGACGAGCCGTGCCAGCTCCGACGGACTCGGAAGCGTCCGTGTCAGGTGAGGAAATATCGCGATATATCCGTTTCTGTTATTTATTGCCGTTTCGCGATCGACCTCTCCCGAAAATTTAACCGTCGAAAGATCGTCACTTACGGTACACGACGTAAGCTTTCCGCAGGTATCGTATTCCGTCACCTCGTAGGCGCTTACCGCGTTGATCGAGATTATCTCAACTCGTCCCGCCGCAGAATTGAATATCAGCTTTATACTGCGAAGCTGTGCGGCGTCGCCGACGAATACGTAGTAGTCGCTGACGTCGGAATTCGGCTCGATCGGAACCGTTACTATTTTGTCCTCGGTGGTCACCTGTGAATCAGAGGTGGAATAATGGAGTGTGAGCGTGTCGCTCTCGGTATAATTGGCAAGGCGCATACGCAGGCAGTTGAGCGGGTACCCGTGCTGCGGCGCGAACACCGTCGCCTCAAGCGAAAGCATACCCTCCGCATCGGACACTATGGATATTTTGGACTTGTCGCCTGCGAGCGTTGCAGAGCCGCCCTCAACCTTATACGTGTCGAATAAGTATCTGTCCGTCATATCGCGGTCAACGGGATCGGACACGCAGATATCGTCTACGTAAAAGCGCTCAACGGCGCTCGTGGTGAGCGACGTATCCGTCGCCACCGCTATCTCCGCTCTTATTATGCCGTCACGGGCATCCCACGATCCGATATAGGCCTCGACGTTGGTCCATTTGCCGCCTTCGATGATCTCAAGATGCTCGGTACTCTCTCCGCTCTCCGAAATAAGCGTGAGGCGCGCCAGAAATACTGCGTTTGAATCGTTCGCGATTTTTGGCACGTAAATATCAAACGACATCGCGAGATATTCGCTAAGGTCAAGCGGCTCGGTGAAATCCGCAACGGTTGCACGCAACGCATCGCGCGGCACGTATTTTCCGACGACCTCAAGGCAGGAGCGTTTATAGGTTTGTCCGTCCTGCTCCCACGAAAAGTCTGACAGTCCGACCGAGGCGACGTTATCGCCCGGCAGCCACGAGACCTTGTCCCCGCCTGAAAATCCGGAAATTATACGGGTTTCGTCCGCCAAGACCGACACGGTGCAAGCTACGGTCATCAAAAAGGCGCAGAAAAGCACAACGGCAAGCTTAAAAAATCCAAGCGTATTTATCCTGATTTGCAAATCGTGCACCGCCCTTCTCGCAAATTTATGGAAACCGAGTACGCCCCAAGGCGCGTAAAGCTACGGCTTATGAGTATACTTATATTTATTATATCATTTATATTTACAAAATGCAATCGTATTTTTGATTTTCCTCCAAAAAATACGGGCTATTATATATTTTTTCGATAGGTGTTGCAAAATCGTTTTTTTTGTGGTACAATTAGTGTAATTACGCTACTGTCACAAGGGGGAAAGTATATGCCAATTAAAATACCCGCCGGGCTTCCCGCAGCGCAGACGCTTGAAGAGGAAAACATTTTCGTAATGAGCGAATTCAGAGCGGAGCATCAGGATATCCGTCCGCTTAAAATCGCGGTGCTCAACCTTATGCCCACCAAGATAACCACCGAAACACAGCTCATTCGCCTGCTTTCCAACAGCTCTCTGCAAATAAAGATAACCCTTCTCCAAACGGCGACTCACCGCTCAACGCACACTGCGAAGGAGCATATGGAGGCGTTCTATAAGAATTTCGACGATATCCGCGGCGAAAACTTCGACGGACTTATCATCACGGGCGCACCCGTTGAAAATCTCGATTTCCACGACGTTACCTATTGGGACGAGCTTTGCGATATTATGGAATGGTCGAAAACGCACGTTTTCTCCACCCTGCACATCTGCTGGGCGGCGCAGGCGGGACTTTACTATCACTACGGTGTAAAAAAGCATCCGCTTGACAAAAAGATGTTCGGCGTTTTCGAGCATTACGCTTTGCGCCCGAACCACCCGATCGTGCGCGGCTTTGACGAGATATTCTACGCGCCTCATTCGCGCCACACGGGTATCGCCGAGTCTGAGATAACCAGAGTCAGCGACATCGAGCTTATCGCAAGAAGCGATATGGCAGGTCCATACATCATCGCGGCGAAAAACTCCCGTATGCTGTTCGTAACGGGACATTCGGAGTACGACTATGACACGCTCTCAAAGGAATATTTCCGCGACGTTGACAAGGGACTTCCCATCGACGTTCCGTACAACTACTTCCCAAATAACGATCCGCAGCGCCGTCCTCCGAACGTTTGGAGAGGTCACGCAAATCTTTTGTTCTCAAACTGGCTCAACTACTTCGTTTACCAGAACACGCCGTACGATCTCGACGATCTTTCAAAGGCGTAAATAATTTTTGATATACCGTAAACACTAATACCGCGAGCAAATGCTCGCGGTATTTTCTTTATGTTTGGAAGTAACGTTATGGATAAAAACGAAGCACTCTTACAGGAGCTTTACAAAAACACGACTATGGGCGGAGATGCGATAATCGATCTGATGGACAAGACCTCAAGCCCCGAGATGCGCGCGGAAATGACACGCGAGCTTGAACGCTACCGCGAATATTCAAGCCGTGCGGCAGATCTGCTTGCCGAGCGGGGACTCAAGCCGGAGGAGCCGGGTATTATGGCGAAGGCGGGATCAAAGATGGGTATGGCGTTCAACACTATGCTCGACACCACGACCTCGCACATCGCGGAAATGATGATAAACGGCGCAACTATGGGTATCATCAACATTGAAAAGCAGTTCAACGCAAACGAGCCGACCGGACAGGCACGAAAGCTCGCCGAGGAAGTACTCGATTTCGAAAAGAGCACCGCTGACAATTTAGCAAGATTTCTGTAAGACACAAGAAGGCGGCACCGCAGTACTGCGCGCGCCGCCCTTTCTTTATTTTCTTGCCGCGAGGCGTCGTCTTGCAAGCGCCGTCGGGCTGTTATTGCCCTCTCCGACACGCACGCGCCTTCCCTTGCCCATCGCGCCGCCAAGCATACACACGCCGACAAAAGCCGCCCAAACGCCGAGCTTTAAGAGCATAGCGCCAGCCTCGCCGTCCGTACCGATAAACAGTGACGCCGCAAGCATAAGAAGTGCGTACATACAGCCGCCGACGAGCGCCGACGTCAGCCGATGCTCTCTGTCAAATCTGACCGCGGATATACCAACGCCAAGCGCTGTCAATACAAGTGCAGCGTACGAAAGCAGGTCGGCAACCCTCCTCGGCTCGCCAAAAGCCAGTGAAACGCCTGTAAATACAGCCGCCAGCACAAGCGTTGATATAATCCCCACGATCATACCCTTAAATCCCGACATAAGCACAGCACCCACGCTGAAATCCCCTGCATTATCGTTTCTTTGCAAAAAAATCCCTCCCGAAATATAGATCGTTTGCTAATCTATATGACGGGAGGAAACTATTTATGTCAGCAATCCTCTGCCTTCACGTCAACGCTCTTGATAGCGCTTCTGAGAATACGGATCTTCGTGCCGTCGCGACCGGTTTCGATCATAACGGTCTCTTCCTTGATGCTAACGACCTTGCCGATGATACCGCCGATGGTGGTGATCTCATCGCCAACCGCAAGGGCGTTACGCATATCGTTCGTTGCCTTCTCCTGCTTCTTCTGCGGTCTGTACATAAAGAAATAGAATACAGCCACCATAACGACGAGCATAACGATAGTGGTTATACCCTGACTTCCCATCAAGCCTGTAGCGTCGGCAGCAGCGGTAGTATCAGCGGTAAGAAATAAATTAAGCATAAGAACCTCCAAAAATATTTATTATCCAAACCATTATACCCTATTATCAGAGTAAATGCAATAGGAAATTGTAAATTTATGCGCGTTTTTTTAGCTACTTGCTCTCGCACCTGCGTTTTGAGGTGATCTGTACCGCGACTATGCCCAAAACGGAAATTACCACGCTGAGTATACACACCGCAAGCGGCACGTCAACCAGCTTATCGCTTACGAGTGCGAAGGCGTTGAAGCCGCAGTGAAGCATTATGGAGGCAAGAAGCGATCTATACCTCTCAAGCACCCACGCGAGCAAAAATCCGAGCAGCGACGCGTATATAAGCGCTATCCACGTGCCGTGCACGGCACCGAACACGATAGCGGATATTATCATAGCCGCAAGCGGCGGCATAGCGCGCTTCAGACGAGTGTAGAGAAGTCCGCGGAAAACGGTTTCCTCAAGTATCGGCGCAACGATCACCGTCATAATAAACGTCAGCCACGGCGCCACGTCAAAAATCAGCTCGGACTGCGCCATCTGTGCGTTCCACCAGCGCTCGGGGAACGGTATGAGCGGTAGTATAAACGACACCGAAAGGTTAAGCACGGCGCCGAGGAATACCATACCAAAGCACGGTAAAACAGGCATTTTGCCAAGCCCGACCTCTTTTAACGCGTTCTTTTGGCGAAGCGCAAATATGAGCCAATACGTCAGAAGCGTAAAGACACCCGCAACCACCGTCAAATGCACCGCGTGCTCAAGAAGCCACACAGCCGTCTCCTCGGTAGCCTCAAGCGAAATATCAAGCACCGCGTTGAGCATCGCCTCAAACGAGCTTGCTCCGGCCTCGGCAAGCTCGTTCGCGGATCGCCCCCACGTAAGCGCCGCAAACGCCCAAGACACGCCAACCGTCGCGGTCATACTGACAGCAATCTGCCACCACATATAGATACCGAAATACATAAGCGCAGCGCCAATAGACGCACCAGCTTTTTTCAACGTCATTTCCTCCTCGACGAGCAAAATATCCTATGAGAAAATTATACATCATCCGACGGGAAAAGTAAACCCTTGATTTGTAAATATTATACTTTATGAAAATTTACAATAAAGCGATGTACTTTTTCCGCGCTTTGTGATATACTTGTGCTATAAGAAAAATTGACGAGGTCACGACAATGCCAAATGAAAAAATCACCGCGCTGTTTGAGGACGTATTAAAGCGTCGCACGCTAAAGAAGGCCGTATTCTCAAAGGCAGAGGATAAAAGCACGCAAAAAGAGGTCGCCTCGCTGACCAAAAAGAGCGACGGCACCGTGTATATTATGACCGAGCGCTTCACGAAGGACAACAAGACCTTCCGCCGCAATCTTCCGCTTGACGGCGCGGAGCTTTGCCGTATGGCGCTTGAGGACTATAAGCAGGTCAACGTGATAACCACCGCCGGCGAGGCTGAGATAAAGCGCTCGAAGTCGGGCACGGTGCACGTATCCGACAAGCGTAAGGCTGATGCCGCAGCGGCTGACGTAAGCGAAGAGGGCAAGAAATACATTCTCGACGTCTCGCGCGATATCGGCTTTCTGCGTGAGCTTGGCATATCCGACGCGAACGGGCGCATACACGACAAAAAGCAGGCGAAATTCCGTCAGATAAACCGCTTCCTCGAAATCGTACGCGACGTCGAGGATAAGCTCCCCGCGGACAAGCCTGCGGTCATATACGATCTTTGCTGCGGAAAGAGCTACCTCACCTTCGCGGTGTACTACTATTTTGCCGTTCTTAAAAAGAAAAGCATCCGTATGTACGGCGTTGACTTGAAGGCAGACGTTATCGAATACTGCAACGCGGTCGCAAAAAGGCAGGATTTCGAGCATCTTAAATTCGTTAGCGGTAATATAAACGAGTACGTGCCGCCCGAGCATCCCGATATGGTCATCTCGCTCCACGCCTGCGATATTGCGACCGATATCGTGCTCGCAAACGCGGTAAAATGGGGCGCGGGAATCATTCTTTCAACGCCCTGCTGTCACCACGAAATGTCAAAGCAGCTATCCGAAAAAGCGCCCGATGCGACGCTCAAGGGCGACCTTGCTTTTATACTCGACCACCCGATACTCAAACAAAAGCTGTGCGACGCCGCAACCGACGCGCTTCGCGTGAAGCGCCTTGAATCCGTCGGCTACAGCGTCACCACGCTTGAGCTTATAGATCCTGACGACACGCCGAAAAATCTTATGATACGCGCGACGAAAAACGTTAGGCCGAGCGCCGCAAAATGCGATGCCGCGCTTGCCGACTACAAGCGCATTTGCGCTTCTCTTGGCGTGTCGCCGTATCTTGACAGGCTGATACTTGAAAATGAAAAATAAGCTTTCGATTTTAGAAAAAATAACCCTCGCCGCCGCAGGGCTCGTGGCTTCGTACTATTTCGTGTACCTCGTGCTGTGCTTCGTCGGCGTAGAGGCGATGAAAATGGCGCCTTACGCGCTTTTGGCGATAGCGTGCGTTTGCCTGCCCATACTCCTTCGCGTGCCGCTGAAGCGACTGCTCGGACGGCTTTTTAAGCCGCTTCATATAATATTCACCGCCCTTTTGTGTCTGTACGCCGTAAGCGTGGTTGCATTTTGGGCATTCATCGGACTTTATCCTTCGGGGACGCCCGAATATTATGCCGAGCAGTACGCACTCGAGGACGATACGGGCGCCGACACGGTCGTGCTCGTTTTCGGCGCTCACACTAAAGGAATGACGCCAAGCACGGCACTAAAAAACCGCCTTGACGCGGCGTACGAGCTTTTGGTTGCCCTGCCCGACGCGGTATGCGTTGTGAGCGGAGCGAAGGGAGTTAATGAAACGGTCGCGGAATGCGTGGCTATGCGCGGATATCTTACCGACCTCGGCATATCAGAGGAGCGAATTATAATGGAGAGCGAAGCGCGCTCCACGAGCGAAAACGTACGCTTCACCAAGGAGCTTCTTTTGGAGCTCGGTATGTCCGACAAGCGGATAATCGGCGTTTCAACCTCGTTTCACCTGCCGCGCATCGAGATATTATCGGAGCGCTACGCCTTGCCGATGGATACGTGCGGTGCACCGTCGCCGAGCGCGCTGCATTACTACACAAGTATGATACGTGAATACCTGTCCTACGTCAAGATGATGCTTTTTGATAAGGCGATATTTATCGATTTGATAGGCGGATGAGAAAAAGCCCTTTGGCATAATGCCAAAGGGCTCGATTTTTTACCGTCTGTACTGCGGCGGGTATCCTGTTTGTGCCGACTGCATCTGCTGCGTACGCATCATTTCGTGGCGTTGTCTAATCGCCGCCTCACGGCGTTTTTTTCTGATGTATCTCGCTCGCAGATAGAGCGCACCGTACGCGCCCACCGCGAGGATAACGAGTATCAGAAGCACCACGAATATCCAGCCTATAACGCCCATAGGACGCTTGACCTGAAGCGTTACCGACTCAAGCCTGATGCCGTACTCGCCGATTACGTTGTCGCTGTCCGCGTTACTTACCCACAGCTTCATAAGGTCAAGCTCGCCGTCGGTTTTCGACGAAAAATCCTTGATATCAAAGCTTATCTCGTTCCACACGTTCGGCTTTACGGCAATAACGCTTTCATATACCGCGCCGATCTCATCTCCGTAGGCGTTATCCTGCAAACGGAGCATAAGATTCATCGTGCCGACGTCGGCGGGAGTAGCGACCATAACGCGCAGGGTGACGTAGTGTGCCTTTTTGATCGCGGCTTCGGGAAATACGGAGTTGCCTATTCCCGTATAACCGTTTGGTATATCGGGAAGCTTCGCATAGAGCATCGTTTCAGACGCATCCTCGAAGGAACGAAGCTCGACGTACTGTGCGCCGTCCGTGGGATAGAAATCGCACAGGCGCCCGTCGGTGAGGTCAAAAAGCACCTTTTCCTTGTATCCGCGCTCGTAATCCTCTGCCGTTGCGACCTCGCCCTCGAACACCGTGCGGTCGTTAAACTGCTTATACTTGACGTTTTCCGCCATAAACGTTCCAAACGCACCCGAGCCTACGGTATTCTTTACAAACGCCGTTACCTCCTCGCTGTTTTGCGTATCTATAAGCGAAAATACGCTGTATATGGGCTTCTTGGCAAGTGGCTCGGACGTGGTGTCGGGGGCATTCGTCCAGAGTCCGTAATACTGCGCTTCTGCCGAATGGTCAACGTGACGGTGGTAAATAAACGCGTCAATATCCTCGTTCTGCTCCACGGAATAGTATGCAAGTGCATACGCCGCCGCCTGAAGCGTCATAGACTCGTCGCTCGACGGATCGCCCGAGAGTCCAAACTCTCCGACGATTACGCTTCTTATCTCGGAATTATAAAGCAGCGGCTCCTCGGACATATAGCGCGTAAGCGTGCCGAGATTTTTCATCGTTATAAACGGCGTTTCAAAGTCGTCGGTTGCATATTCGTCATTCCAGAAATCGGCAAGACCGGGAGACGACGGGTGCGGATTTATCGAAAGTCCCCACGGTATATCGCCCGAGCTTTTGATAACTGCGGCAAAGCTGTCGAGAAAATCCTTTGCGGGATAATCCTGAAGTGAATTTGCATCGGCAGACATATCGCTTGCCGCGGCGGTAAAGTTATTGCCGAGCGAAATATATGCGCGGCCGTTTGCGTAGTGCGACGTCATCGCCGTGTAAGCCACGCGAAACGCCGTGCAGTACGAGTAGATATAGTTGGTGAGCGACGCGTCGCCGGCGTTGTTCCACACGCGGTTGGAGTTCACCTCGAAGCCCATTATAAACGCGGGCACGAAGCCGTACGCGCGGTCCTCACGCGTGTATCTCGACGCGAGATAATCAACGAACGCCTGGAAGGATTTCATCGCGGTTTCGTTCTTCGTGTTAAGCGCGTAAAGCGTTGCGTCGGAAGAGATTCCCTCGCAGTAAAGGCTCGCAATATTCGGGTGAGCGTTTTCAGCCTTTGCGGTGAGTATGATATTGAAATATACGTTTATACCTGCGTCGGTATAGGTTTTCACCTTGTGGTCGAGCAACGCTATCTTTGCCCTGTCAACGTAATACGTCTGTCCGTTGTAAACGAACGACTGCGCCGCATCAGAGCCCTCGCCGTGTAAATACTCGTTGATCGCTACGTTTACGACCGTATGCGAGACTCCAAGCTGCTGTGCATCGGTAAACGTCTGTATCTGAAGTCCCTTTTTGCTCGGGCGCTCGGGATACGCCTCGGTGTTACCTGCAAGCACGGAAATATTCTCAACGTATTTTGCCTTCGTGATTATGTTGTACGTACCGTCGTCAGCCTTTTCCGCAACGACGAACTTCGAATACAGTCTCGTCGTATTGCCGTTATAGAAGGGGAGCTTTACAGTCGTTTTTTCTGCAAGCTTAAACTCCTTGACGGGCTCCATCGAATTTATCGCAGAGGTCGATTCGTACGGTAAAAGCTCAAAAATATATACCGTGGCAGGCTTATTAGCCTTAACGTATTCCTTTGTCAGCGATATTTCTATCGCGACCTCGCTTTTACTTTTGGTAAGCTCGACCGAGGTGATCTCGCCGACGTCCTGCGTATCGGCGCTCACAGCGCCCGTAAGAAGCACGAGCGAGAGCATCGCCGCAGCTATGACGAATGCCGCCTTGAGCCGTTTTTTTACGTTATATTTCATACACTGCCCTCCGAGTCGTATCAAAGCCGACTGTTATACTTTAATATATTGTAACACAATTCGACAAAAAAAGCAACGGATAATTTGTTAATAGAACGATTTTACAGTATATTTGTGCCTTGCAAAACAAAAAGGCTGCCGTACGGCAGCCAATTTTGCTTCTTTGCTTTGAGAAATTAGAGCTGTTCCTTAACCTTGGAGCTCTTGCCCACACGGTCGCGGAGATAGTAAAGCTTCGCACGGCGAACCTTACCGCGTCTGATGATCTCAACCTTTTCAACGTTGGGAGAATGTACCGGGAAGGTCTTCTCAACGCCGCAGCCGTAGGAAACGCGTCTTACGGTGAAGGTCTCGGAGATACCGCCGCCATTCTTAGCGATGATGGTACCCTCGAACATCTGAATTCTCTCTCTGTTGCCCTCTTTGATCTTGTTGTGGATCTTAACAGTGTCACCAATGTTAAGTACAGGGGCATTTTCCTTGAGCTGCTCACTAGTTAAAGCCTTAATAAAATCCATTTTGGCTTCCTCCTTAAAAAAATTAAGTGTTTGAGGCGTGTTCGTGCGGAGCATTGTCGCAGAGGACCACCCTCGCTCGGTGCCCTTTTGGACACACAGCCCTTATATTATACCACAACGAAACGCGAATTGCAAGTGTTTTTGAAATTTTTTACGGGTAATTTTGCCGATATTTTGGATGCAAACAGCCTTTTTTCCCGTCAGTGTGAAAAAATTTCGCACTTTGCTTTACTTTTCACGTATATTATGATAAAATATACTTATGCGGTCAATAATACCACCGTAAGATTGACCTTATCACTATGGAGGTAAGCGACGTATGCCTAATATTCCGACACGTGAGCCCTATGCGAGAGCGCAAAATCAGGCGCCAAGGCAGGGACAGAACGGCTCGCAGCAGACGCGTCCCAATCAGGCTCGCCCTCAAGCACCGACCGTGCAGCAGCGCGTACAGGTACAGCAGATGCGCTACGGACAAAATCCGCAGATACGCACCCTGACACCGCCGCCGTCGGCAGAGCGGCTTCGCCCGATAAAGCCGTCGCAAAACGGCACGAAAAAAGCATCACAGCAAAAAAAGCATAGCGCCTCTGCACGCCGAAAGAGCTCCCGCCGTCAGCGCGAGCGCACGACGCTCGGAGATTTTCTGCTTTCGTTCTTCGTGGCGCTTTTCGTATTCGGAGTTGCGGCAATATTCGTGTGCAACGCGCTTATATCGCTGTTTACGTAATGAGAATTGATAAATTATTTTCCGAAATGGGCCTGCTGTCGCGCACGGAAACGCGTAAAGCCGCAAAGGCAGGCAAAATATGCGTTGACGGTGTAGCTGTAAAAAACGCCGATATGCACGTTGACGTGACAAAAAACGAGATAACGTATCTCGGTCAAAGGGTAGTTTACAAGCCCTTCACTTATATTATGCTGAACAAGCCCGAGGGCTACGTGTCCGCCACCGACGACGTGCGTGAACGCACGGTGCTTGAGCTGCTCGGTGAGCGTGAGCGACGTCTTGGGCTTTTCCCGTGCGGCAGACTCGATAAAAACACGTTCGGGCTTCTCATTCTTACCAACGACGGCGAGCTTTGCCACAGATTACTTTCGCCAAAGCATCACGTGTCTAAGGTCTACTATTTCAAAGCCGAGCGGCGTATCACCGAGGAGGACAGGCAGCGCCTTGAAAGCGGCGTAACGCTCGACGGCGAGCTTACGAAACCCGCCAAGCTCACACTATGCGAGAACGGCGCGTCGGGCTATCTCACGCTGACCGAGGGTAAATTCCATCAGGTGAAGCGTATGCTTGAGGCGGTGTGCAACAAGGTTATTTACCTTGAGCGCGTTGAGTTCGCAGGCTTGCCGCTTGACACTACCCTTGAGCGCGGCGAGTGGCGCGAGCTTACCGCCGACGAGGAAGCACGTTTAAGATCATTTTTAAAATAAACGGAGATTTATTTATGGATATAATAGCAAAACTCGCCTCCGAGCTGTCGCTCGGTGTGGAGCAGGTCAAAAATACCGTCGCGCTTATTGACGACGGCAACACTATTCCCTTTATCGCGCGTTACCGCAAGGAAGTAACCGGCTCGCTTGACGACGAAAAGCTGCGCGATCTTTCCGAGCGCCTTACATACCTTCGCAATCTCGAAGCTCGTAAGGCAGAGGTACACGCGCTCATCACCGAGCAGGGCAAGATGACGCCCGAGATAGAGGCGACACTCAACGCCGCAAATATCCTCACCGAGGTCGAGGACATCTACCGCCCATACCGTCCGAAGCGTAAAACGCGTGCGTCCGTTGCACGCGAGCGCGGACTTGAGCCCCTTGCAGAGGCGATACTCGCGCAGGAAGCCTCCTACTCGCCGACGCTCGACGAGCTTGCCGTATCTCTCGTTGACGCCGAAAAGGGCGTTGAAAGTGCCGAGGACGCGTTTAACGGCGCGTGTGACATTATCGCGGAGGATATTTCCGACAACGCGGACTACCGCAAGATAATCCGCAATCTTACGTTTATGAACGGCGAGATCGTTTCCGTCGGAGCCACCGAGGAGGATTCGGTATATTCGCAGTACTACGACTACAAGGAGCCGCTTCGACGTCTCCCCGGTCACCGTATTCTCGCGCTTAACCGCGGCGAGAAGGAGGAATTTTTAAAGGTATCCGTAAACGTAAATCCCGATATAATTCTTAACAATCTCTACAACAGACTTCTCAAAAAGGGCGCGAGCCCTGCAAAGCCCTACGTGGAGCGTGCCATCGTTGACAGCTACGACAGACTTATCGCACCGTCTATCGAGCGCGAGATACGCTCGTCACTTTTCGACGACGCGTGCGAGGGTGCGCTTAAGGTGTTTGAGGTAAACTTAAAGAACCTCCTTATGCAGCCGCCGCTCAAGGGCAAGACCGCGCTCGGCTACGATCCAGGCTACCGCAACGGCTGTAAGCTTGCCGTCGTTGACAAAACGGGTAAGGTGCTCGACACCGCCGTTATCTACCCGATGAAGCCGCAGTCGCGCACCGAGGAATCGAAGCGCATCGTGAAGCGCCTTATCTCGGCTCACAACGTCGGAGTTATCGCTATCGGTAACGGTACGGCGTCGAAGGAGAGCGAGATATTCATCGCCGAGCTTCTCAAGGAGATTGACGCGGACGTAAAGTACGCGGTCATCAGTGAGGCAGGCGCATCTGTTTACTCCGCGTCCAAGCAGGCGACCGAGGAGTTCCCCGATTATGACGTTATGCAGAGAAGCGCGATATCCATCGCAAGACGTCTTCAGGATCCGCTCGCGGAGCTCGTTAAGATCGATCCGAAGGCTATCGGCGTCGGACAGTATCAGCACGATATGAAGCCCGCCCGTCTTGACGAGGCGCTCGGCGGAGTCGTCGAGGACTGCGTTAACGCTGTCGGCGTTGACGTAAACACAGCCTCCTATTCCCTGCTCTCGTACGTTGCGGGCATCAACGCGACCTCGGCAAAGAATATCGTAAAATACCGCGAGGAGAACGGCGAGTTCAAGTCGCGTGCGGCTATAAAGAAGGTGCCGCGCATCGGCGACAAGGCGTTCGAGCAGTGCGCGGGATTTTTACGTGTTTCCGGCTCAGATGAGATACTCGACTGTACGGGCGTGCACCCCGAGAGTTACCCCATCGCAAAAGCGCTGCTCAAAAAGTTTGAATACACCGCGGACGACGTTCGCGCGTCAAAGCTCGGCGGACTTCGCGAGAAGGTAAAATCCGTCGGTATTAAGGCACTCTGCGAGGAGCTGTCCGTCGGCGAGCCTACACTTGCCGATATCATCGGCGAGCTTGAAAAGCCCGGCCGCGACGTGCGCGACAGTCTGCCGCAGACGGTGCTCCGCGACGACGTTCTCGACATAAGCGACTTAAAGCCCGATATGATCTTAACGGGCACCGTTCGCAACGTAATCGACTTCGGCGCGTTCGTTGACATCGGCGTGCACCACGACGGACTAGTGCACATTTCCGAGATATGCGACAAATTCATCAAGCACCCGAGCGAAAAGCTCGCCGTCGGCGACGTCGTTGAGGTCAAGATAAAGTCGGTAGACCTCAAGAAAAACCGCATTTCGCTTACGATGAAATTCTGATATGCGAAATCTGAAAAGATTTATTTCCAAAGCAGTTTCGTTCGTTGCCGTTTTAGCGATAGCAGCCGCAATACTCGCAATAAACGGAACTCTGCCAAAGCTCATACAAAAATTCGAGAACGCGCTTGAGTATTCACGCGCGTTCTCCCATTCTGTCGGCGAGGATGAAATCTTCATTCACGTAATCGACGTCGGTCAGGGCGATGCAACGCTTATTCAGTCGCAGGCAGGCAATATACTTATAGATACGGGCACGAACGACTCCGAGGACGAGCTCGTCGCGCACCTTCGCGCGTGCGGTGTCAAAACGGTTGATTATATGATCTGCTCACACGCACACAGCGACCATATCGGCGGTGCTGACGCGGTGCTTGAAAGCTTCGCGGTTTCCGCTATTATCATACCGAGCCTTACCGAATCAACGCTTGATATTGACTCAATGATATTTTCAATGAAGGACGGTAATATTCCCGACGTAATTCATCCCGAAAAGGGCGACACGTTCTCGCTCGGCGATATCTCCTTCACTGTGCTGACACCGATAGCCGATACCGACGACTACAACGATATGAGCCTCGTTATAAAAGTGTCGTTCGCTGACACCTCGCTTTTGTTCACGGGTGACATCAGCGAGGATATCGAATATAAGCTTATCGGCGCGTACCAAAGCGGCGAGCTCGACTGTGATTTTCTCAAAATCGCGCATCACGGCTCGAACGCGTCTACATCTGCGGAGTTTATTGCCGCAGTCACGCCAAGCGTCGCAGTCGTATCCAGCGGCGAATACAACGACTTCGGTCATCCGCGCCACGAGGTGCTGGAAAGGCTTCGCGAAGGCGGCTGCGAGGAAATATACCGTACGGACAAAATGAGCAGCATCGTACTTCGAAGCGACGGCAATGAGATAACGCTTGTTGCTACTCGCGAGGGTGCTTTGGAGTAACGGAGAAAGCCGATATTTTTGAGCGCACCTATTGACATATAATAAAATTAAATGTATAATATAGTATATTCCAAGTTTTGAAAGGAAAATAAAAAATGGCAAACGATAAAAAGCTCGTCGAAGCGATAACCTCAATGGACGTTGACTTCGCGCAGTGGTACACAGACATTTGTAAAAAAGCCGATCTTATCGACTACTCCAGCGTAAAGGGCTGTATGATAATCCGCCCCTACGGCTACGCTATCTGGGAGCTTATTCAGAAAAATCTCGACGAACGCTTCAAGGCGCTCGGTCACGAGAACGTATATATGCCGATGTTTATTCCCGAGTCGCTTCTTCAGAAGGAGAAGGACCACGTTGAGGGCTTCGCTCCCGAGGTTGCTTGGGTAACGCACGGCGGAAGCGAAAGACTTACCGAGCGTATGTGCGTACGCCCGACCTCCGAAACGCTTTTCTGCGAGCATTTCGCTAACATAATCCGCTCCTACCGCGACCTTCCCAAGCTCTACAATCAGTGGTGCTCGGTAGTTCGTTGGGAAAAGACCACCCGTCCGTTCCTTCGCTCGCGTGAATTCCTCTGGCAGGAGGGACACACTATGCACGCGACCGCCGAGGAGGCACGTGCGGAAACCGTACAGATGCTGAACGTATACGCAGACTTCCACGAAAAGGATCTTGCAATACCGGTCGTCAAGGGCGTAAAAACCCCGTCCGATAAGTTTGCGGGCGCAGAGGACACCTACGCTATCGAGGCACTCATGCACGACGGCAAGGCGCTTCAGGCGGCAACCTCGCACTTCTTCGGCGACGGCTTTGCACGCGCATTCGACATCACCTTCACCTCAAAGGATAACAAGCTCGAGTATCCCTTCCAGACCTCTTGGGGCTGTACCACCCGTATGATCGGCGGTATCATAATGACTCACGGCGACGACAACGGACTCGTTCTCCCACCGGCAGTTGCTCCCATTCAGGCTGTCGTAATCCCCGTTGCGGCACACAAGGAGGGCGTCGTTGAGGCGGCAACCGCTATCGCTGACAGACTCAAGGCGGCAGGCATCCGCGTAAAGCTCGACGACTCCGATCAGTCGCCCGGATGGAAGTACGCAGAGTACGAGATGAAGGGTGTTCCTGTACGCATCGAGATCGGTCCTCGCGATATTGAGGCAAATCAGTGCGTCATCGTTACCCGTCACAACAGAGAAAAGACCTTTATCAGCCTTGACAATCTCGAAGCGGCTGCACTCGAAAAGCTTCAGGCAGTACGCGACGGACTTTACGAGAAGGCACTCGCAAACCGCGAGGCTCGCACGTACGACTGTGCTACGATGGACGAGATCACGGCAAAGCTCGCCGAGAACGGCGACGGCTTCGTTCGCGCTATGTGGTGCGGCGACGAGGAGTGCGAGGATAAGGTAAAGGAAGTAACGGGCGTTGGCTCGCGCTGTATGCCGCTTGACCAGGTTGCAAACGGTGACAAGTGCGTATGCTGCGGCAAGCCTGCAAAGCACCTCGTTTATTGGGGCAAGGCATATTAAGCCTTACGGCAAGCATTTCCTCAATTTCCATACCATATATTTTGCATTGAAATGCTACCTCGATTATGATAAAATATACGCGTGCGGTAAACGCTACCGCACGCGTTTTTATTTTTCACAAGGAGGTAAAGAATGAAAAAATTACGTATTATAATATGCGCCGTGCTGTGCGCTACGCTATTTAGCGTAGCGACTCACGCGTATGAATCCATCGACGTACGCCTTAACGGCGCGGACACCGAGATCGGCGCGTTGCTAATTGGCTCGACTACATACGTACCGTTTGACACGGCAAACGAGGCACTCTCGTTTGGTTCTGCGCAGGTAAGCGGCGGCGCGGATGCGATGCGTGCAGTTACGCCGTTTGCGACGATAAGCGCGAGAGCAGGCGACTGTTACATCGAGGCTGAAGGGCGCTATCTCGGCGGCGAGGCTTTAAACGTCAGCGGTATCTTGTACGTTCCGATACGCTCACTCGCCAAGGCGTACAACGCCGACGTAGAATGGCGCGCCGATACGCGCTCGGTAGACCTTACGGCAACCGTGGGTGACAGCATCATTAGCGGCGACGAGTTTTACGACTCCGACGAGGTCTATTGGCTCTCTCGGATAATAAGTGCCGAGGCAGGCGCCGAGCCGATGAGCGGAAAAATCCTCGTCGGCAACGTAATACTCAACCGAGTGGCAAGCGATGAGTTCCCGAACACGATTTACGGCGTTATTTTCGACCGCGAATGGGGTGTGCAGTTCACCCCCACCGAAAACGGCACGATTTACAACGCGCCTACCGCTGACAGCGTTATTGCGGCAAAGCTTTGCCTTGATTCGTATTACATCTCGCGTAGTGCGATGTATTTTCTGAATCCCGACCGCGCAACAAACTTCTGGGTTCCCGCAAACCGACCTTATCTGATGACCGTCGGCTGTCACGATTTTTACTCGTAAACCAATATTTTTTGCAGGAGGAGATTGATCTCCTCCTGCTTTTTTGATATTTTTTCCATTTTTGGAGCCAAATCGCGTCCAAAAAAATTGCATTTTGACTTTTATTGGTAATATTGTGACTAATTATTGTCGAATGTGTCTAAAATTGTCGAAATCCGCTCACGAAAGTTGATACATTTTTTACTTTTTCTATTGATTTTTACAGCATTTTATAGTATCATATATTTACTGACAAATTTATTATTTTTTTACAGTTAGGAGAATTAAAAAATGAACTACGTTTACAAGCTCACCGTGTCAACCGTCACAGCGGAGGATGGCACCGCACACACCGCCTTTGGAATCGAGGCGTACAAGAAGGGAGAAGCCGATCCCTGCCGTACGATCCCCGACGTTTTCACGAGCCGCGATAAGGCACAAGATTTTATCCGCGCCTGCAACCTGCTCGGACTTGACATAGACCACCTTGATGACGTGGTTTACGACGTCATCAACGCATAAAAACATAAAAGGAGAACGCGCTATGAAGTATTTTTACACGACTCACGCAACCACAACCTTTGACGAGCGCGGCAATATGCGCCGAGTATGGGGCATCGCCGTATACAGAAAAGGCTCGCTCGTACCCGAGCGAGTCATACCTGATATTTTCCGCGCACGCGACGCGATAGAATGGTTCGTCGATCTCATAAACGTCCTCGCTCTCTCACCAGAGCAGCTCGACGCGGCGGTATCTGACCTCGTGTGTGCATAGATTTACGAAAAAGCAGCTTACAGTTCGACTGTAAGCTGCTTATATTTATACGGATATTATGTAAACCGTATTCGTTTGCTCATACCCCATATCAAGTGCAGTGAAATTTCCGTTTTTTTCTGCCCACTCGCCAAACTGCTCGTCATCAAATGGAATACAGTTTTGCGTGAGGATGTAATTAAGCGAGTTCGCATAAAGTATACGATACATTTCATCAGAAGCATATTGCGGCAGGAACATACAGTAAATGCAATTGTTTATCCTGAATCCGCGTGTTTCTTGTATGCCAAGACGCGAAACTCCAATCAACCGACCGCCATCGAACATTCCAAACGGTTGGTTATCAACACGCTTTTCAAAGGGTATTGATAACGCTTGCTTTAGCCCCCAATCCCAGCGTCCGTTGTCGATATTCATTTCCTTTGCCCAAGCGACAACATCATCTATGTCGTTTTCTTTTAGTACACGAAATTCGTATTTTTCGCTACCTTGCGGAAGCGATACTTCATCGTCAAAATACATTGCTTGCGGCATAGTGTCAAGATTTTTGTACGCTATTCCATCGAGGACACGCTTGATTTCTTCCCTATCCGTCACTTCTTCCACCGCAACTTGTATCACCTTTGGTGATAGCTTCATAAGGCACTCAACAAAGAAGCGAAGGTCTGAAACCTTTTTAACGTGAACATAAAAATATCTGTATCCGGAAGGAAACATATCAGCCCCGATAAAGCATCCGTCTGTGTCGATATCCCCCTCGCTCAGTACTACCGTTCCATTTACTTCCATAGTAACGGCATCGTACCCAAATCGCTTCGCGTCTGTTTTAAGCAAATAGTCGATTGCAATATCCGTAGGTACGATATTAAAGCTCGGTAGCATATGGGCAATGCGCTGACCGGTCACTTCATTAAGCTTCAAATCGGTAAATTTCAGAGGCTCTTCCTTGAACATTTCCCGATATTCACTCGGCGTTTTACCATACTGATTTTTAAAAGCGCGTCCAAATCCGTCGTGGGAATCGTATCCGCACGCAAGACCTATATCCACTATGTTGCGATCACCTTTACGAAGCTGCATCGCTGCATAAACAAGTCTGCGAAAACGCACATACTCCATTACGTTATATCCCGTATGATTTCGAAATACTCGATTGAAATAATCGGTTGAGAAGCCGATGTTTTTTGCTACGTCCTCTATGTTCAGAGTAGACTCGGTTTTATTTTTTTCGATATAATCAAGTGCTTTTGTAACAAGCTCATAATTTTCCATAAGCACAACCTCCTTTTATACCAAAGAATCCGCGGTACTCTTCGGTATGTTTATTATATCAAAGCGAAACGTAAAATTCTCGACTGAAAGCGTCCAATACATTACGCCCCACCGCTGACAATAGCGGTGGGGCGCGTTCCTATTTTTTCTTCATTATCTTCTTTAGATACTGTCCCGTGTACGAGTTCTCACACTCGGCGACCTCCTCGGGCGTACCCGTCGCGATAACCTCGCCGCCGCCGTCACCGCCCTCGGGACCGAGGTCGATAATGTAGTCGGCGGTCTTTATCATATCGAGATTATGCTCGATAACGAGCACCGTATTGCCTGCGTCAACAAGACGCTGAAGCACCTCGATAAGCTTCTTGACGTCCGCCATATGGAGGCCCGTCGTCGGCTCGTCGAGGATATATATGGTCTTGCCCGTCGAGCGCTTTGCAAGCTCGGTTGCGAGCTTGACGCGCTGTGCCTCACCGCCCGAAAGCGTCGTCGAGGACTGACCTATCTTGATATAACCGAGTCCTACGTCAAAGAGAGTCTGAAGCTTGCGCGCAAGACGCGGCAGGTGCGCGAAGAACTCAAGCCCCTCCTCGACGGTCATCTCAAGCACGTCGGATATATTCTTGCCCTTGTATTTGACCTCGAGCGTGTCGCGGTTATAGCGTTTACCCTTACAAGCATCACAGGTGACGTAAACGTCGGGCAAAAAGTGCATCTCGATGCACTTAACGCCGTCGCCCTCGCACGCCTCACAGCGTCCGCCTTTTACGTTGAACGAGAAGCGCCCCGACGTATAGCCGCGCATTTTTGCGTCGGTCGTTTTGGCGAAGAGCTCGCGTATATCGGTGAACAGTCCCGTGTACGTCGCAGGATTTGAGCGCGGCGTACGCCCTATCGGGCTTTGGTCGATAGCGATGATCTTATCGAGGTTGTCAATGCCCTCGATGCGCTTGTGCTTGCCGGGATAGGTGTGCGCGCGGTTTAGCTCGTGCGCGAGAACCTGATATAGTATCGAATTTACGAGCGAGGATTTGCCCGAGCCCGATACGCCCGTAACACAGCAGAAAAGTCCGAGAGGGATTTTTACGTCTATATTTTTGAGGTTGTTCTGCTGTGCGCCGACAACCTTGAGGAATTTTCCGTTACCCGAACGGCGAAGCACCGGAACGGCTATCTTTTCCCTGCCCGACAAATATGCGCCCGTAATGGAGGTCGGGTGCGTCTTGATCTCATCAGGCGTACCTGCGGCGACTATCTCTCCGCCGTGTATACCGGCTCCCGGACCGATATCGACGATGTAATCGGACGACTCCATAGTTTCCTCGTCGTGCTCGACGACGATAAGGCTGTTGCCCGCGTCACGCAGACGCCTCAAGGTTGCAATAAGCTTGGAGTTATCGCGCTGATGCAGACCGATACTCGGCTCGTCGAGGATATACAACACGCCCATAAGCGACGAGCCTATCTGCGTTGCAAGGCGAATACGCTGTGCCTCGCCGCCCGACAGCGTACCTGCCTTGCGAGCGAGAGTGAGATATTCGAGTCCGACGCTCTCCAAAAATCCGAGGCGCGATTTTATCTCCTTGATTATCTCGCGAGCGATAGCCATTTCGGTTTCGGTAAAGGTGAGTCCATTTACGAATTCAAGTGCCTTTGACACCGACATTCGGCAGAAATCGTCAATGCTTATGCCGCCGACGGTAACTGCGAGCGACATTGGATTAAGACGCTTGCCGTGACACTCGGGACACGGCGTATCCTCGATAAATTCCTCGTAATACTCGTGCTGTGACTGGTCGAAGCGCTGCTGTATCATATTCACCACGCCGTCGAACTTGACGCGCTGATGCTTTGCAACGCCCTCCCAGTATCGGGTTATTTCATAAAGCTCGTTACCCGAGCCGTATAGTAGCACCTTTAACTGCTTGTCCGTGTACTCCGAGAGCGGCATATCAAGCGTGAAGCCGTACTTTTTGGCAACCGCCTCGAAAAGCGGTCCGTTCCAGCTCTGCTCATCGAGCGACTTAAAGCCGTTGACGGCAATAGCTCCCTCGCGAAGCGACAGCGACTTGTCGGGTATAACCTTCTCTGCGGATACGGTTCTCATCTCGCCAAGTCCCGCACATTTCTCGCACGCGCCGAACGGATTGTTAAACGAGAACATTCTCGGCGAGAGCTCGCCGACGCTGATACCGTGCTCCTCGCAGGCGTAGCTCTGCGAGAACGACATCTCCGTGTCGCCCTCAAAGGCTTCACCGTCGCGAAGCACTACGGACACGACGAGATTTCCGTCAGTAAGCGCAAGCGCGGTTTCAACCGAATCCGCAAGACGCGAGCGCATATCCTCGCGGCGTACGAGTCGGTCAACGACTATCTCAACCGTGTGCTTTACGTTCTTGTCAAGCTTTATTTCTTCTCCGAGATCGTACATCGAGCCGTCCACACGAACGCGCACGTAGCCGCTCTTTTTAGCGTCCTCGAATATTTTTTCGTGCATACCTTTTTTGCCGCGTACCATAGGCGCGAGCACCATAAAGCGTGTGCCCTCGGGAAGCAGCATAATGCGGTCGATTATCTGATCGACAGTCTGCTGACGTATCTCCTTACCGCACACGGGACAGTGCGGTATACCGACGCGCGCGTAGAGAAGGCGCAGGTAGTCGTATATCTCTGTTACCGTACCAACGGTCGAGCGCGGATTTTTTGACGTGGTTTTCTGGTCTATCGAAATTGCGGGCGAAAGTCCCTCGATTGAGTCAAGGTCGGGCTTGTCAAGCTGACCTAAAAACATTCTCGCATAGCTCGACAGCGACTCGACGAAGCGGCGGTGTCCCTCGGCGTAAATGGTATCAAACGCAAGCGAGGACTTACCCGAGCCCGACAGTCCCGTAAATACCACGAGCTTGTCGCGCGGAATCGTCAGATCGACGTTTTTTAGATTGTGTACGCGCACGCCGCGCATAATTAAATCTGCCATTGTTTACTCCTGAATTTATATAATCCCTTGCAAGTTTTTTATCTTGTCGCGCAGGTACGCGGCGCGTTCAAACTCGAGCTTCTTTGCCGCCGCACGCATCTCGACCGTTAGCTCGTCGATGAGCGCCTGACGCTCCTGTTTCGTGAGCTTCTTTTTGTCTGCGATAGCCTCTTTAAAGCGTTTTTCAGGCGACGCCTCGGCTTCCTTCTTGCCGATCTCGATAAGGTCGCGCACGCTCTTTTTGATAGTCTGCGGCGTGATGCCGTTAGCATCGTTATAAGCTTTCTGAAGCTCGCGTCGGCGGTTGGTTTCATCTATCGCCGCACGCATCGACGGCGTTACCGTGTCAGCGTACATTATTACCTTACCGTCAGCGTTACGCGCCGCACGACCTATCGTCTGTATGAGCGAGGTCTCCGAGCGGAGGAAGCCTTCCTTGTCCGCGTCGAGTATCGCAACGAGCGACACCTCGGGAATGTCAAGTCCCTCACGAAGCAGGTTGATTCCCACGAGCACGTCGAAAACGCCAAGGCGCAGGTCGCGGATTATCTCGCTACGCTCCATCGTTTCAATGTTGTGGTGGATATACTTAACCTTTATAAGGTTCATTTCGAGGTACTCGGTGAGGTCCTCCGCCATTTTCTTCGTGAGCGTGGTTATAAGCACCCTCTCGCCGCGCTCGACACGCGCGTTTATCTCGCCGATGAGGTCGTCTATCTGTCCTTCAACGGGGCGCACCTCGACCTCGGGATCAAGCAGTCCCGTCGGGCGGATTATCTGCTCGACCGTCTGCTCCGAGTGCGTTTTTTCGTATTCGGCAGGTGTCGCGCTTACAAATATAGTCTGGTTTATTTTATTTTCAAACTCGTCGAAAAAGAGCGGTCTGTTGTCAAAAGCCGACGGAAGCCGGAAGCCGAACTCGACGAGGTTCTTTTTTCTCGCTCTGTCGCCGCCGCTCATACCCTTGACCTGCGGCAGAGTAACGTGTGACTCGTCCACGAACAGTAGAAAATCCTTCGGGAAATAGTCAAGCAGAGTGTACGGCGTCGAGCCGGGCTCGCGTCCTGCCATAACGCGAGAATAGTTCTCAACTCCCGAGCAAAAGCCTATCTCGCGGAGCATTTCGAGGTCGTAGCGCGTACGCTCCTCGATGCGCTGTGCCTCAAGAAGCTTGTTCTGCGAGCGGAAGAAATCTACACGCTCCACAAGCTCGTCCTCTATTTCTTTAAGAGCCTTTTCCCTGCGCTCGTCCGACACGGCGTAGTGCGTCGCGGGGTATATCGCCGCATAAGAAAGCGTGCGAAGCAGCTCGCCCGTTACGGTGTTTATCTCGGACACGCGCTCTATCTCGTCGCCGAAAAACTCCACGCGTATCGCCTTGTCGCCGCTCGACGCAGGAAGCACCTCGACAACGTCGCCGCGCACTCTGAACTTGTCGCGCACGAAGTTCATATCGTTGCGGTCGTACGACATCGAGATGAGTCGGCGCGTAAACTCGTCGCGCTCCATTATCATACCCGGACGCACTGCGATAAACATCGACTGATATTCCGCAGGAAGTCGGATC
>JAZNBZ010000309.1:0-15029 GCA_045587285.1 Candidatus Flemingiibacterium sp. | reverse complement strand
CGCAGTTCTACAAACCCGAGGAGCTTATCGGCAAGAAGCTTATCGTGGTCGCAAATCTTGCGCCTGCGAAGCTTTGCGGGGTCGAGTCGAACGGTATGATTTTAGCATCGGGCGAGGAAACCGTACGCGTGATATTCCTTGACGGTGAGACGCCTCTCGGAGAGCGCGTAAGATAATGCAGTTTGATTTTACACCGTCGGCGAGCTTGCCGATTTTCGACACGCACGCGCATTATAACGACGAGCGCTTTAATGAATATGACGGCGGCAGGGACTCTGTCCTTGCCGCTCTGCTCTCGCAGAACGTACGCTACGTGGTAAATGCGGGAACTAATCTTAATTCCTCGCGCGAATGTATCGCTATGGCGGAAAGGTTTGACAACGTCTTTGCGACGGCGGGTATACACCCAAGTGATATAAATGAAGGCGACGATATTGAAGCAGTTATGAGCGAGCTGAGAAAGCTTCTCGCACACCCGAAGGTTCGCGCGCTTGGCGAGATCGGACTCGATTATTATTGGGACGACGTGCCGCGCGACGTACAGAAAATATGGCTTCGCCGACAGCTCGAGCTTGCACGCGAAACCAAGATGCCCGTCGTAATTCACGACCGTGACGCGCACGGCGATATTATTGATATTCTGTGGGAATATCCCGACGTTACGGGCGAGTTTCACAGCTTTTCCGCGAGCGCGGAGATTGCAAGACAGCTTGTAAATCGCGGCTGGTATATCTCGTTTTCGGGCGTTATCACGTTCAAGAATGCGGCAAGGCTTGCCGAGATAGTTCCGAGCGTGCCGCTTGACCGAGTTATGATAGAAACGGACGCGCCGTATCTTGCGCCCGTGCCTTACCGTGGCAAGACCAATCATTCGGGCCTTATGCAGTACACCGCCGAGCGTGCGGCAGAGCTTTACGGTATCGACACAGAGGAGTTTTCAAGGCACGCCTTTGAAAACGCGTGCAGATTTTTTAGAATAGGCGAATAAAGATAGCCGAGATGTGTTTTCACATCTCGGCTTTGCTTATATACCAAGCTTGGTTACCTCTATAACCTCGTCGCGGCTTATTATAAAATATTCGTTAAAGCCTACGTCCATCTTATTCAGTAGGCGCTTGGCGTATCTCGCCGCGTCAAAATCCTTGCTCGAGGGAAACTCGGAACGCTTAGGGCTTATTCTCGCGAGCGTCACCGAGCATCCGTGGTGCTCCGTGACGAAGGTGACGAGCGCGTTCGCATCTGTCGGACATTTTGAGAATTCGCCGTCCATTAGCTTCGCCACCCTGATGGGACGCATAGCGTTGTCAAAGCAAGCGGCACAGGTGATATCTCGGCGAAGCTTTTCACGGAAGGGATAAAACAGCTCGCTCATTTGGTTGGTGCTTGAATATATTATCCGCTCGTCGATCGGCTCTGCACACAGACGCCGTACGGCGCTGCCTGCAATTTGAAGAAACGCAGCGCTTCCGTCGCCAAGCCCCTCTGTGGCGGAAAGCTCGTCCTTCGAGGCGGATAAGACTTTATCCGCACTGCCGAATTTGTCCATAAGAGCAACGGCGGAGTCGCGTGTGTCGCGTATTTTTATGGGGTAGTAGAGCAGCATTTCGATTATATCTCGCGGCAGAACGTCGTTATCGCCTGCGGCGAGAAATTTATCGAACATTCGGGAACGGTGTCCGTCCGCTCCGGCAGGCTTTATCTTTTTCGGCTTTTTAGTAGTATTTTCGCTGTTTGGCACGCTTACACCTCTGAATAATGATCTATCTATTTAATGATACCACGTTTTCAGCTTCAGCGCAAGTCTTATCTGCCAAAATTGTTTTCAAATTCGTCCACGCTCGGAGAGCTTTCGGTCGAGGCGCTCGTGGGTACGTACTCGGTCAGCGTGATGCTGACGTCGTGGTATTTGCCGTCGCGAACGACCTTGATAACTATCGTGTCTCCGACGCTGTAATCCTTGATGACTGCCTTGACGTCTGCCTTGTACATTACCTCAACGCCGTCAACGGCAACGATGCGGTCGCCTACCTTTAACTCGTCGTGCATAGATGCGGTAACGTACGTGCCGAGTGCGCTTACGCGGTACATCATCGCTTCCCACGAGTCCTCAATGTCCTCGCAGTTTATGCCGATCATAACTCTGCCGCGAACGTAGCCGTAGTTGGTGAGCTCGGTGGATACCTTGGTAGCGGTATTTATCGGGATCGCAAATCCGATGCCCTCGACGGAAACGCCCGAGGATGCGGTGGTCGATTTTGCGTTGACTATTCCGACAAGCTCACCGTAAAGATTGAAAAGTCCGCCGCCGGAGTTGCCGGGGTTGACCTCGGCGTTGGTCTGGATAAGCGTCATCGTTACCCCGTCGATCTCGACCTCACGCGAGGTCGCACTTATAATGCCGTTGGTTACCGTGCCGCCGAGATTGCCGAGCGGGTTGCCCACGGCGAGAACCTCCTGACCTACGCTGAGCGAGTCGCTGTTTCCAAGAAGTGCAAACGGAAGGTTTGTGCCGCCTATCTTAATAACTGCGATGTCTGTGTCGGCATCGGTTCCGATGACTATAGCGGGATATTCGGTGCCGTCTTTGGTTCTTACGGTGATGGTGTTAGCGCCGCTTACAACGTGGTTGTTAGTAATTATAAGACCGTCTGCACTGATAATAACGCCGCTTCCCGCGCCCGAGGTGACGTAGTTGCCGCCCCAGAAATACGAGTCGGTGACGATAGATTCGGTGGTTATCTCAACGACGGTGGGCGAAACCGCGGCGGCTACCTGCTCGTACGTGCCTGCGGTGACGTTGGGGTTCTCGTACGATTGCATAATTACCGAGGGATTTCCCGAGCCGCTGCCGAGCACAGCGGTGGGCGAGCCTATAAGACCGCTTGAGGTGAGTGCGTTTGCGATAGCTGTACCGCCAAATGCCGCAACAGCAGAAAAGAGCGCACAAACAAAGACGACGAGTGCGGCGGTGCCAAAGCTTAAGCTTGCCTTTTCCTTTTTAGGCGCTGTATGGCTTGTCTGGTTAATATACACCGGATTTGTGGGTGTAGTGTTATAGCTTGTGTTATATATGTTTTGATTATTTTGGTTATTGTCCACGTTAATGTTCCTCCTATCTATAATGCCGATTATCGGTTATTCTTTTAGCCTACGCTCATATTATATCTATCGAATGTGACGGCTGTATGAATAAGCCGAGAAAAATATCAAAATATAAAAAGATTTTTATTGATTATCGCGCGAAAATATGCTATCATATTTATATATAACACTTGACTGTGAGGAATACCCTATGAAAAATTGCTTTTATCCTGCCGATATTCTCCTTCCGCGCTTTACGGACGACGCTGACGCTATGCGAGCGTGGTCGTGTATCGCGTGCGATCAATATACCTCCGAGCCCGAGTATTGGGATGCGGTGGAGCGCGAGGTAGGCGACGCGCCGTCTGCGCTTCGCGTAACGCTTCCCGAGCTTTATCTGTCGCAGACCGAGGAGCGCGTGCCGCAGATAAACCGCGCTATGGCACGGTACGTAAATGATACGCTCGCCGTGCATCCTTCTTCGATGATATATCTCGAACGCACGCAGAAAAACGGCAAGATACGCCGCGGACTCGTCGGCGCTATCGACCTCGAATGCTACGATTATAACAAGGGAGCAACCACGCTCGTGCGTGCCACCGAGGGTACTGTGCTCGAGCGTATACCGCCGCGCGTGAAGATACGCGAGGGCGCGCCGATTGAGCTTCCTCACATTATGATACTTATCGACGATCCTAAACGTACGGTCATCGAGCCTCTTATAAGCCAAGCGGCGGCGTACGATACCGCGTATGATTTCGACCTTATGCTCGGGAGCGGTCACTCGCTCGGCAAATTTTTGCCGCAGGACGAGATCGCACGTGTAAACACCGCACTCGAAGCACTTCGGGACGATGCGGCAAAGGCACAGAATACGGACAAACCGCTCGTGTTCGCTGTGGGCGACGGGAACCATTCCCTTGCGACGGCAAAGGCGTGCTGGGAAAACCTCAAGCCTACGCTTACACAAGAACAGCGTGCCGCGCACCCCGCGCGTTTCGCGCTTTGCGAGATCGTCAACATCCACGACGAGTCGCTCGAGTTCGAGCCGATCTACCGCGTGCTGTTCGGTGTGGACGCAAACGATGTTATGACGGAGCTTCGTGACTACGTAAAGGATCTTCCTGAAAGCACAATTGCAGCGCAGACCTTTGGATTTGTCTGCGCGGACGGATACGGCGAAATAACCGCCCCAAATCCCACCTCGATGCTCCCCGTCGGAACGCTTCAGGCGTTCATAGACGAATACCTCAAGGCTCACGAGGGTGCCGAGGTTGACTACATTCACGGAATTGAGTCTACGAAGAAGCTTGCGTCGGGTGAAAATGCTATAGGCTTTATTTTCAAGGGAATGGAAAAGTCCGAGCTGTTCCCCACCGTCGTAAACGACGGCGCACTTCCGAGAAAAACCTTCTCAATGGGTGAGGCGGACGATAAGCGATTCTATCTCGAGGCAAGGAAGATTGTGCTGTAAGGCAGATGTAAATTTTATGCAAAGGATATTGACAAAGCTCCGCTTTTGAGGTATCATATATACATAATCTTATTATAAAGGAGAAACAAGAATGAAAACTGTTGATATTAAGCTCTCCTCTATCGAGGACGTACGCAATTTTGTAAATATCGTGGCGAAGTATGATATGGACATCGACCTTATGTCCGGTCGCTACGTTGTTGACGCAAAGTCTATTATGGGTATTTTCTCGCTCGACCTTATGAAGCCGATTGCTCTCACTGCACACGCAGATGACTGCGACGCGCTTATGGAAGACATCAAGCCCTACATTATATAATAGATTGTACACAGCCCCTCACGCATCAGCGTGGCGGGCGCCTTTTGTTTTGCATTATTTCTTTTCCATTATCATATACATCACCGAGGTGATTTATATGGTAAAACGTTTTCTTTCATTATTATTAATAATAGCACTCGTATTATGCGTACCCGTGTCCGCCGCCGACTACGACGCGCGCTCCTATATTTTAATGGAAGCGTCCACGGGACGGGTTTTACTCGAGGAAAATGCCGATGAGGCACTCCCACCTGCGTCCGTTACGAAGATAATGACGCTTCTTTTAATAATGGAGGCTGTCGCTGACGGACGCCTCCGCTGGGACGAGATGGTGCAGACGTCCGAATACGCCGCGTCGATGGGTGGCTCGCAGGTGTTCCTTGAGCCGGGCGAGGAGATGCCCGTTTCGGAAATGGTAAAGTGCGTCGTTGTGGCGAGCGCGAACGATGCGGCGGTGGCGCTCGCGGAAAAGGTTGCGGGCAGTGAGGAAGCGTTCGTCAAGCGTATGAACGAGCGCGCGGCGGAGCTCGGTATGACGAACACCGTCTTTTTAAACACTAACGGTCTCGACGACGACGTTGACGGCCACGTAACAAGCGCGCGTGATATCGCGATAATGTCGCGCGAGCTTATTACGAAGCATCCGCAGATACTCGAGCTATCCTCTATCTGGATGGACACTATCCGCGACGGAGCGTTCGGGCTTACGAACACCAACCGCCTCGTGCGCTTCTACCGCGGCGCGAACGGACTCAAGACCGGCTCGACCTCGAAGGCTAAATTCTGCATATCCGCCACCGCCGAACGCGACGGTATGCAGCTTATCGCCGTCGTTATGGCGTCGCCGACGCGTGACACGCGCAACGAAACCGCCAAAAAGCTTCTCGATTACGGCTTTGCCAACTACGAGGCGCTGACTCTCGCCGCGAAAACGCTCCCAGAAACACTTCCGCTTGCCGGCGGTGTTGCGGATACGCTCAAAATTTCGGCAGGTGAGCAGGCGGTCGTGCTCGAAAAGGGACAAAGTGCGCGTATAACGGAGAATTTGGTGCTTCCTGACGCGGTAAATGCGCCCGTAGAAGCAGGTGACGAGCTCGGATACGCTGAATTTTTGCTTGACGGAGAAAGCTTTTTGAAAATTCCCGTGACGGCAGCCGAAAGCGCGAAAAGGATAGGCTACACCGAGCTTTTTTGGCGCTTTTTAAGACGCGTTGCGGCGCCCGCTTCGTAATATTAAGCCCCGTTTAAAATTACAAATACCTTACAAACAATATAAACCTATTGCAAAAAAAATGGACTTGTAGTATCATATGTACAGGGAAAATCTTCACTATCGGTAAAACTGTGCCGAAAGATGAAAGGTATTCACGTGAGACCGAATGCTGTAATCCAAGGTAAGTCTTACGCGGGTGGGGATCTAACCGGAAATAATTTTTTAAAGGAGAAACAAACAAATGAGAAATCTTAAGAAGTTTCTTGCATTAGTGCTCGCTATGATTATGGTAGTTGGCGCTTCTGCTGTGGTTTCCGCTGATTTCACTGACGTTGCTGCTGACAGCGATTACGCTGCTGCTATCAACGACCTCGCAGTGAAGGGTATCGTTCGCGGTACTTCGGACACCACTTTCACTCCCGATGCTGACGTTCAGAGATACCAGATGGCTCTCTTCGTAGCTCGTGCTACCACCGGTGAGGTTGGCGTTGAAGCTGACTCCACTCTTTGGGCAAACGGTATCGTTCCTTTTGCTGATGTAACTGAGTACAAGGGTGCTATCCAGTACGCTTTCCTCAACGGCATCATCAAGGGCCGCACCGAGTCCACCTTCGATCCTGCAGGCAACATCGCATATGTTGATGCACTCACCATGGCTGTTCGTGCACTTGGTTACACCAACCTCGAATATCCTTGGGGCTTCTACAACAAGGCTGTAGAGCTTGGTCTCACCGCTAACGTTGCTATCGACGCTCTTTACACCACTCTTGACAGAGCCGAGACCGCTCAGATCATCTACAATATGATCTATGCTGAGCGCGCTGACAGCGATGTAAGCTTCGCAGCTGAAAACTTTGATCTCGACGTTGTCAGAACTACTGACCTCTTCGTTATCACTGCTACTCCCAAGCAGTCCTATGCTAATGGTTACGAAGCAGACGCTGACGTTGGAAAGGGCACCTATGTTGGTGTTCAGCCCCTCGTTAACGGCGTTCCTGCTGGCGAGATCATGTATATTCCTGTAGAAAAGCTCGGTATCGAAGCTGCTGACGTTGAGAACTACCTTAACTACGCTGTTGAGCTTATCAACTACGATGCAGAGACCGGCGAGTTCTACGACGCTAAGCTCGGTGCTGCTCCCGAGAGAGTATACTTCGATAAGGTTGAGTTCGTTGCGAACACTGAAAAGGTTATCATCGACGGCACTACTTACAATCTCGTTGAGAATATCGGCGGTACCGCTCTTAAGAACGAGCTCGTTGCTTTCAGCGGTGCAGACGTTAATGAGTCTCAGGCTAAGTTCCTCCTCGAGGATGTTGACGGTAACGTTTACGCAGCAAACGGCATCAACTCTGTACTTGGTACTCCTGTTGCTAAGCGCATCCAGTTCAGTGGCTCCAACACCAAGTTCTATGCAGTTCTCGTAGCTGATGGCACCAACCTTACCGCTGGTTCCGTTATCACCGAGGCAGCTGCTCTCGAGGCTTGGGGCTTTGAGACCACTGACGTACAGTACACCAAGTACGCTACTCTTACTGCAACTCAGATCGCAAACAATCTCGCATTTGAGCTTCAGCTCTTCGACGACGATGTTAACGGCCTCTACGACCGTGCAATCGTTAACCCCGTTTACATGACTGTATACGGCACCTACGAGAAGAACATTGACCGCGATTCCGCTAAGGAAGTTTGCGACAAGCTCGTTTTCACTCACACTGGTAATGATGTAGAGGGCGCAGACGTTACCTACTCTGAGGAACTCACTGTTGGTACCGTATTCACCTACACCTACAACGAAGTTACTAACTCTGTATATGTAATTGACACTCTCGAGCTTCAGACTGCTAAGCTCAACAAGATCGATACCACTGCTGACGACGGCTTCAAGCTTACTTTCGGTGATACCACCTATACTGCTAAGCTCGGTTACGATCAGAACGATCTCGGCGCTATCGCTAAGATTTTCAACGACACCGGCAAGTCCGTTGCTGAGGGTCTCACTCTTGCAAACCTCAACAAGGCAGCTATCTTCAATCTCAAGACCGACTGGATCAACTTCCTCAAGACTAGTGCTCTTGGTTTCGAGTACAACTTCTACACTGTTAACGGCAACGTTATCTTTGCTGAAGCGGTAGCGGAAGAGGCAGCTGCAGCTGCTAAGACTGAATTCGTAGTTCTCGACTCTGTTGCAGACTTCGACTTCGGTAAGATGGACCTCAACGTATACGCAAACGGCGAAGAGAAGGTAGTTGCTCTCAACAAGTTTGGCAGCATCACCCTCGCTGATCTTCCCAGCTGGTACTATGGCCTCTTCATTGGCAAGGTTGAGAACTTCTTCAAGGGCTCTATCTACGCTATCAACAACACCGCTGACGGAATCAACGTTCTTGGTTTCGTTGACGACACCAACTACGCTGATTATGTCGATGCTGAGGGCAACCAGTACCTCCAGCTCATCTCCATCGACGAAGACGCTCACGGCCTTATCAACGACGACGTTATCACCTTCGACCGTGGTATCGTAAGAGTTGGTGCTAACGATGAGGATCTCGCATACGGAGACAGAATCCGTACCAACAGCAAGACTGTATTCTACTTCATCGACTACGGTACCGGCATCGACAACGAGGCTGACACCGAGATCGCTGTATACGTAGGCGCTCCTGAGGATGCAACCATCACTCTCGACGATCACACCTACATTCTTGTTGACAAGATCGGTTACAGAGCTAACAACACCACTCAGGGTACTACCAACCTTATCATCGTTGTTAACGCTCTCGACTACGACTTCGACGTTGAGGAAGAGCGCGAGTACTACGGCTACTTCATCGGTAACGAGGAAGTATACGTAGCTGACGATGCTACCGACCTCGGCCTCGAGGGCTACGCTAAGGGCGCTAAGTTCTACGAGTTTGAGAACGGTGCTATCGACATCGACACCGGTAAGACCATCACCGTTTATGCTCCTGTTAACACTCTCGAGCTTGGTAAGGTTTACGAGTTCGATGCTAACGGCGTAATCCTTGGCTATGAGGATATGACCACTGCTCCTGCAGGAACCACTCTCGCAGCTATCGCAGCTCTCAGCAACACTGACAAGTACGAAATGATCGACGGTCAGGCTCTTGCTATCGACTGCCTCGTTGAGGAGAAGACCTACGACGTATCCGTTGCAGGCGGCACCATCTTTGACTACGACGAGTACGTAATCAAGGCTGCTACCCTCGTTAACATCGGTGAGGACATCGAAATCAAGAGAACCGGTATGAGCACCCTCGAGTATGACGCTCTCAGCACTCATACTGCTTGGAATATGGTTGTTAACTTCTTCCTCTATGATGATAACAACGGCAACGATGTTGAATCTGACGTATTCACCGTTAAGGTTTCCAACACCGAGCTTCTCTTCCTCGTTGCTGCTAAGTAATTAGGAAAATAACTGAATAAGTTATAAATCAGGACCGTTCCCTTCGGGGAACGGTTCTTTTTTGCGTTTTTTGAGGGAGAAGGGGTGGATTAACGCAATGACGTTTGGGCTTGCTCCCGCCGCGTCGTTATGCGTTCTACGTTTCGTAGGGGCGAACTGCGTTCGCCCGCGGGCGGTCACAGACCGCCCCTACGGGATTGATTGGCGATTTTTCGTAGAGGTAACGCAAGCCTTCCTAAAAGGCTCCCTCCGGGAGGGAGCTGTCGCCGTAGGCGATTGAGGGAGAAGGCGGGACGCAAATGAGCAATAACGGTACGCGCGGTGCCCGCAGGCTCCTTCCGTCGTTGCTTCGCAATGCCACCTTCCTCTCGGAGGAAGGCAGGGAGTGCCTTTTTCAAAATTTGGCTATACTATAATTCCCTTAGCACCTTGCAATTTGAGAGGATTTATTGTATAATATAGGTATAATATTTTGTTTGGAGTTAGCTATGATAAAAATACTGCACTGTGCCGATCTGCACCTTGACAGCCCGATGTCGGTGCTCGACGTGGCGAAGGCAGAGGCGCGCCGCCGCGACCTGCGTGCCGCCTTCACCTCGCTGACGTTGTTCGTTAAATCAAACGAAATTGATTTTCTGCTGATTGCAGGCGACCTTTTCGACGGCGAATTCGTTTCGCGCGATACCGTGGCGCTTCTTTGCCGCGAGTTCGCGTCGATTCCCGACTGCCGCGTTATAATCGCGCCGGGCAATCACGATCCGTATACCTTCTCGAGCTATTATCGCTTGACAGAGTTTCCCGAGAACGTGTACGTTTTCGATAGCGAGGACGTTAAATGCTTCGATTTCCCCGAGAAGAATACGACCGTTTACGGCTGGGCGTTCACGTCCGACACGCTTGAAAAATGTCCGCTTGAGGGCTTTGAGGCGGCGTCAAAGGAGCGCATCAACCTGCTCGTCGCGCACGGCGACCTTGACGGCGGTGAGAGCAGATACTGCCCGATCCCGTCGAAAACGCTCGCGGCGTGCGGCTTTGATTACGCGGCACTCGGTCACGTGCACACGCACGGCGGAGTGAGTCCCTGCGGCGGCGGACACGTGTCGTACAGCGGCTGTCTTGGGGGCGCGGCTTTGACGAGTGCGGCGTGAAGGGCGCGGTGCTCGCGGTGGCGAATAAGACGGACAGACTCGATTTCGCGGCGAAATTCGAGCGCTTTTGCAAGCGCTATTACGAGATTGCGTCGTGCGACGTTAGCGGAGCCGAGTCGAACGCGGACGTGCTCGACAAGCTCACGGCGTTTATAAGGGATGCTCACTATGGCGACGACGTTGCCCTGCGCGTGCATCTGAAGGGACGCGTGGCGAGTGATTTTAAGCTGTCAACCTCGTTTATTGCAGAGCAGTTCCCGCAGCTTTACCGCTTCGAGATAGTAGACGAAACGGCGCCGCTTGCCGACAGTGCGTTTCTTTCGAGCGATCCCACGCTTCGCGGCGCGTATTACCGCGGTCTTGAGCCGATGCTCTCGAGCGCGGACGCGAGTGAGCGCGAGATAGCGTCGATGGCGCTTAGGTACGGCCTTGCGGCTCTCGCAGGCAACGATATAGCGGACGAGTGAGGTGCGAGATGTATATAGAGAAGATACATATAGACACGTTCGGCAAGCTGTCGGACAGAGATTTCGACCTTTGCCGCGGCGTCAATATAATAGAAGGCGAAAACGAGAGCGGTAAATCCACGCTCGCGGCGTTTATAAAGTTTATTTTTTACGGAGTACCCTCGCGTGAGCGCGCGGGCGTGGTGTCGTGGCAGTCCGGCGGCGCGGCGGGCAGCATAACCCTCTGCGACGGCGATAAGCGCTACCGTATCGAGCGCGCGCTTGCAGGCACCCGTGAGGCGGTACAGCTCGTTGACGCGGATACGAATATGGTCGTGCGCGGTGCGCTTGACGGAACCACGCCGGGTGAGCTTTTCTTCGGCGTTGGCGCGGATATGTTCGCGGCGACGGCGTTCGTGTCGCAGCTTGGCAAGACGTCGCCGAGCGGCGCTAAGGTAAGCGACGGAATCGAAAACATACTCTTTTCGGCGGACGAGAGCGTGAATACGCAGAAGGCAATATCGAAGCTTGACGCGATGCGCGTGTCACTGCTGCACAAAAACGGCAAGGGCGGACGGCTTTTCGACCTTGACGCAGAGTGCGCGGCCACGGAGGTGCGCCTTAACGAAGCAAAACGAGGACACGACGATATACTCGCAAAGGAAGCACAGCTTGCGGATCTTAAAGCCAAGCATCTCGCCGCGCGAGAAAAGGCGGACGAGATCGCTACGCGTATCGAGCAGTTTTCAGCGAGACGTATTTCGGCGCTGTTTGCGCGATCGCACAGCCTCGAGGGCATACTCGAGGAGCTTCGTGCACAAATCGTAAAGGAAACGGGCGTGGACGTAGCTTCAATAAATAAGCTTGAGCAGACAACGAACAAGATATCGCTTCTTAAAAAGGAAGCAGAGGAAGCGGCTAAGCGTGAGGCGGAGCTGCCGCCGATAGCCGAGGATGCAGAGCTCGACGAGTACGTGGCAAACGGCGGCGTTTCGGTACTGTTTGAGAATATTCAGACGTTCGTCGGACGTGCGAGAGCGTATAAAATAATAGGTGCCGTTGCAGCTATTATCGGTATTATCCTTGCAATTTGTGGAGTGCTGACGCTTTCGGGCGCGAAGGCGCTCGCGCTTGCGCTTATAATCGGCGGCGCGGCGGTTTTGGCAGTTGCCGTGGTGCTTTTCGTGCTCGGCGTGCGTGCCGGAGCAAAGGCAAAGGCGATAGCGGACAAGTACGACTTCGACGCGCTTGAGGACAGACTCGCAGAGCGTAACGAGGCTCTTGAGGCGGCAAAGCTTGCCTCGCTTGCAAATACGGCGGCGAGCAGAAGCTACGAGGAGGCGTACGCCGAGGCACGGCGTGCGTACGGCTGCGACTACGACGGACTTGTTGCGATGCTTGACGAGCAGAAGCAGCAGATCAAATACATAGAGCAGCTTAAATCGCAGTACGACAAGCACGAGAGCGTGTTTGCGGAGATCCAAAGCCAGCTCGCGCCTTATGATGAGGCGAGCAACGCAGAAATAATAGACGACAGCGTAGACGTTTCGGACGTCGATGCGGATAAGCTTCCCGAGCTTAACCGTGAGGTAGAGTTTTCGAGGAAAATGGCGGAATCTCTTGAAAAGCATATCGTAGAGCTTGAAAAAACGCTCGCAGGACTTTACCCCACGGTGGAGGAGCCGACCGCCGTTGCAGACAAGCTTTCGGCGCTCAAGGCGGAGCGTGAAACGCTCGCAAAGCGCTATGCGGCGTACAAGCTTGCGCTTGAAAAGATGTCGGCGGCGAGCGACAGCCTTCGCGAGAGCATTTCGCCGAGGCTTGCCAAGGATACCGCGCTTCTGATGGGACACGTCACGGGCGGAAAATACACACAGCTCGGCGTTGGTACACAGCTCGAGCTGTGCGTGGAAACGGACGGCGGCACAAAGGATATTGAAGCGCTCAGCGCGGGCACGCAGGACGCGGCGTATCTTTGCCTTCGAATGGCACTTATCTCGCTTCTGTACCGCAAAACGACGCCGCCCGTTATTTACGACGAGGCGTTCTCGCGTCAGGACGACAGCCGTCTTATGAATATGCTTAGGATAACGAGCCTTCAGGATGCGCAGAGCATCGTGTTTACCTCAAATTCGCGCGAGGCGGATGCGATGCGTGCTCTGGGTGAGTTTAACCACATAAAAATGTAATATACGGTAGCCGACTGCATAAAAAACTTCGCTTGAGGGAAGCATAGTACCGAAAAATAACGGTATGGAGATATACTTATGCGAAAGGGATTTGAATACGGAGCCGTGTTCGTGATAGGCTCGGTGGGGTATGCTCTCGTTGAGCTTTTGTGGCGAGGGCGCACTCATTGGACTATGATGCTTACGGGCGGCACGTGTTTGGCTTTTATCTATCTGACGGAACGGCGTTACGGCGACGCTCCGAGGTGGAAGCGCTGTCTTGTGGGCACGCAGGTGATAACGCTCTTTGAGCTTGCGGTGGGCTTTTTGGTCAACGTACTGCTTGGTTGGGCGGTGTGGGACTATTCGCGTTTGCCGTTTAACCTTTTCGGGCAGATATGTCCGCGTTACTGTGCACTGTGGTTTTTGCTGTGCCTGCCCGTCACGTGCCTTTGCACGTGGCTGGGGCGAATATTTGACGGTATTTTTGGGCTTAAAAAGAAACGCCTTCCGATGTGACTCGGAGGGCGTTTTAACGTTTTTGCGCGCAGACGCCGCTTTTTGACGAAAAAGAGCGGTTTTTTTGCGTGATATATGCTTTTTAGATGAAAACTACTTGATTTATTAACAAAGACGCGATATAATATAGTATAAGGCTAAATTTTCTGAAAAGTAAATTACATCATTTCACAAGAGGTGCAAAAATATGAAAAAAATCAAAAAAGCGGTAATCCCTGCTGCCGGACTCGGCACGCGTATGCTCCCTATATCCAAGGCTGTTCCCAAGGAGATGCTTCCCCTCGTTGACCGTCCTGCGATATCGGTGCTCGTCGAGGAGGCTGTTGCGGCAGGCGCAGAGGATATACTTATAATAACCGGTCGCGGCAAGGAAGCGATTGAGAATTACTTTGACTACAGCGTTGAGTACGAAAAGAAGTTCACCGACGCGGGCAAGCTCGAGGAGGTTGAGAAGCTTCGCAGCGTTTGCACGTCTGCAAACGTATATTTCCTTCGCCAGAAGGTTACGAGAGGTCTTGGCGACGCAGTTCTCAAGGCGAAGAATTTCATCGGCAACGAGCCCTTCTACATACTCTACGGCGACGACGTTATCGTTTCCGAAACTCCCGTCTGCACGCAGCTTGCAAACGCATTTGAAAAGTACGGCAAGGCTGCCTGCGGCGTTAAGCCCGTTCCGATGGAGCTCGTTCGTAAATACAGCTCTCTGAAGGCAGACTGCAACGGCGACAACACCTACCACGTTACCGATATGATCGAAAAGCCTAAGCCCGGCGAGGAATTTTCCAACCTTTCCATTCTCGGCCGCGTGCTTCTCACTCCCGATATTTTTGAAATTCTCGAGAACACTCCCCTTGGCGCAGGCGGCGAGCTTCAGCTCACCGACGCTATGTGCACTCTTGCACGCCGCGAGGGTATGACCGCGGTTGATTTCGAGGGCGAGCGTTTTGACTTTGGCTCGAAGCTCGGCTTCTTAATGGCAAACGTAAAGACCGGTATCAACCACCCCGAGGTTGGCGCGGACTTTAAAGAATTTCTTATCGAATTCGCAAAGACTCTCTAATAACAATTTTAAGGAGTAAAGCGTATGGAACGCGTATCAAAGCATAACTATTACCTTGATATAGCAGAAACCGTTGCATCTCGTGCGACCTGCCTTCGTAAAAAGTACGGCGCTATTATCGTGAAAAACGACGTTATCGTTTCAACGGGCTACAACGGCGCTCCGAGAAGC
>JAZNBZ010000308.1:0-3759 GCA_045587285.1 Candidatus Flemingiibacterium sp. | reverse complement strand
GCCAATTTCCTAACGGAAATGGAAATTGGCGCATTTCGGGGGTGTAGCGCGGACGCTTCGCTGCGCGCTATGCGGTGCGGCGGAATCGTGCCGCACCTTGCGGAATAGCGCAAAGCGCTATTCCGCTGATAGCCGTAGAATCGCGCACCGTCGCGCACGAAAAGAAGCCCTTTTATGGCGCCGCCTTCTTTTAGGCGGCGTAGCCAAGAGGAGAATGAGGGTTGCAGTTGCCTGCGGCAACTGCTCGGAGGAGGAGCTGTCGGCGACTGAGATAGTTCCTCCTCCCCCTTTTGAACCCTCTTCTCCTCTTGGCTACGCCGCCTAAAAGAAGGCGGCGTGTGAAAAGGGTGGCTTTGCGTGCGCGACGGTGCGCGATTCGATGGCTATCAGCGGAATAGCGCTTCGCGCTATGCCGCAAGGCGCGCCGCGTCGTGGCGCGCCGTTACATAGCGCGAGCGTATAGCGATGCGCGACGAAATGCGCCAATTTCCATTTCCGTTAGGAAATTGGCGCCGTTAAATAAACACTCTGTGGTACGAGGCTTACGGAAATACGACGTTCCGAGCTGGGGCGAGGGGATAAGGCTCCCTTTTACATATATTTGAGCCGAGTGGGAGAGGGTTCAAAAGGGAGAGGGAGTCCCGGCGTCTGAGGGACTCCCTCTCCCTTTTCGTCCTCCCCGAGCGCGCAAAGCGCGCGAGGTTAATGAGCGGTAGCCGATCGTAGGCGGACGACCAATGGTCGCCCCTACAGTAAGGCGGCAGCGTTCGCGCGCAGAGCGCGCGAGGACAAAAACCCCCACCGCACAAACGCACGGTGGGGGTTTTATCACTCCGCGTCAATAATCACGTTGACGTAACGGATAATTCCGTTACCCTTGAAAACAAGGTGCGCAAGACCTTCGTTTTCAAAACCGGTCATATCGTATTCAAGCGGAATGAAATCGGTGAGAATCATCGGATTTTTGCCGATGATGCCGATAACGCGCTCGCATTCCTTGCCGACTACGTTCTGCACCTTGCCGATAGAAAGCGTCGGTGCCTCCTCCATTTCGCCGTCGAAGTCGATGACTACGCGAACCTTATCCGTCGGGCGTACCATACCAAGCTCGAGCGGCAGATCCGCAATCGCCTTGATTTCAAGCGGAAGCGGCTTGTACTGATTTTCGGGATACGCCGCGATGTCCTGATAGGTCACGAGGAACTCGCGATGTCCGCTGTGACAGTTATCCTTGTTCACCGCCCACGACGCGTGGTTGCGAGGCGTGTCGTACTCGTGGTTGGTGAAGTAGATACCGTCGGCACCCTGCGCATAGTAGGACGCCGCGTATGCTCTCGTTTGCTCGGGAAGCGTCTGCGTTCCGCGGAGATTGCGGTGCTCGAGACCGCCAATAATTGCAACGTCGTTGCCGAGCCACTCGCGCCACTTTCTTATCCCAAGGCCGCTGTCGCTGACTGCCCATCTCGGCGTGGGAACGACTACGTCAACGAGTCCCTCGTCAACCATAGTTTTAATATCGAAGCCGAACTGATACGCGTCGATCGGCGAGGACGCGGTGCGAATGGATATCTTAATATCGTGTCCGCATCTCTTTTCAATGCCGCTCACGTACTCTTTTATCTCGCGCATATAGTCGAGCATAATTTCCTGTATGCCCTTGTCCTTTATGTAGTCAAAGCAGTATATCTCTCGCATAAAGTCGAGCTCGATGCCGAACACGTCGTACTTTGATACCATCTCCTTGATGTAACCGAGAAGCGCCGTCTTGTAGCGCGGATACTTGAAGCTGAACGCGTTGCCGTAGCCCGGATAGTGCTTGGTTACGATGTGGCGCGCCGCAACCTCCTCGTAGAACATATCCGAGTGCAAAAACGAGGTCGCGTCGTCGTTAAAATGCACGTCGTTCATACGGAAGGTAAGCCACGGTCTGATGCCGAGCTCGTGCATCTTGTCGATGAACACCTGCACCGCGTCCACGTTGTGCACCTTGAAGCAATTATAGAGATCGGCAAGTCCCGAATAATCGACGTCGTGGCCGTTTTCCTTCTTCTGAAGGTACTTTTCACCGCGCCACATAAAGGAGTCGTTCGGTGTCATAGCGGTCTGCTCGAAAACGCCGATAAGCACGTCGGTCACGGCGCCGTCGTAGCAGCCGTAGCCTGCCTTGAGGCTCGCCTCGATCTCCTTGGGCGTATCGCCCTTGATGTAGCCGTACCAGTTAGGATCGCGGTTTACCATAACCGCGTTGTCATACCATTTCTTTTGTGCCATTTTAGTTTCTCCTTTGGGGTTTTATTCGGAAATCACCGTAATTCTGATGTAGCTGATAAGTCCGCTGCCGACAAATCCGACAAGCGTTTTGTCCTCTGTCGAAAAGCCCGTGAAATCAAACTCGAGCGGCGTGTGCGGCGTGGGATACACAGGCTCGTCCTTAAAGCCGTAAAGCGTGAGCGGCTCGACGACCTCACGCGAATTTGCTCTGAAGCCGTTTAGCGAGATCTCCGGGAAATTTTCGCCGTCGAAGTCGATAAGCAGCGTAACCTTGTCCGTCGGCTTTACCTTGCCTATCTCGAGTGGGAGCACGTTACTGTAGCCTATTCTGAACGGAAGCGGCTTGTATGCAAGCACGGGATACGGCGAGCAGTCCTGATAGGTTACGACGAAATCGCGTCTGCCCTCGTAGCAGCTCGCGCGGTTTACGCGCCAGCAGGCACGGTTGTGATCGGTGTAGTACTCGTGATTGTTAAAGTAGATGCCGTCAGCGCCCTGCTCATAGTACGCCGCCGCGTACGCCTTTGCGTTTTCGGGAGTGTTGTGTGCCTTCATTTGCGGGGTTGAAGCGTTTATCATCTCGATACCTGCGATGATTCCGACGCTCTCACCGAGAAGCGCTTTCCACTTTCTGATCGGCATCGCGCTGTCTGTAGTGCCGAAATGCGCGGTGGGAACGACGACGTCAATAAGTCCCTCGTCTGCCATCGCCTTGATATCAAAGCCGAACACGTACGCGTCGTCGGGATCGCGGCAGATGCGAATAGATACTTGATATCGTGTCCGACGCGCCCCTCCGCCTCTTTTGCCATACCCTTGACGCGGCGCATAAAGTCGAGCATAATTTCCTGTATGCCCTTGTCCTTTACGTAGTCAAAGCAGTAGATCTCGCGCATAAAATCAAGCTCAAGGCCGAACATATCGTACTTGTCAAGAATCTCGCCGATATAATTAAGAAGCGCCTCTCTGTAGCGCGGGTATTTGAAATCGAAGGCGGTTTTATAGTAGCCGTAGTCAGCGCCGACCATCTCGCCTGCCGCCTTCGCCTCGTAGTACATATCCGAGCGAAGGAACGCGGCTTCGTCGCCGCCGAAATGCACGTCGTTGACGCGGAGGGTTATCCACGGTCTGATACCCTTTTTTTTCATCTCGTCAATGAATATCTGCACGCCGTCCACGCCGAACTCGGCGTACGCTCTGTAAAGACGCATCATAGAGAGATAGGTGTAATCGACCTCTTTGCCGTTTTCTACCTTCCTTAGTACCTTGTCGCCGCGCCACATAATGTGCTTTGACGGGATTATCGAGGTCTGCTCAAGCACGCCGATAAGCACGTCCGTCACAGCCCCCTCGTATTTCGAGAGGTAGTCCGTAAGGCTTGCTCTGCACTCCTCGGCGCTCTCACCGGCTGCCGCGCCGTACCAGTTCGGGTCGCGGTTGACCATTACCGCGTTGTCGTACCATTTTGTCATTGCCATAATTATTCCT
>JAZNBZ010000307.1:0-16342 GCA_045587285.1 Candidatus Flemingiibacterium sp. | reverse complement strand
ATCGCTGTGATGCGTACCGATAAGCGTGCATTCGACACCTGTGGTATGCTTTATACCGCAGGACTCGCAAGAAAGCCTGAGGATGCGTGATGTCTGAGGCAGTAGTATTCCATTTCGATGTTGACGGCTCCGACTTTTCGTCGGCAGGAGCGGCATCGGTAATGGTCAAAAAAAAGCTGCGTCAGCTCGGCTATCCGCCTGATGTCATACGCAAAGTCTCCATCGCAATGTACGAGGGAGAGATAAATATGGTCATCCACGCAAACGGCGGTGTCGCCGACGTGGAGGTGTTCGACGACGAAATAGTGATTACTTTGTCAGACCGCGGCCCCGGTATTCCGAACGTGGAGCTTGCGATGCAGGAGGGCTTCTCCACCGCAAGAGATCACATAAGAAACCTCGGCTTTGGCGCGGGTATGGGACTTCCCAATATGAAAAAGTATACCGACTCTATGGAGATCGACACTGTTGTCGGAGAAGGCACGACCATTACTATGAAGGTTAAGCTCTAAGTAGTACATTTTCTATCGAGGTGTTTATGGCTGCTGATTACAAACATTCGGTGTCACTTGAACGTGACAAATGTAAGGGCTGTACGACTTGCCTGAAGCGTTGCCCCACAGAGGCGATACGCATCCGTGACGGCAAAGCCGTCATTAACTCGGCGCGCTGTATCGACTGCGGCGAGTGCATCAGAGTGTGCCCCTACAAAGCAAAAAAAGCGACGCACGACAGTCTGTCGATCCTCGGTAATTACAAGTACACGATAGCGCTTCCCGCGCCGTCGCTGTACGGTCAGTTTGACAATCTTGATAATATCGGCTACATCATACGCGGACTCAAGGACCTCGGCTTTGACGACGTTTTTGAGGTTGCGTGCGCGGCGGAGCTTGTCAGCGCGTACACGCGCAAGTACATAAACCGCGAGGATGTGAAAAAGCCGATACTAAGCTCAGCGTGTCCTGCGATCACGCGCATTATCAGTATGAATTACCCGTATCTTTGCGAGAATATTATGCCGATACTGCCGCCCGTTGATATCGCCGCCATACTCGCAAGAGATAAGGCGATGGCAGAGCATCCCGAGCTTAAGCCTGAGGACATCGGCATAATTTTTATCTCACCTTGTCCTGCAAAGGTTAGCTACGTTAAGAACTCGTTCGCAGGTGAGCGAAACTACGTGTCCGCTACCGTTTCGGTGCGCGACGTGTACTTCGCACTGCTCGACGTGATGAAAAAGCGCGAGGACGAACCGCTTGACTCTACCGAATCGGGTATGATCGGTATAGGCTGGGCATCTACCGGCGGTGAGTCCACCGCTATCTTAAACGAGCGCTATCTCGCAGCGGACGGTATTGAAAACTGTATCCGCGTTCTTGACCAGATAGACAATTCCGATATAACGACGCTCGATTTCGTTGAGCTTAACGCGTGCAATGGCGGCTGCGTCGGAGGCGCGATGACTGTCGCGAATCCGTACATAGCGCAGGCAAGACTGCAATCGCTTAAGCGTTATCTTCCCGTTTCGCCAAACCGTCCCGCAAGCGATTGGATACCCGATGAGTATTTCCACGAGAAAACCGTTGAGTATAACCCGTACAGCTTGCTGTCTGACGACCGCAAAACGGCGATGCGTATGATGAGCGAGATCGAATGTATCCATAAGGATTTGCCAGGACTTGACTGCGGCTCCTGCGGAGCGCCTACGTGTATGGCGTTTGCGGAGGATATAGTCAAGAACGAAACCAACGTGGACGAGTGTACGGTAATAATGCGTCAGATATTCCACGACTATCTTTCAAAGAAGCGCGACGAGTCGGTGCTTAACCGATTAAATCCGCTTGGAAAGAAAAATGCCACGGATTCGGAGGAAAACGGCAATGACGGTAAATGAACTGATGGGGCATATTGAAGCCTCGCTTATCTGCGGCGATGCCGACAAGCCATTCGAGGGCGTTTACGTCGGCGATCTTCTCAGCCGTGCGATGAGCCACGTTGAAACCGACAACCTTTTCATAACGATTATGGCAAACACGAACACGGTCGCGGTCGCAAGCCTTACGGAGGCGGCGGCTGTAGTGCTTGCAGAGGACGTGACACTCCCCGAGGACGCTCTCGAGGCCGCTAACAAAAACGGCATCACGGTAGTTTCGTCGCCTCTCTCGGCATATGAGCTGTGCGTTCGTATTAACAACTTTATTTCGGGTGAAGGCAAGTGAGCCGCTATCTTTGCGACCTGCACGTTCATTCGTGTCTGTCGCCCTGTGGGGACGACGATATGACTCCCGGCAACATTGTCGGAATGGCTGTGCTGAACGGTCTACAGATAGTCGCGCTTACCGATCACAATTCATCCAAAAATTGCCCGAGCTTCTTTAAGATGGCGAAGGCATACGGGCTTATACCCGTCGCGGGTATGGAGCTTACCACCGCAGAGGATATTCACGCGGTGTGTCTGTTCCGCACCCTCGAGGCGGCGATGGACTTCGATAAATTCGTTGAAGAACGTCGCTTCCAGATAAAGAATAAGCCCGAAATATTCGGCAGACAGCTTATCATCGACGAAAACGACGAGATCTGCGGCGAGGAGGAGATACTTCTCATTAACGCAGTTAACATTTCGCTCGATGAGGCTCACCGTGAGGTTATAAAGCGTGACGGCGTTTGTTATCCCGCGCATATCGACAGAAGCGCAAACGGCATTATCTCAATGCTGGGCGATTTTCCGCCCGAGCCGAGGTTTACCGCGTACGAGCTTAACGATATCGCGAGCTTTGACACGTGCCGCGCAAAGTATCCGATAATAACCGAGCGTGGACTTGTCCACCTTCAGTCGTCGGACGCGCATTATCTCACGGACATATCCGAGCAGGGGTTCCCGATAGAGCTTGACGACGAGCCGTATTCATCGGCGCTCGTGCGAAACAGGCTTATCGACTACCTGCTTGGATTATAACAAGGAGTAAAAAATGGACGAGCTTTCACTTTACGTGCTTGATATTACGATGAACTCGGTCCGCGCAGGTGCGACGGAAATTTCCGTAACGCTTCGCGAGGAGGGTGAGTGGCTGTACTTTAGCGTGTCCGATAACGGATGCGGTATGACGGCAGAGCAGGTAGAGAAGCTTTCGAATCCGTTTTTTACCACGAGAAAGACCAGAAAGGTCGGACTCGGAATCCCATTTCTCACGATGCTCGCCGAAATGACCGGCGGAGGCGTCACGATAACCTCAAAGCACGAGTCAGAGCACGCCGATCACGGCACTACGACGACTGCCAAATTCGGACGCCACCACATCGACTTTATCCCGCTCGGCGATATGGTCGAAACGGTCAAAACGCTCATTCAGGGCTCGCCGGATATCAACTTCACTTATACGCACACGACCGAAAGGGGAGAGGTAACTCTCTCGTGTGCAGAGATAAGAGAGGTGCTCGGCGAGGACATACCGCTGAATAATCCCGAAATCCTTATGTGGATCGACGGAGCGCTCAGGGAGCAGTATGAAGCCATCGTGGAATAATTAAACAGTTTAAAATTTTAAATCTAAATACAGAAAGGATAAACCACCATGAAGTCACTTGAAGAGCTGAAAGCAATAAAGGCTAAGATGCAGGACAAGGTTGCAATTCGTACCGCTTCGGGCGAAACGAGAATCGTTGTCGGCATGGCAACCTGCGGTATCGCCGCAGGCGCACGTCCCGTACTTAACGCTTTCGTTGAGGGCGTTAGCGCGGCAGGTCTTTCCGATGATGTTATCGTAACTCAGACCGGCTGTATCGGCATTTGCCAGTACGAGCCCGTTGTTGAGGTTTACACTAAGGACGCTGAAAAGGTTACCTACGTTAAGATGACCGCAGAGCGTGCAAAGGAAGTTATCGAAAAGCATATTAAGGGCGGCAAGGTCGTTACCGAGTACACCATCGGCGCGGCTGCAAAATAATTAGGAGGAAAAAACAATTATGATTCGTTCTCACGTATTGATTTGCGGCGGTACCGGCTGTACTTCGTCCGGCTCGGTCGCACTCCGCGACGCGCTCGCAGAAGAGCTCAAGGCTAAGGGCATTGACGAGGAAGACAAGATAGTTATGACCGGCTGCTTCGGTCTTTGCGCACTCGGCCCGATTATGATCGTATACCCCGAGGGAACCTTCTACTCCAGAGTTGAGGCAAAGGATATTCCCGAGATCGTTGAGGAGCACCTCCTCAAGGGACGCGTTGTTGAGCGTCTTGTTTACAACGATACCGGCGATGCTGCAGCGGCAGACGTTCACTCCTCTCTCAGCGACACCCAGTTCTACAAGAAGCAGAAGCGCGTAGCTCTCCGCAACTGCGGTGTTATCAACCCCGAGGCTATCGACGAGTACATCGCTATGGACGGCTACTTCGCACTCCAGAAGGTACTTACCGAAATGACTCCCGACGACGTTATCAAGGTGATCCTCGATTCCGGTCTTCGCGGACGTGGCGGCGGCGGATTCCCGACCGGCCGTAAGGGGCAGTTTGCAAAGGCGTCCGTTTCCGACAAGAAGTACGTTGTATGTAACGCCGACGAGGGCGACCCCGGTGCATTTATGGACCGTTCGGTTCTCGAGGGCGACCCCCACGCTCTTATCGAGGCTATGGCTATCGCAGGCTACGCTATCGGTGCTGACGAGGGTTACGTTTACGTTCGTGCAGAGTACCCGATCGCTGTTAAGCGTCTTCAGATCGCTATCGAGCAGGCTCGTGAATACGGTCTTCTCGGCAAGGACATCTTCGGTACCGGCTTCAACTTCGATATAACCATCCGTCTTGGCGCGGGTGCATTCGTATGCGGCGAGGAAACCGCACTTCTTACCTCTATCGAGGGTAACCGCGGTGAGCCCCGTCCCCGTCCTCCGTTCCCGGCAGTTAAGGGCCTTTACGGTCAGCCTACCATCATCAACAACGTTGAGACCTACGCTAACATCGCGCAGATAATCCTCAACGGTGCAGAGTGGTTCGCTTCTATGGGTACCGAAAAGAGTAAGGGTACTAAGGTATTCGCACTCGGCGGTAAGATCACCAATACCGGTCTCGTTGAGATCCCGATGGGTACCACCCTTCGTGAGGTCGTTGAGGAGATTGGCGGCGGCGTTCCTAACGGCAAGAAGTTCAAGGCAGCACAGACCGGCGGTCCTTCCGGCGGTTGTATCCCTGCTTCGCTTATCGACACTCCTATCGACTACGATAACCTCATCGCTATCGGCTCGATGATGGGCTCGGGCGGTCTTATCGTTATGGACGAGGACAACTGTATGGTTGACATCGCGAAGTTCTTCCTCGAATTTACATACGACGAGTCCTGTGGTAAGTGCGCACCCTGCCGTATCGGTACAAAGCGCCTTCTCGAGCTTCTCGAAAAGATTACCGACGGTCGCGGAACTCTCGAGGACATCGACCGCATCGAAGAGCTCTCCAACTACATCAAGTCCGCTTCTCTCTGCGGTCTTGCTCAGACTGCTCCTAACCCCGTTCTTTCCACTCTCCGTTACTTCCGCGACGAGTACGTTGCTCACGTTGTTGACAAGAAGTGTCCTGCAGGCGTATGTAAGAAGCTTCTGTCCTACGTTATCGACGCTGACAAGTGTAAGGGTTGTACCCTTTGCTCGCGCGTATGTCCCGCAGGCGCTATCAGCGGCACCGTTAAGCAGCCTCACGTTATCGACAACGCGAAGTGCCTCAAGTGCGGTGCTTGTATCGAAAAGTGTAAGTTCGGCGCTATCTCGAAGCAGTAATAGAAAGGAGCAAAAGTTTTACAATGGATATGGTAAACGTAAAAATAAACGGCAGAGAATACTCCGTTCCCGCGAACTCCACCGTTCTCGAGGCTGCGAAGTATGCCGGAATCGAAATTCCTACTCTCTGCTACCTTAAAGACATTAACGAAATCGGCGCTTGCCGTCTTTGCCTCGTTGAAGTTGTAGGCGCTCGCGGACTCGTTACCGCTTGCGTATACCCCGTAAACGACGGTATGGAAATCTTCACCAACACTCCCAAGGTTCTCGCTGCAAGAAAGACCAACCTCGAGCTTGTTCTTTCCAACCACGAGAAGAAGTGCCTCTCCTGCCCCCGTTCCACCAACTGCGAGCTTCAGAGCCTCGCAAATGAGTACGGCTGTGAGGAAGGTCACTTCGAGGGCGAGAGCGTACACTATCCGCTCGACACCTCGACCGCGTTCCTCGTGCGCGACAACAATAAGTGTATCCTTTGCCGCCGCTGCGTAGCTGTATGTAAGAATATGCAGGGTATCGGCGTAATCGGCGCAAATGACCGTGGCTTTGATACTCACATCGGACATCCCTATGAGGTTACTCTTGCTGAAACTCCTTGTGTATCCTGCGGTCAGTGTATCGTAGCTTGCCCCGTTGGCGCACTCTACGAGAAGGACGACACCCAGAAGGTTCTCGACGCTATCGCAGATCCTACCAAGCACGTTGCTATCTGCGCAGCTCCCTCCGTACGCGCTACTATCGGCGAGTGCTTCGGCAATGAGCCCGGCACCGACGTTGAGGGCAAGATGGTTGCGGCTATGAAGCGTCTTGGCTTCGACGGCGTATACGATATGAACCTCACCGCTGACCTCACCATTATGGAAGAGGCTACCGAGTTCCTTGAAAGATTCCAGAACGGCGGTAAGCTTCCGCTTATCACCTCCTGCTCGCCCGGATGGGTTAAGTACTGCGAGCACTATTTCCCTGAAATGACCGAAAATCTCTCGAGCTGCAAGTCTCCTCAGCAGATGTTCGGTGCACTCTACAAGACCTTCTACGCACAGAAGCACGGTATTGGTCCCAAGGATATTTTCTTCGTATCGTGCATTCCTTGTACCGCGAAGAAGTTCGAGGTTCGCCGCAACGGTCAGTCTGCGGCAGGCGAGGGCATCTACGATGTAGACGTTGCTATCACCACCCGCGAGCTTGCTCGTATGATCGAGAAGGCAGGTATTCAGTTCAACAAGCTTCCTGACGAGAAGTTTGACCAGCCGTTCGACATCGGTTCGGGCGCAGGCGCTATCTTCGGTGCTACCGGCGGTGTTATGGAAGCTGCACTTCGTACCGCAGCAGAGGTCGTTCTCGGTAAGAAGCTTGAAAAGGTTGACTTCGACGACGTACGCGGCACCGCTCCTATCAAGCGCGCTACCTACAAGCTCGGCGACGTTGAGATCAAGGTTGCAGTTGCTTCGGGTACGAAGAACGCTAAGGAGCTTCTCACCAGAGTACAGAACGGCGAAGAGAAGGTAGACTTCATCGAGATTATGGCTTGTCCCGGCGGCTGTGTAAACGGTGGCGGTCAGCCTCTCCATACCGCAGCAGAGCGTGCAGAGTACGACCTGCCCGCACTTCGTGCAAGCGTCCTCTATAAGGCAGACGCTGCAATGGACCTCAGAAAGTCTCACGAAAACTCCGGCGTCAAGATGCTCTATGATGAGTTCTTCGGCGAGCCCGGCAGCCATAAGGCACACGAGATCCTCCACACTACCTACGTTAAGCGTGGTATATAAACTAATATGAAAAAATCGCACTCCGAAAGGGGTGCGATTTTTTACGTGTTCATTTAAAAATGTCCATTTTGCGTTATGGAAAAGTTTAAATTGTCCGATTTTTGCATTGATTTGTTTGTATAATATTGATATAATATAATCAGGACAATTTTATCTTTAATATATATACCAAAACGAAAGTGAGAGGGAACAATGAGAAAAAACAAGTTGATTTCTTTGGTGCTGTCTGCGGCGCTCCTTATTTCGAGCGTTCCGCTTGCAGTACAGCCCGTTCTTGCGGCGGCTGACCTTGCGGTCGGTGACGCGGTCGAGCTCGAAAACGGCGAGTGGAGCGGCGCTGCGACTCGCTCGTACCTACCGATCTTTTTGCGCGGTCAGATTTACGGTATCGGACCGGCATCGCACAAAAAGAATTCGGGTATTTGGCTCTATGATGCTTCAAGCAGCATAGAGGGCGTGAACACGCTTGATGAAACCGTATCCTTTGAGATAAGGGTTAAGCTTAGAGATACCGAGCAGTATCTCGAAAGCCTTGGCGGCAATAACGTTATCAAGCACGCTACCGGACTTCAGTTCAGCTTCGGTACGGATAACTGTAACAGTGCAACTGTTTTTAGTGACGTTGATATAAACAACGACGGAGTGGCTGACAGATACAACCGTTATTACGTTACTGACAAGGCGACTTGGGACGGCACCTTCAAGGAGATCGTTCGTACCGTTACTTACGAGGAGCTTAAAAATAACGTTACTACGGGTTCGACGTATAATCCCACAAACGACACTAACCTCAATTTAGCTGCCGGTATGCTTCGCAAGGGTAAGGCTCTTCTCAGCATAGGCGCGAGCGGTATTAACTATCAGTATAGCGGTACCAACGCGGCAGGCGAGAGCGCAACGCTTTACGACTACGCACCGATCGACCTTATGGGTATCAGCGTCGTTAAGCATTACAGCGTAACCGATGAAGAAACGGGCGACATTATCAATAAGTCCTATACGCTTTATTCTTGGGGCTCGTATTCCGACGGCGTCTGGGATACGGCGGAGGTTGGCGCATATCAGCCCGGCGAGCTCAAGAGTGACAACGCAGTAAGCGTTGCTAACGGCTCTACTACGTATACGCTCAACAAAACTCTCGCTCCCGGTAAGTACGTGGTGAAGGGCAATTTCAGCACCGACACGGGAAGCATAACGCTTCAGGCATCCTCCGACGGCTTTGCTTCGAGTAACGTGACCGTTACGACGAGCGGTGCTTCGGATGAGATGATTTTCTCACTTGACACGGAAACGTACGTCGAGGACCTCACCCTTTCTTGGGAAGGTGACACGGCAAACGAGCTTTATTTCTCCGACGTTGAGCTCGAATACGCAAGCTACGCCGTCGTGCTTAACGATATGGATAAGTGGACGAACGCTTACGAAAAATCCGAGCAGTACGTACACGTGAACCTTCGCGGCGGCGGATACGGCTTCGCGCCGATTCAGATATACGATCCGGCGGCAGAATCCTCTCCCTGCGAGCTTGGCGTTGAGTATAAATATTATATTGAGGTTCGCCGCAGTGCGGGCTGCACCGATACGTACAAGCTTGGCGTTGGCATCAGCCCGAACGGCTATTCCACGGGCAGATTTCACTATCTAAATCACACCGTAAACGACACGTGGACGACTATAAGCAGCAGCTTTACTATTCCGACAGACGTAACGACGGTCGAGGTTATCAAGATAGTACAGACAGGTGCCGATTCTACGTTCACGGATTGGGATGTTCGCGGAATTAAGGTGGTTGAGGCGGCAAACGAGGATAACGTAGTCGTTACACTTGGATGCTACGATACCGCACTCTCTCCAAGCGAGTGGTATTTCCCGCTTACCGGCAGTGACAGCACGCAGAATTTCGTTTCTGATGAGTACGTTTGTGCTGATATTTCCGAGGGTACGGCTGAATATGACCTCGGCGGTATGACGCTCGCTCCCGGTATCTACAGACTCAGCGGTAATTTCGCCGCAAACGCAGGTCAGGCAACCATCGGCGCGTCCTTAGACGGTATCAATATGACCGCTGAGGACGACAACGCAACGAGCGTTACGGTTGGCACGGATATAACTCCCGTTTCCTTCACGCTTATTCTTGAAGATGAAGCTGACGCTTCGGCGCTCGTGCTTGATCTCGGAGCTGCGTCAGGTAATGCCACGGCACTTAAGCTCTCCGACGTTGAGCTTGAGCGCATCGCAACTATTGGCGAGGCTGTAAACGTAATCAGAGGCTCGGCGATAGGCGAAAACGGCAACGCTTCCAACTGGGTAAGCGCGGACGGCGACATTGAGGCGAACATCCACAAGTGGTACAACTTCCCGAGCTTTGGAAGCGGATACTATCAAGCAAGCTTCGACGCTAAATACGACGAGGAGCTTCACAGCGATACCTACGCAACCTACATAACGATGAAGCATAACGGTGAAGAGGGAAGCACCGTAAAGATTCAGTTCAGACAGGGCCCCTCCGGATTTGAGCGCTATAACGACATCACCACCGAATGGGCTGAATACAAGTTCAATACCGGCGGCTTCTGCAATGCAACCACCGGATACATCTACGGTAATCGCGACGGCCTTTGGTTCCGTCCTATTGCTGACGATAAGAAAACCACCATTCAGGCAGACGTTGATATCAGCGGTGTTAAGACCGTAAAGAACGGCAAGGAGATAGTTTATGCGTGGGGCGTTTACGCAGACGATTATTCCGCACCGCCCACGACGGGCAATCCCACGGCGAATTTCGTTGATGCTTCAAGCGTGAAGCTTACGGGCGCTGACGGCGGCTCTGAGTTTACTTACGATATGTCAAACGGCGGTATTTTGCTTCCTGCCGGAACGTATCTTATCCGCGCAGACGTTAAGAGCGAGAGCGCGTCGCAGACGGTTACGTTCGGTGCAACCACTGCAAGCGGCGATGCTGCGAGTGCAAGCGTAGCCGTTGGAGTTGATACCGCAAGCGTTGGCGTGAAGCTTACCGTGGCGAGCGCGACCGTCCTCACGGGCATCACACTCGCGGTTGAAGGCTCCGAGCCTATCTACGTAAGCAATATGAGTATAGCAGCGAGTGCGGACTCCTTGAATATTCCAAACGATTCCGACGAGGGCTGGACGGGCGTAGAGTACGTCAACGAGGACTACGTGACCACCACGCTTCGCGGCGGCGGTTATGCACTCAGTGCCATACCGCTTTACGATCCTGCAAACGTTGAAGGCTCGAATTGTGAGCTTGGCGTTGAATATAAGTACTATATCAATATGAGATACAGTGCGGGCAATACCGACGGCTATATAATCAACGTCGGTATGAGCCCCAACGGATATTCGACGGGAAGATTCCATTTAGCGACTTATACTCCCAAATACGAGTGGACCGAATTTTCTAACACGTTTACCATTCCCACCTACGTTACCACGATTGAGGTAATGAAGATTATGTCCACGAACCCGAGTAACACCTATACCGATTGGGATTTCCGCGGTATAAAGATAGTCGAGGCGGCTAATGAGGATAACGTAGTGTTCGCGCTCGGTTGCTACGACACAACGCTTGACCCGAGCGAGTGGGTATTCCACGTATACGGCGACGGTAGCTCTGAAACGTATCACCACGACGAATGGCTTGCCGCTGACGTAAGCCTCGGCAGCGCGGTCTACGACGTTTACGACGTTGCTGACGTGCCTCTCGCACGCGGGGTGTACGCGCTCACGGGCGACTTCTGGACCGATGCAGGCACGTTGATGCTCGACGTGGCTATCGGCGACAACACGGCAAAGGAAGGCGCCGTTGAAATTACCACCGAAAAGACTGCCGCGGCCTTCAATATTGCAGTTGCAGAGGGAACACCGCTTAGTGAGATAATCCTCTCCTGGAACGCAGACACGTCTGATGCGGCACAGCTTCGACTTGAAAACCTGAAGCTTGAGACCGTCGGAACGCTTGCCTTCGGCGAGTGCGGCGACGACCTTGAGTGGGCAATACTCGGCGACGGTACTCTCTCTGTCACCGGTACGGGTGAGATGTGGGATATGACCTCTGACGGTGCGCCGTGGAGCGATTATATCGACGATATCGTTGCTCTCGATATCGCAGAGGGCGTAACCACAATCGGCGCAGGTGCCTTCGCGTATTGCGACGGCATCACCGGTACGGTTACTCTGCCGAGCACGCTTACCGCTATCGGCGACGAGGCGTTTATGGGCTGCACCGGCATTACCGGAATTGCAGGTATTCCGAGCGGCGTTACTTACATCGGCGCGTCCGCATTCGGCGGTGCTACCGCACTCGGCGGCACTCTTACGATCCCCGAGGGTGTTGACGAAATAGGCGACTACGCCTTCGCTGACACCGCTTTTGAGGGCGTATACTTCGAGGAGCGCAACGTTTCGTTTGGCAGCGGCGTATTTGCACGCACGGGCGAAGGGCTCGTGATCTACGGTTATGCAAATTCTACGGCTGACACGTACGCAAGTGCTAACGGACACACGTTCTCAGCACTTCGCGAGATGCTTTACAGCGGCTTCTGCGGAACTGATGCCACGTGGGAGGCTTGGAGCGACGGCGTACTCGTTATATCGGGTACGGGCGCTATCGAGAATTATTCTGACGGCACGGACACTCCGTGGTACGCTCACCGCGACCTCATCACCTCTATAGTGGTTGAGGAGGGCATTACCGCTATCGGCACGGCGGCATTCCGTTATCTTGGTAACGTCAAGAGTGCAACTCTCCCGAATACTCTTACAAAGATCGGCGCATATGCGTTTGACTACTGTGAGGATCTCGAGAGCGTGAACGTCCCCAATGGTGTAACCTCGATTGGCGACTGGGCGTTCGGATATTGCCGAAGCCTCAAGTCTATCGACCTTCCCAACAGCGTGAAGAGCGTCGGCGACTATCTGTTCTACAAGTGTGCATCGCTTGTGAGCGCAGGACTTCCCGCTGATATTACCGCTATTACCGACGGTATGTTTGAAAACTGCTACAGCCTTAAAGCTATAGATTGGCAGATCGGCATAACCGAGATCGGTGAGACTGCATTTGCAGGCTGTGTATCGCTTAACTACATCGCCATTCCCGATGGCGTGACCACAATCGGCGCAGGCGCGTTCCGCGAGTGCGAGTGGCTTTACACCTTGCTTATCCCCGATAGCGTGACGAGCATCGGCTACGGCATACTTGACGTATGTCAGTACGCGGTCATCTGTGGCTACGAGGGCAGTGCGGCAGAGGAGTATGCCGATGCAAACGGCATTACCTTTGCTCTGATTGAGGTTGAAGCCATTGCAAGCGGTGAGCTTGACGGCGGACTTACTTGGACCGTTACGGATGACGGCAAGCTGACTGTCAGCGGTGAGGGTGCGATGCCCGACTTTGACGAGGCTAACCCTGCACCGTGGTACGAGTACCGCAGACACTTTGATACGGTCGTTATAAGTGACGGCGTAACCGCTATCGGCGACTATGCGTTCTTCAGATGCGGATACGTAAGCAAGGCCGTTATCCCGAGTAGCGTAAGCGCGATTGGCGACCGAGCGTTTGCGTATTGTACCGATCTCTCGGCTGTTTCAATTCCGAACGGCGTAGCTTCCATCGGTGTTGGCGCCTTCAAGGGCTGCGTGAGCCTTGAGCGAGTAAGCATACCAAACGGTGTCGCGGCGATAAGCGATTACACCTTTGAGGGCTGTACGGCGCTTGTCAGCGTAACGCTTCCGCGTACTGTTAAGTCGATTGGTGAGTGTGCATTCTGGGGCTGTGAAAGCCTTACCCTGCTTGACCTTGGCGGCACCGAGACCGTCGGGGACTACGCGTTCCGTTACTGCACGAGCCTTACACAGCTTACGATTCCGCGCAGTGTAACGAGCATCGGCGATCACTCGTTTGCAGACCTGCACGCACTTGCCGAGGTTACCGTGCTCACCGGCAGCGTAGCCTTCAACGCGAATGCATTCAAGTATTCGCCTACGACTGCTACCCTCTACGGCTTCGACGGCTCGACTGCACAGACCTTTGCAAAGAGCATCAGCCGTACGTTCGTGATAATCGAGGACACCGTGGTTGATATCACCGACGCGATCAACGCGTCACTCACCGTACCCACCACAGCAACCGTATCCACGGCTGACGGCAAGTGGTACGAGGGCGAAAATACCTTTAGCGTATCCTGCGACAAGCCTTGCCGCGTATTCGTTTCGAATGACGGCGGCGACTCGTATGACCGTCTTACCGCTACGGCAAATTCGAGCGGTGGCTACGACTTTACCGCTACGCTTACGTCGGAGTCGAAGATAGTCGTAATACTCGTCGGCGACGTTGACGGCGACGGCACTATCGAGCTTGCTGACTACGCGCTCGCAAGGGAGATATTCCTTGACAGCACTTACGAGGCTGACGTGCTTACGAAGATTATGACCGACAGCAATGAAAGCGGCAAGATCACCGTCAGTGATATTACGATGATCAGAAGAATCCTGCTTGGCTACGTCCCCAAATGGTAAAAAGAAATCCCTCACGGCACTGTCGTGAGGGATTTTTGATATTTCTATTGACTTGCTTTTTAGTTTGTGCTATAATTTACTCACCCTAATATCGGAGGTGCAGTATGAGAATTTTATTTCAGGGCGATTCTATTACAGATGCGGACAGAGTAAGGCAAAATCCGCTTGCGATGGGTAACGGTTATGCCTTTTTAGTCAAGGCGACACTTGGACTTAAAGAGCCCGGCAAGTATGAGTTTTACAACCGCGGTATCAGCGGCAACCGTATCGTTGATATATACGCGCGCATAAAGAAGGATATTATAAACCTGAAGCCCGACGTTATGAGCATTCTCGTCGGTATCAACGACGTGTGGCACGAGTATGCACCCGAGCCGAACGGTGTTGACGCGGATAAGTTTTATAAGATATATGATATGCTTATCGATGAGGTAAAAGCAGCGCTTCCGGATATTAAGATAATAATAATGGAGCCGTTCACGCTTAACGTAAAGAACGAAGAAAACTGGGATACATTCAAGGCTGAAACCGACAAGCGTGCGGCTATGGCAAAGAAAATAGCAGAGAAGTATAACCTTGCGTACGTTCCGCTTCAGGAGGGCTTTGACAAGCTTTGCGAAAAGGCAGAGCCGTCATATTGGCTCGTCGACGGTGTTCACCCGTCACAGATGGGATACGAGTACATCAAAAACGAGTGGATAAAGGCGTTTGAAACGCTTAAATAAACAACAAAGGACAGCTCTGACGGCGTGCAAAATTAGCGGAGAAATTATAGCCGGTTGCTTAATAATTGCTCCGCTATAAACAAATAAGTATCCCGGACAGATTTTCAAGGTCTGTCCGGGTTCTCATATCATTAAAAAGCCAAAACACGATATCATTGGTTTGTGTTGATAATATTTGCAATCGCTGATATCAAATGTTCTTTTGAGGTCAACACGCCCTTAACTACAAATTTTTTTTTGTTAATTATTACAATAGTGCAATTCGTCTGAAATTTTAATACAATTCTTTTGGTTTTGTTTCTGCAAACGGCTCGAAATTTTCCATAAAACTTTCCACCGCCTATAAAAATGTACCCCGTTACTTCTTTCTTTGTATAACGGGTTAACTGATCGAAAAATTCAGCATAACTACCAAGGAATATATCATGTAATACAGAACAATATACGCTATTTTTGCAGTAGGTCAAATAGAGAAATTCAATCTTTAAAACAGAGAAATCTGTGATAGACGATTGTAACAAAAAGCAAAGGATTGCAGTTGGTATAGCAACCCATAATTCACGTTCAAAGCACATGGGAATCCAACATAACAACAAAATCAAATACTGGAATATAATAAATATTTTGCGCCAAACTTTGAGGTAAGACCTTGTCCTTTGCGCCACGCTTCTTCACGTTCTTTTTTGCCCCAAATTATCTTGTCAGAAAAAAAGCGATTTGTTCTATTATAGTATTCGATATAAAAATCTTTTCTTTGCATTTTGCAACTATCCTCCTACTGTGTGATGTCTACACTTGGAATTTTATCGCAAGTTTCGCCTTTGTATTACAAAGGTATAGTGCAAAGCCCATACCCCTAAAGATGTACGAGCGTGTCCATAGGCTCCCTCTGGGAGGGAGCTGTCGCCATAGGCGACTGAGGGAGAGCGCGTGACAATAAAGTTAGCACAAACCCAAAGTTACGCAGGCTCCTTCCGTCACGGCTACGCCGTGCCACCTCCCTCTCGGAGGGAGGCTTTTCGTTAACCCCATTATATCACAAATCGGCAGGGGAAACAATCTCTCTGCCGAAATTTGTGCCTATAATTTCTCCGTTAAGAACTACAGAGAAAGTATCTGCCGTTTTTGTTATTATTTTTTTAGTCCAATAACGACGAGTCTGTCACTTTCTCTGTCGTATGCGACCTCGACGGTCTTGTTGTTGTAATATTCAAATTGATTGGGCGCGAACGGCGAGCTCGACCACATAGATCTCGTGGCTTTCGATACGTTTACGTAGTCTGAAAGTTGGAAATAGAGATTGTAATACACCGCGCCGCGAAGCCAATAGGACATTGAGGGCTTATCGAGCCTTGCTTCGCAGAGCTCGTATTTGTCTATATCCTTGAAAAGCTTTTTGTGGCTGTAGATTTCATAAATAACGAACGGAGAAACGGCAATAACAAAAACCAAAAATATTCCTCCCGTTATCGAGATCGAAAGAAGAAAGTCGCCGTGCTCAAGTGCGGCAAAAGCGGCTATAAAAAGCATAATCACAGCGTATATTAAGCCGAC
>JAZNBZ010000306.1:0-10077 GCA_045587285.1 Candidatus Flemingiibacterium sp. | reverse complement strand
GGGTGAATATTAGTTACGTAAAATACTTTCATTTGTGTTCCTTTAAATTTTTATTTATTTTTTAAACTCATCGTCATAAGGATGTCTTAAAACATATTTTCCAAATAAACTTTTTTGTTTTCTATTACAAATTCACTTTTGGCGGTGTTTTTGTGACGCTTTAGTTCTTCGGCAACAAATGCAGGCAGAGGAATAACTCTTTCGGATGACACAGTCTTAGGTTTGTCCACATATAGCTGCCATTCGTTATTATCGTTTTTTTCACGATATACCGTTTTATCAATTGTTATGATTCCTCTTTGCAAGTCCACATCGCTCCATTCAAGTCCGATAAGCTCTCCAATTCGAAGCCCTGAATAAAGACAAAGCGTAATTCCAAATAGTCTGCGATCATCCTCCTGTTTGATTATCAATTCGAGTTTACGCTGTTCATCTTTGGTATAGGCATCAATTTTACGCCCATCTTGTGGCGAACGCTTCAAGCGGACGCAGGGGTTGTTATCTGCAAGCTCCATATCTATGGCATATTCAAATGCCATATTCAGAATAGTCAGCATCAGATTTATGCTTGTAGCAGAAAGAGTTTCTCCGGTGCGGATGTTTCCGTCCTTTTTCTTGTTTGATAGGAACTCTTGTATTTGCCGTCGTGTCAACTCGGTAGTGTCAGTTTCACCGATATTTGGACTTATGTGCAAATCAATCAGTCCCCTATATCGGCGGTAAGTCCGCGGCTTGATATGTTCTTTTTCATAGTTTTCAAGCCATCCATTTAATAATTCGCTTGTTTTCATAGTAAGATCTCCTTTGGCTTTTTTCTTTTATTTTAAACCAAAGCTGTGTTTTTGTAATGAATTCGCATGGTATAGTTAAAGCGGATTGCCGTAACTGACAATCCGCTTTTTGATGATATTAAATTCGGGGAAACTTTCGGCGAATAGTGTTTAAGTTGTTGGTATCAATCCACTCCTCACAAAACCCACAAGTTCCACAGACGCATCTATTCACCTTGATTATACCAATTAATCCGGTCGGGATGACATTTCCTGAAGCGTATCCGTTGCCAACAACTGCCTCAACTCTGTAAATTTCAGTTCTGCCGCATTTAGGGCATTTTCTTGTGTATTTCATATCATTATCTCCTTGTATTTGATAATACAACAATATCACAGAAGCTCTAAGAAGTCCAGCGTAAAACCGATAATTTAATTGATAATTATTTGTTACGATATGCCATACCATAAATACATCACAAAGCGCAGAAAAGCCATTACAAACTTATAATCTGTAATGGCTTTTCTGTTTTTGCCCTCAATCGGTCATTTAGATAACATCCTTATTCGGATGCGCCCTAGGGGTGGCTTTTTTATCCGAGAAGCGCAAAAATCCACTTGAAAAACATCGATTACTGTGCTATACTGTATTCGGAAGTGTTCTTGATCCCAAGGGTATGGCTTCACGTGTTGAGGCTGCGGCTATGATTCAGAGATACTGTGAATTAACAGAAGGATAAGGAGAAAAACGATGAAAAAAAGACTTTTAGGTGTTATCTTATGTATTTGCGCTATTGTATCCGTGCTGTCGGTTACATTGTGTGCTGCCACGGCGAAGTTTTCGGATGTTAAGGACAGCGACTATTTTGCAACTCCTGTAAGCTGGGCAGTTGAGAAGGGGATTACTGTTGGTACAAGCGCAACCGCGTTTTCGCCAAACAGCACCTGTACACGCGCACAGATACTTACCTTCATGTGGCGTGCGGCAGGCTCGCCCGAACCGAAATTTCAAAACTTTTACGTTGATATAAAGGAAAGCGACTATTTCTACAAGGCTGCTATTTGGGCAAGAGAGAAGGGTGTTCACGTTCCCTCCGACGAATATTTCAGACCGAATACGCCCTGCACCCGTGCATCCACGGTAGAGTATTTCTGGCGTCTTGCGGGTGCGAAAATCGGCGAGCCCGTTCCGTTCTCCGATATTGATCGCGGCTCGGTTCTCGAGAACGCCGTTTCGTGGGCGGTTGAAAACGGCATCACCGCAGGCACCGGCGGAACCAACTTTACGCCGAACACTGTCTGCACCCGTGCGCAGATAGTAACGTTCCTTTACCGTTACTACGTTGCTCCGACGGACAACGGTGCACTTATCGAAACACTCCGCAAGACCGTTAAGCAGGGTGCAATAAAGCTTGATCCCCCGATTCCGGAGGATTACAGAAAGCATCCCGATTGGTACGTAAGCCTGACACCGCCTGCTGAAATGAGTGACGAGCGTTTGCTCGCAGAGTATGAGTATATTCAAAAGGCAATAGACGACTTCAAAGCGCGCGGTATATACATGAGTGACGGCCCGTATTCCCGAGAGCTCGATCTGTGGTCTGAAGCAAGCCGACGCGATTTGCTTGATTAATAATAAAATTCAAGCTAAAGATCACAGAAGAGATTTGTTATGGTATTGTATCAGATACAACATAACGTTTGATATCTTTTGCGGCTTTACTTGCCAGAAAACGAAAACGCACCCTTGCGGTGCGTTTTTGCTTTGTACATCGCCTATTGACAATCGAGCGGCTAAATGTTATAATGAAGTCATAATTCGACAGTATCTGCAATAAAATGCAAGGAGAGCTTATGGAACAGAGTATTTACAACGCGTACGTGCGCCTGCTCAGGCGAGAGCTCGTGCCCGCTATGGGCTGTACCGAGCCGATTGCGGTAGCTTATGCGGCAGCATCCGCCGCGCGCGAGCTTGGCTGTCTGCCTGAGAGGGTTGATATATGCGTCAGCGCGAATATAATCAAAAATGTAAAGAGTGTTATAGTGCCGAATACGGGCGGTATGCACGGGCTTGAAGCGGCTGCGGCGGCAGGTATCGTCGCGGGCGAGCCTGAGCGTCAATTACTCGTTATCAGCAATATAACCGAAGAAAAGCAGGCAGAGATTGCACGGTATCTGAAAAAGGCGGAGTTCACCGTCCGCGAGTCGGACAGCGGCGCACTTTTCGACATTTTCATCACGCTTTCGGGCGGCGGTCACACGGCGGCTTGCCGTATCGCGGGCGACCACACGAACATCGTTTGTATAGAGCGCGACTCCCAGACGGTCTACAGCCGAAACACGGAGAGTAACGCGAGCGAGTCCTCGGAGGATAAGGAGCAGCTCTCGGTCGAGCGTATAGTCGAGTTTGCCGACACGCTTGATACAGCGGACGTAAAGGCGATATTCGACCGCCAGATCGAGTGCAATATGGCTATCGCCGAGGAGGGGCTTCGCGGCAATTACGGAGCACGCATCGGTCAGGTCATCCTCGCCACGCGCAACAACGACGTTATCACCCGCGCGAAGGCGTACGCCGCGGCGGCGTCGGACGCACGTATGGGCGGCTGTGAAAAGCCGGTTATCATCAATTCGGGCTCGGGCAATCAGGGCATTACGGCGTCCGTTCCCGTGGTTATCTATGCGCGCGAGCTTGGCGTGAGCGACGAGGCGCTTTACCGCGCGCTTGCGGTGTCAAACCTCGTAACGCTTCACCTAAAGAGCGGTATCGGTCCGCTCAGCGCGTACTGCGGAGTTATCAGCGCGGGCTGCGGCGCGGCGGCAGGCGTAACGTATCTGTACGGCGGCAGCTTTCGCGAGATCGCGCACACCGTGGTCAACGCTATAGCCATAAATTCGGGCGTTATCTGCGACGGCGCTAAAGCGAGCTGTGCGGCGAAAATAGCGTCCGCCGTTGAGGCAGGCTTGCTCGGTATGCAGATGTTCAGGCAGGGAAGTCAATTTTTTGACGGCGACGGAATCGTGTCGAAGGGTGTTGAGAACACTATCCGCAACGTCAACCGACTTGCGGTGGACGGTATGCGCAAGACCGACTCGGAGATAATTAAAATAATGCTGTCGTAAGACGGCAAAACCGCCCCTCGAGGGCGGTTTTTTGTATGAGGAAGGGCGAGAGTTAAAAAATTTGCTTTAAAGATCACCTTTTGCGTCAAAATTCTTGACTAATTCGTAAAAGTCGTGTATAATTAAATTGCTTCACCGCGTTAATTGGTGGAGTAATACTTACAGAGGTGAAAAGCTATGAAATACTGTGGAAACTGTGGAACCGCTCTTCCGGACGAGGCTAACGCTTGCTCGAACTGCGGTACCTTCACAAATGCAAATACCGCTACGGCGCCTGCGAGCGCACCCGCCGCAACCGCCGCACCTGCCGCACCCAAGGCTGACTCGGGTATCGTTATCGCCGTTAAGATCCTTTTGATACTCGCAACTGTCGGAATGGGCTGGATGCTTATTCCGCTCGCTTGGTGCATTCCTATGACGGTAAGCTATTTCAACGCCATCAAGGAAGGCCGCCCCGTAAGCATCGCATTAAAGGTCTGCACGCTCCTCTTCATGAGCACTATCGCCGGTATACTGATGCTGTGCGACCAGGAGCACTGATCTGTGATAAAGCAAGAAAAAACCACCCGTTATGGGTGGTTTTTCGTTTTTTGTATAGTGAAAACCATCGGCTGAGGCGGTGGTTCCGTATAGCCTTTTGCCGTTGAAAAGTCCCGCGTGCCGCGTTAGGCTCCCTCCGGGAGGGAGCTGTCACCGAAGGTGACTGAGGGAGAGCTCGGGAATTAAATCATAGAATATTTTTTCTGTTGTGCCCGCAGGCTCCTTCCGTCATTGCTTCGCAATGCCACCTTCCTCTCGGAGGAAGGCAAAAGTGAAAACCATCGGCTGAGCCGTTGGTTATGATCACTGACCGTATACCGCAGCGTCGCCGAAGAGGATCTTTACCGTGCCGCTCTCTAAATAAAGCACCGCGTCGGCAGACTCGCCGTCGTTAAGCGCCGCAAGGGACATACCGCCCGATTTGATGATCTCGCCGTTTGCGTTGTAAAGCTTGTACGCGACGTTGGAGGTCGCCTTGATAGCCGCTTCCGTATGGTTGGTTACGTTGACGGTCGCCTTCGTGCCGTCTATGGAAACGGAGTTTACGGTGATGCCGTCAACCTCGTACGGAAGCTTTGTTACCTCGATTATGCTGCACGTGGGTGCATCGCTGTCGGTAGCGGCACCGGGACGCACGGTGACTCCGTTGAAGATGATACGGAGCGTTTTCTTGTCAATCACGAAGCTTACGAGCGCGGTCTCACCGTCGTTCATATTTTCAAGATAGAACGTACCCTTTTCGATAGTAGACGAGGAGCCGGCGTCGCACGAGTACATAACGGTAGAGTTGCCGCCGATAGCCTTGCCCGTGTTGTTGGTAACGCTTACGGTAACCCTCGTGCCGTCAACGGATACGGAGTTGAAGGTGATTCCGTCAACCTCGAAGGGAAGTCGTGTAAAGCTGTATCCGTCGTATACGCTAAGTATCGACGAGTCGGTGTTAACGTAGGACTCGCCCTCGCCGAGCAGTACGGCGTTATTTTCGCCGTCCCAGTCAACCGCGATGCCGAAAAGGTCCGCGAGAGCTCTGACGGGCAGATAGGTCGTACCGTTGTACGTGATCGGGTATACGCGCTCGGCGTTGGCGTCGTACATTTTCTGTTCCTCGCCGTTATACTTGACGGTTACGGCGTAGTTTAAGTATGCGCTGATGGTCTTGAGAGGGGCGCTTGCGGCAAGTGCCACGGCGCCGAGCAATAAAACTGCCAGCGCGATGCACAGTAGCTTGATAAGAGTTTTTTTCATAGCTTTTCCTCCTGAAAAACGTATATTTAACTGTGATATGCCTTGACAATATTATACCCCTAAAGGCGCCGTTTGTCAATGGCGTTTTTTCTGCTGCGTTTTTTCGCGAAGGGGTAGAAAATTATAGAAAAATCGTCGGAATTCTATTGACTATTCGACACGGGTATGTTATAATAGAATAGAATTGTCATATTATGCGAAAATATTTCCGAAAATATATCCAAAAGATTTGCATATAAGCTCTTTTATCACAGGAGGACAGTAATGAAGAAGTTATCTCACGGCACGATAAGCGTATTACTTGCCGCGGCAATGCTCTTGCAGCTTGGCGGAACCTTTGCCGCCGACGACACGCTTTCAGAGGGTGACGCCTCGGCAGTCGAGAAATCTGTTGAGGAAGACGTGCCCACGGAAATCAGTGAACTCGAACAAATCACGGAGCCTGCTCAAACGGAAGAACAGGCACAGGAGTCGGCGCTTTACGGCACGACCTCGGACGTAACCTCGGGCACGCTTTCCACCGGACTTACCTGGAAGGTGTACGGCGACGGCTCGCTCGTTATATCCGGTACGGGTGCTATTCCCGATTTTACAGACGCCGCTGACACTCCGTGGTATGCAAGCGCTGATGCTATCAACGCTATCATCGTCGGCGACGGCGTTACTGCTATCGGTACGTCCGCGTTCCGCAGTCTCGCGTGCGTCGAGTACGTCGAGCTTTCAAGCACCGTTAAGACTATAGGCGCGTATGCGTTCGACAACTGTACGGCGCTCGTTGAGATAGATATCCAGAGCGGAGTTACCTCGGTAGGCGCGTATGCGTTCGGCTACTGCTACAGCCTCGAGAGCATAGCGCTTCCCGATAGCGTTACCTCGATCGGCATATACGCTTTTTATAAGTGTAAGTCCTTGACGGGCGCAGAGCTTCCCGACGGTATCGCGGCTATTCCTATGGGACTTTTCGAGGGCTGCTATATGCTCTCGAGCATTGATTGGCCCTCGGGCGTAACCGCCATCGGCGAGTCTGCGTTCGCAGGCTGCTCGCTTCTCAACTACGTTTTAATTCCTGAAACCGTCACGACCGTTGAAGCGCGCGCGTTCGCGGCTTGCGAGTGGCTCTATTCGCTCGGTATTCCCGCAAGCGTGACCGCTATCGGCGAGGACATAGTTGCAGAATCGCAGTACGCAACGCTCGTCGTTTACAAGGACTCCGCGGCGTACACCTACGCTAAAGACAACAGCCTCACCTTCACGTATTTCTACGAGCCTTACGTTATCGCGTTCGGCGTTTGCGGCGACAACCTCGTTTGGGACCTTTACGACAACGGCGATATGTATATTACGGGTACGGGTGCTATGTACGCCGAGTGGACGGGTACCGACCACGCAACGTGGTACGAGTACCGCGACGTTATAAAGAACGTTTACGTCGAGTCGGGCGCGACCTCTATCGGCGCTTACGCGTTCTACAACTGCAAGAACCTCGAGCTTATTGACATTCCCTCGAGTGTTACCTCTATCGGCGCGTATGCGTTCGGCTACTGCGAGAGCCTTCGCGGCGTCGTTCTTCCCGACGCGGTAAAAGCGTTCCCGGCAGGTGTGTTCTACAACTGTAAGAGCCTTGAGTACATAAACCCCTCGCTTAACACAACGACTATCGGCGACTATGCCTTCGCAGGCTGTGAAAAGCTTGCGCAGTTCGACCTCGGAAGCAAGCTTACCACGGTAGGAACGTATGCTTTCTACAACTGTAAGAAATTCACGAGCATTTCGCTTTCGAACTCCTCCGTCAAGATAGGTGACTATGCGTTCCTCGGCTGTACGTCGCTGACAAGCATAAGCGTAGCGAGCGGCAGCTCCAAGTATATCACCGAATCGGGTGTCCTTTACGCCTGCAAGAGAGAATATAGCTTCAGCTCGTGGGGCTACGTTTATACCAAGATCGGAGTGATCTGCTATCCCGCAGGAAAGTCCGGTACGTCCTTCACCGTTCCGAGCACGGTTACGTCTATAAGCCCTTACGCGTTCGCTTACGCGGATAACCTTAAGAGCGTTACCATCGGCTCGGCAGTTACGACCGTCGGCGCTAATGCGTTTATGGATTGTGATGGGCTTACGTCGGTAAATATTCCCACTAACGTGACCTCGATAGGCGCGCAGGCGTTCTACGAGTGCGACGCGCTTGAAAAGGCGATTTTCAATTCCGCGACCGTTACGATTAACGGCGATCTCTTCTACAGAACGGCGGATAATTTCGTAATTTACGGCTACGAGGGCTCTACCGCAGAGACCTTCGCCGCAGAAAAGCTTTACACGTTCATTCCGCTCACCGCTACCGATACCGAGCTTACGAAGGGTATGGGTAAGTGGACCGGCGGCGCAAAGACGAGCGTTGACACCAACGAGTACGCACACTTCGGCGTAAGAGCAACGAACAGCTCGAAGGGCACGATCCAGACCGTAGACGCCTTCGAGGTAGGCACGACCTATAAGCTTTCCATTTCCTACAGGAACAACGACTCCGATATAGCACCGACGCTTCGACTTTATTTCGTTGGCGCTGCGACGAAAACCAATACGGCGGGCGAGGTAGTGGCTGCGGATCTCCAGCTCTCGCCGAATCCCGCGAACGTTGCACACGATAGCGGTTGGCAGACCGCCGAGTTCACGTTCACGCCTGCGGCGGTCGGAACCGGAGCATTCACGTTCTGCGGCTCCTCCAGCCGACTCCATATTCAGAGTATTGATATTGACGATTTGGTCATCAGCGTGGTTGAGCCCGTGAGCGGCTCCGTATACTCTGCCGGCGAGGTGGTATTCTCCACCGACGAGTCGGATATGTATACCTCCTACTACAAGGATTGGTACGACGTTACCATAACGGGCGGAAGCGCACAGACCGAGGTCACCGAGTATATGAAGTCCGAGGCGAACGGCGACGCGGACGGCGTCGGCAAGATCGCATACGAGCTCTACGACGGCATTGCCGCCGAGTCGGGAAGCGCGTCCGTAAGCGCATACTTCCGCGTGTCGAGCGCGTACACCCGCCGTATTCTCACCTACGTTGACTCAAGATACGGTCTTAACTACGTTGATACGAACTACAACGGCGTTGACGTTACCGCGAAGGTATACTTCAGCGACGGTACCAGCACTACGGCGACGGCAAGCGGCGCGTCGGCAGACACGCTCGACGCAGGCGCGTACGTATTCACGAAGCTTACGTTCCCCTTCACGCTTTCCGCAGCAAAGACTATCGTGAAGGTTGAGTTCACGGGTACGGGACTTGACATCGTTAACGACGGCATCGTCGTAACGAATCCGAACACTCTGCTTCAGTACGACAACGCGACCTACACCACGGCTGACGTTCAGAAGAACGTCACCGACGAGCCGTTCGACGTATACGGCATCAGCGTAAACTGCACTCTCGCAGAGGACGTTATAGAGCACGTTCACGACGATGCGGTTATCGAGGACTACGTTGAGGGAAGCTGCTTTATCGCTGAAAGCTACGACGAGGTTATCTACTGCGCGATTTGCGGTATCGAGCTTGTGCGCACTCACTACGAGGAGGAGCTCGTTGGCGGCGGCTCGCATACCCCTGCGGCGGCTGTTAAGGAAAATATCGTTGAGGGCGACTGTACGACGGATGGCTCGTACGACGAGGTAGTTTACTGCGACGTTTGTGACGAGGAGATAAGCCGTACGACGGTAATCGAAAAAGCGCCCGGACATCAGTTCGAGGACGGATACTGCTACGTATGTGACGCACCCAATATTATCGAGGGCTTCGAAACCGACAATCTTATTAACGTGACCGGCGGTGCGGCAGTCGTTACTGCGCCCACAAGCGGTTGGATAGCAGACGTTACAAACACGTTCTACGTAAGCTGTGATAAGGTATGCCGCGTATTCGTAACTCACGACGGCGTGACCTACACAAGACTTTCCGCAACCGCAGCGAGCGGCAGATACAGATTCAAGACCACTCTCACCGAAAATTCGCAGATAATCATCAGATTCTACGGTGACGTTAACGGCGACGGCAGGATAATGGTCAACGACTACACGCTTGCAAGACGTCTGTATCTCGACTCCGGCTTTGCTACGTCGGCGCTCAACAAGCTTGCGGCTGACAACAACAAGGACGGCACGGTTGCAAGTGGCGAGCTCAATCTCATCAGGAGAGTATATCTCGGAAGCGCTACCGGTGCTTGGTAAAAATAAGATCCCTCGCGGCGTTAAGCCGCGAGGGGCTTTTTGTTGGTAGCGGAAATAAACCCCCGGTTCTACCGGGGGAGCAGTAAACCGCTTCAGTAAAGATAAATCCGGCGAGCTGCAAGCAAGCCGAAATATTGAAACAATTAAGCCTCCGTGGTATAATGGTAAAGGTTTG
>JAZNBZ010000305.1:0-1948 GCA_045587285.1 Candidatus Flemingiibacterium sp. | reverse complement strand
CAGTACCGCTAAAACAAGCGTCGCCGCCGCGTAGCCGAGCACCCACCATATATGTGGGAATATCGCGCCGAAATCGCCCGCAAGCACCGCACGCTCGAGCTCAACTGCGTGCACGAACGGCAGCGCGTACGCGATCTTCTTGAACGCGCCGCCAACAAGCTCAAGGTCAAACCATATCCCCGAAAGCCACGCGGACACGTTCGTGAGCAGTGCACCGCATATGCCGCCGACCTGCTTGTCGGTAAACACGCTTCCGCAAAGCAGCCCGAGCGCGACGTAAAGAACGGAAACGGGTATGATAAAAATAACGGCGTACAGTATATTTACCGTCGGCTCGAGCCCGAGGATGAGCGCCGCCGCGTAGCATATTACGCTTTGCGCGACGGATATCGGAAGGAGCGGCAGAGTGTAGCCGAGGATAAAATCGACGGGCGTCATCGGCGTGGTATAGAGGCGATGAAGAAGCGAACTTTTTCTGTCCCTCGAGATTACCGTCGCGGAAAACAGCGTCATAAACGAAAGCCCGAACACGGTAACGCCCGGTGTGAGATGCGATATCTCGAAAAGTTCTACAGGCACGTTTGCCTGAATTGCGCTGAGCAGTAAAATAAGCACGAGCGGAAAGCCAAGTCCAAAGGCTAAATTAAGAGGGTCGCGAAGTATTTCCTTCGTGTTTCGACTTGCAAAGCTGAGTGTTTTCATTTCGTATTCTCCTTGACTATCCGCACGAACGCTTCCTCAAATTTATCCGTACCTGCCGCCGCCTTTATATTCGCGGCGCTGTCGCAGATGAGAAGCCGTCCGTCCTTCATAATACCTATACGGTCAGATAATGTCTCCGCCTCCTCCATATAGTGCGTGGTCAGTATCACCGTAACTCTGCCCTTCAGCGCGCGGATTATATCCCACAGCTCGCTCCTTGCGATAACATCAAGACCGAGCGTCGGCTCGTCGAGGAAAAGTATCTGCGGCTCGCTTATCAGCGCCATAGCTATGCTGAGCCTGCGCTGCCAGCCGCCCGACAGCTTACCTGCCCTTTTTCCTATCACGCTGCCAAGCGACAAAAGCTCTACCACCTCATTTATCTTCGCCTCACGCTTTTCTTTCGAAAAGCCGTACGCGCCGCATATAAGCTCTAAATTTTCGCGCACAGAAAGCCCCGGTGCGACAGCCGTTTCCTGCGGTGACACCGCGATAAGCGATTTTACCGCCGCCGCGTCGCTCTTTATGCTGTGCCCCATCAAAAGGGCGTCGCCCGACGTCGGTGCGGTGAGGCAGGACAGCATTTTTATCGTCGTAGTCTTGCCCGCGCCGTTGATGCCGAGAAGCGCGAAAAGCTCGCCCGACTCTACGGTAAGGTCAAGAGAATCGACGGCAACGACGTCCTTATATTTTTTAGTTAAGCCCTCAATTTTAATTGCATCCATAATATCACTCCACTCCATACTGCTTTTTCAGTCCCAAATACGTGTCCGTCAGCATCTTGCTGATAAGCTCCCAATCGAGCTCTACAAATCCCGTCGCGAGCATTGACGCGATTCCGTGCACTACCGCCCACATTTCAAGATGAAAAAGCTTCGTGTCGTCGCCGCAAAGTCCCGTATTGTCGTGTACTCTGCCCTCCATTTGAGCCGTAAGCTCGCCCTCTGCGCTTGCATCCTCTAAAGAGCGGTCGCGCATATAGAGCAGCGAAAACAGCGACTTTTCCTCCTTGGCAAAGCGGATATACGCCATACCGCTCGCCTTGTACGGCGGATATTTCCCGCTCTCCACCTCGCGTCGTATATACTCGCCGCAAAGCTCGTCAGCCGCCTTGATAACGGCAAAGCGAAGCTCGTCCATCGTGGCGAAATTTGAGAATATCGGCTGTGTCGAGCAGTCGAGCGCGGCGGCTACCGCCCTCGCGTTAAGCGCGTCCGCTCCGTTTTCTCTTACAAGCTCGACGGCT
>JAZNBZ010000304.1:0-2056 GCA_045587285.1 Candidatus Flemingiibacterium sp. | reverse complement strand
GCATTTTGTTATGGCAATCAAAACGGATATCGTGAATGCTTCCGTGACGTACGGCAATATTCGTAAAGCACCAATATCTCGGCTCAACACACTCTATTCCGCCAATCTCAAAGCCCTCAACGTTACGAAGGAAAATGAAGGAATTGTGAGTCATATGATATTTTACCGAAACGGTTTTCTCCGTCTGTCCGTTGGAGTTGCCGCCTTCAAATCTCGCGCCGTTTTTGCCAAGAATTTTGATATTCTTATAACCCTTATTGACAGCCTCGCTATCGCGGTTGTCCCACGCGCCGACGCTTGCAAACATATTGCAGGTCACGTCGTCTGCAAAGCGGAGCGTGCAGCCGTCGAGGATAACGGTTGTGTCGGAATCAAGCCACACTGTCGAAGCGATATTGTAAATTTCAGCACCGGTAATCGGGTTTGTCCTCGGAATGACCGCGCTATCTTCGCCATTCGCCTTTGCAGCAGCGATTATATCGCGAATCACCTGTGCATCATCGTGTAAAGTTACTGTAGACATCGTATAAATCTCCTTATGTTTTTTAGAACGTGCCGGTCGTGTCGGCTACCTTCGAATTCGTTACCGTCTTGTGACGCGAGGTTGCACGGCGACGGTTAAGCTCCGTAAGATACTCGTCCTCGTCAACGGGAAGCTGTACTCGTGCGCCGCCCTTCCAGCCGGAAAGCTCGATAGCATTCATAAGCTCAACGCCGTTGATGCCCTCCTTGCCGTCAACGAAAAGCTCTGCCTTGCCGAGAAGCGTTTCGGTAAAGTTGTTGATAATGCCTGCGTGCTGGAAGTTCTCGCCGTCGGTTTCGACCTCGATTATTTCCATAGGCGGCTTTCTGAAGCCGTTTTCGCTCGTCTTAGACCACTCCTGCGAGTCGGTTTCGTTCTTATAGAAGAAGAGCTTGTTGTCCTCACAGAGGAGCTTACCCTTCGTGCCCGAAACCTCAAAGCGGTTCGTGCCGGGAGCCTCGCCCGTCGTGGTGATGAACACGCCCGTCGCGCCGTTGTCGTACTCGAAATACGCCGTTACCTCGTCCTCAACCTCAATGTCGTGCCATCTGCCGTACTGACAGAAGCCGTTGACGTACCTCGGCTGCTTTCCGAGCACCCACGAAACGAGGTCGATCTGATGCGGACACTGGTTGATGAGAACGCCTCCGCCCTCACCTGCCCAGGTAGCACGCCAATCGCCGCCGTCATAGTAGCTCTGCGTACGGTACCAGTCGGTGATTATCCAGGTAACTCTCTGAATATCGCCGATCTCGCCGCCTGCAATAAGCTCGCGCATCTTGCGGTAAACGCAGTTGGTGCGCTGATTGAACATCATAGCGAACTTCGCGCCCGACTTTTCCGCTACGGCGTTCATTTCTTTGACCTGCTTTGCGTAAACGCCCGCAGGCTTGTCGCAGATCACGTTGATGCCGCGCTTTAAGCACTCGATAACTATCTCGGGGTGCTGATAGTGGGGAGTTTCAACGAGCACAGCGTCGCAAAGCCCCGAGTCGAGCATCTTCTTGTAGTCGTCGAAATATTCGGGGGTGGAATTCTCAAGCTTTTCGCGCAGAGCGTCAAGTCGAGCGGGGTTAACGTCGCAAACCGCACTGAGCACCGCGCCCGGTGTCTGACCGCCGTCGATAAGCTTGTGCGCGTAAAACGTGCCCTGATTGCCGAGTCCAATAACTCCGTATCTTACCTTTTCCATTTTAAAGTACCTCTCTTATGTATTTAATACTCTGATTTACAAGTCCAAACGGATCGTCAAGCTCGGGAGCGTTGTCCTGCTCAACGAGGAAATATTTCGCGCCGCTCGCCTTTGCCGCCGCCACAGCCGCCTTGAAATCAAGCGTACCGTCGCCAACGGGCGCGAACACGGGCTTTACCTCGTACTTGCCGTCGTCCTTTTTAGTGGTGAGCATCTTGTAATCCTTAAGATGCACGCACTCAATTCTGCCGCTTAACTTCAAAAGGAAATCCGCAACGCTTACGCCGCCGTACTGAAGCCAATACGTATCTGCCGTGAAGTTTATGTACTTGGTCGTGCGA
>JAZNBZ010000303.1:0-3495 GCA_045587285.1 Candidatus Flemingiibacterium sp. | reverse complement strand
CATATCACACTGCCGTTCTCGTCGATGACGGTGAGAGCGGCGTCGTACTTATCCGTGTCCGACGTAAACCGGACGGTGTATCCGTCGAGAAGGATGAAATCACTTGCGGCGTAATATGCCTCATCCGCATCGATGATCCTGACGATATAATTCTCCGCACCGCCCTCTACCCGGCACGTTCCGATCGTGTCCTTGACCGAATCCTTCAGAGTCGGCGTTCCCCACAGCGTGGTTCCGAGGTTTTCATCTGTTTGCGGAAGTATCCAGATATCCGCATCTTCCACGCCGTTGACGAATGTGACGGATATTTCTTTCGTTCCGACGACGTCCAAATCGTTCATAGCCGTATCTCCTTGATTCGTTTTGCAGGAACAAAGCAGCAAGAGTAAAGCGCCGAGCGCTATCAAAAACCATTTTTTCATATCTTTCACCCAATAGGAGCAGAAAAATCCTCAGGTGCTCTTTACTTGACGAGTTCCATCGAATTGATGATTGACCAGACGACGTCCGTATCACAGTCGGAGAGCGAGTCGCCGGACACCACGAAACTTACGCCGTACCAGCCGTCGTGGTTTCCGCCGAAGTCAATGTCAATGCGCATCGTCGCGCCGAGCCAGTCGGAATACGTCATTATGATCGCCTTATATCCGTTCAAGGTCGTCTCTTTCAGAGAATAGTCGTCCTCGTCGCTGTTGTTTTCTTCGTAAGACTGCTTCAGCTCCGCAAGGTTCGTCGCGCCGAGCATCGGGTCGATCAGTATGCCGACGCCTGTCGCTTCGTTTTTCAGCTTGCCGTACGTATCGTCGTATTCGAACTGTTCGGCGGGGTAGTAGACGTTGAGTATCCCGCGGCCGTTCACGTCGAGCTTGGTGCCCGTTCTGTCGCCGCCCGCGTTGCCGCCCGAATTACCGCTGTCCGTGCCGAGAGGGTCGGACAATTCGCCGAAGGGATCGCTCCATCCCTCATCCAGCTTTGCCAGATACTCGTCGAAGTGAGGGATAAACTGCTGGTAGGTCTCCTTCTCCCAACGGTCGCCCCACGGCAGGAAGGTGAAATCGTAACCCAGCTTGTTGCCGTTCTCGTCTGTGTAGGACGAGCCGACGTTCAGCTTGTCCTGGTTGTCCAGATTGCGCACAACGATCCAGTCGGAGGTGTTGATGTCGTAGTCAAAGGCGGTGCCGCTGTCGCCGTAGAGATAGGACGCATCCGCATGGCAGTCGATCACGACATAGCGGTTGTTGTGGTCGGGATTGACCGCGAACGCCCCGTAGGGATCGTAGATGATCAGGGTGCCATGGCCGTCCGCATCCAGCTCCACCCGCATGGCCGCATCGAAGGTCAGGCCATTGGCAGATTCCCAGCCGCCCTCGCTGCCGTTGATGTCAAGACAGCCGTAATACCAGCCGTTCCACTTTCTCTGAAGTTCGCTGCCCTCAGAAGTATTGGGTTCGTCAACAAGTCCGTGCAAGAGCTCGTCGAGTGTGACGGCTTTGATGCCCTCCGTAGAGGCGCCGTCTTTGACAAAATAGAGATTTGAACCGTCGGAGACCAAGGTCAGTATGCCGTCCTTAAGCGTGCCTTCCATATCTCCGTCGTCAAGAGTTACGGTGATGCGGTCTCCGCTCATCTTCCACGTCGCATCCGCGATGTCGTCCTCGAGACACATTTCGGCTTTGCCGCCGTCTTTTAGTAATACGTAGTTCTCACCGGAGAAAAATTCGTCGGCGAAGACAGCGTGACCTTCATCGTAATCGAGGGCGTAAAGCTTATAAGTACCGCTGACAGAGCCGTCGCCGGAGGAGGCGCAGGAGACAAGACACAGTACCATGATAAGGACAAGTGCGATAGCTGTTATTCTTTTCATATTTGCATTTCCTTTCATACTTACTTTAAATGATATCCAACATCATTATATCTGTATTCCATCATTTGCACATCAGCCATGCGGCTGTTTTTGCATCCTAAAAAGAAAAACCCGCCGGGCAGGGAGTTTTATTCTTTGAAGCGGAAAAACAGGCAGACGGCGCCGCCGGCGGCGAGAAGAACTCCTGTGATGCAGAATATGACAAAACGGCGGTGCATGGCTGCGTATAATTCAGGAGAACCGTCGAGCACGGAACGGAAGCAGAACAGGTTGAGTGCGGAAAAGGATAGCGCCAAAACGCCTGCTCCAGCAAGGACGATCCCCGCGATCAATAAAAGTGTTTTCATCGTTATTTCAGGGGAGAGCCGCAGTATTCGCAGAACTTCCCGTCGCCGGCTTGCGCGCCGCAGTTTTGGCAGAAGCGGACCGGTTTTTCGGTGTCGCTCCGCGCCCCGTCGGGGACGTACGCGCCGGGATACGGGACGGTATGATGCTCCTGCGCCGTATTCATTTCCATGACTTTTCGCGCGTCGCCCAGCGTTTTGCGCATGGCGGCCTCGTCCGCTTCCCGCATGGCGGCAAACTTCTTTTCGGCGTCGGCGCGCTCTTCGGGCGTCATGGCGGCGAGCATCGCTTCCACCTTTTTCTTCTGTTCTTCAAGAAGGCGCTTCAGTTCTTCTTCGGTGAGATCCGGCTTTCCCATATCGTTTATCTCCTTGTGTTTTTTGTTCCGGTTTTGTATCTTTGATCACGATCCCAAGCCCCCGCGCTTCGGAAACAAGCTCGGTGCGGGTCTTGAACCCCGTTTTTTCCATCAGGTGCAGGATATGGCTTTTCACCGTCGCTACCGAAATGAAAAGCCGCCCCGCGATCTCGGCGTTGGTGTCGCCCGTGGTCAGTTCCTTGAGTACGTCCAGCTCGCGCTCGGTGAATTCGTGATTGGTGGCGTTGCCTATGCGGATGAGCGGCGTTTCGTCCGGAAAGATCCGCTCCCCCGCCATCGTGCGCTCCATCACGTCGAGGATCCTCGATTTCTGCCCGTCCTTGTACCAAAAGGAATCCACGCCGATCTCCTTTGCACGCGAGATCCAGGAGTATTCGGGCATGGAGGTGACGATGATGATCTTGATCTGCGGGAACTGCTTTTTAATTTCTTCCGCCGCGTCCAGTCCGCTTCGGTAAAGCTCGGTCATCACGTCCATCAGGATCAGATCGACATTACCCGCTTTACATACCGATAACGCCGCCGAAGCGTTGGATATTGAAAGAAGATGATGAAACTGCTCCACGGCTTGTTTTGCACGAAAAGTGTTTCCGTCAAAGTTTACGGAAAAGGTTGTGAATCCGTCATACACTTCGATCTCAAAATGTGATCCTCCGCAATTCCATTTCGGATATTGTGGGAGCTGCTTATCCCACTTTGACATTACCGAAGCATGATCATCCGCATGCATCTGTTCCTCCTGAACGGCAACAGGGAGCTTGGTTCCGCAACAATTCCTGTTCGGGTGTATCCGCTTTGTAGGTTTTCTTAGTCGTACAGACTAACGCTCCTGTCAGATCACAGAAAAACGTATAGCGGTTTCCACCGGAATCAGTTATGATCTTATAGGTGGCTGTTCTTCTTTCAC
>JAZNBZ010000302.1:0-5029 GCA_045587285.1 Candidatus Flemingiibacterium sp. | reverse complement strand
TTTTCTATCGGCAGGTAAAAACTGCTTTATGGAAAGCCTCCTTTTTCGGAGGGCTTTCTTATTTTTGTCCGCGTCTTGGCGCAGCGCGCTCACGCGAGATAAAATCAGCGCCCTCAACCGAGAGCGCTAACGAGTATTCCTACTCACACACGACCACGGCAACACCGCAGTCGTCAAACGTACGGCGCACGCCGTCGATACTTCCGTCCGTTATGATAGCGTCAAGACGCTTCGCAGGGCAGACCGACACGCTTGCCTCTGTGCCGACACGTGCCGACGGATAAAGTCCGATCACCTTTTTTGCGCCGTCAACAGCCGCCGTCAGGTACGCTACCGCCGCCGTGTCGGACACGGACGCACCGAAATCGGCGCTCACCGCGTCGGTCGCTATAAACGCCTTGTCAAAGCGAAAGCGCCTTAGCATATCGGCGGCAAAGCTGTCGTGACAGTCGCCCTCGGCGTTGACCTCGCCGCCGACTAAAATCACCGTTACGCTCTCGCGTCGGCGGAGCATCTGCGCCACGGTAATGCTTCCCGTAACCACGCGAACGGGTAGCGTGCGCGGAAGCGCCTGCGCCACCGCCTCGCCCATACGCCCGGACGGCAGGAATAAAAGCTCGTTTTCCTTTATAAGCGACACCGCGTACTCGGCAATCAATTCAAGCTCGTTTGCCGCGGCGTCGGGCTCCGTGCTTTTTCGCAAGGTCGGCGTATTAAGCTCGCCAACGGGTATCGCGCCGCCGTGTGTACGGCGAAGCTTGCCCGCCTCCTCGAGCAGCCGCAGATCGCGCTTTGCGCTGTCGTAGCTGATGCCGAATTTTGCTTGAAGCTCGGCGGTGGTAACGCTTCCCTTTTCGGCTAAAATATCAAGTATCGCCGCGTGGCGTTCTTCTATAAACATAGGTTACCCTTCTTTCACGGTTTATGTAAACATTTTATCACGATTGCTCCCGTTTGTCAACGGTTTTGCGTCCGTTGTCATATTAAATTTTGCGATGCATACAATGTAGCAACAAAATAAAAACGGAGGACAACTACAATGACGGAAGCATATTTTACGGAGGGAAATCTCATCGGCACACCGCAGAACGGCGAATACCTATCCTCGCTCGACACGCTCGAAGCGGCGATGCGTGAGGGACGCATACTCGAGGCGGTGGCAACGCGTGCGCAGGGCGCAAACGAGCTTCTCGTTGACCTTGGCGACTACACGGGCGTCATCGAAAAGGCAGAGGTGCAGTACACGGACGGCGAGCCCGTCAAGGACATCGCGGTGATAACGCGCGTGGGCAAGCCGGTCTGCTTTAAGGTGCTGGAGATCGAGAGACGGCGCGTCGGCGCGCCCGTTATACGCCTCTCGCGACGCGCGGCACAGCTCGATTGCGCCGTGAACTATCTCGCAAGGCTCACGCCGGGCGACGTTATAAGCGCCAAAGCAACGCATCTTGAGCCGTTCGGCGCGTTCGTTGACGTCGGCTGCGGTATCGTTTCACTGCTCACCATAGACAGTATGTCCGTGTCGCGCATATCCCACCCGTCGGACAGACTGTCGGTCGGCAGTGAGATAAGCGTGGTCGTGCGCGACGTGCACAAGAACGCCGACGGCGTACCGACGCGTATTTTCGTGACGCGCCGTGAGCTGCTCGGCACGTGGGAGGAAAACGCGGCGCTGTTCTCGATTGGGCAGACGGTCACGGGGATAGTACGAAGCGTTGAGCCGTACGGCATTTTCGTCGAGCTTACGCCGAATTTGGCGGGGCTTGCCGAGTACCGCGAGGGCGTGACGGTCGGGCAAAGCGCGGCGGTCTACATAAAAAACATTATCCCCGAGCGAATGAAGATAAAGCTTGCGATAATCGACACGGGGCGCGCACTGCCGCCGACGCGCGCGAATACGGTAGTGTCGGACGAGCGGCACGTCTCGCGCTGGAGATATTCGCCCGAGGCGTGCGAGCGAATCGTGGAAACGGTGTTTGAATAGGAAACGCGGCATATCTCAAAAGAGATATGCCGTCTTTATTATCTTGCCTTCGTTTTAAGAAAATCCACAAAGCCTTTAACGGTGCCGTAACAGCTTTCCCTTTTGTAATAGCAAAATACCGAGTAGTTCTCGTCAAAATCAGGAAGGTCAAGGTATACTAGCGCGCCGCAGTCACCCTCGGTTTCCTCCCGTCCGAGTCCTATTCCCACGCCCGAGCGCAGAAGCCGCTCGTAGCATTCTCTGTCGTTTGAAATTGCCGCTATATTCGGATAGAAGCCTGCGCGCTCACACGCATCTATGAGTATCCTGTGCATATTACTCTGCTCTCCCCACGAGATAAACGGAGCACGGGAAAGCTCGGCAAGGCTCGATGCCGTAGTCAGCACCTTATGGCTTTTCGCAGCCTTTAGACGAAGCTTTATATCGCACAACGCAAAGGAGTCAAATTTGTTTCCGATAGCGTTGTCGGTGTCGATTATCACGTCGTATTTTTCGTAGTCCGTATCTGAAAAATCAAAAACGGTTTTAAAAGCCGTGCTCGGGTGCTTTTCGTTATATTCTATAATAAATCCCGTAACGTCGCTTCTTACGGCCCTTACAAGAATTTTTATCTCTCTGTCGTCGCCGTGAGAGGCTATGTCGGCAATAGCCGTATCTATCTCAGCAAAGGCTGCTGCAAGCGCGTTCTTTAGCCTTATTCCGTTTTTGTTGAGAAATATTCTGTTCGCGCGTCGGTCAAATAGCTGACACCCAAGCTCCCTTTCAAGTCTTTTCACCGATGCCGAAACCGACGTGGCAGGCACCATATATACGTCCGCAGTTTTGGCAAAGCTCTCATATGTAGCACTTTCGTAAAAATATTTAAGCTGCAGCAGTTCCATAATTTTCTCCTATGCAAAATTTCTTCTATTCAGTTTAGCACATTTTCAAAGATGTGTCAAGCACAACTTATGCTATTGTTGATGTTTGCCTTGATTTTTGATAAAATGATTAAAAGTATTATTTTTCATAAAGGAGAAAAATTATGGAAATCGCAGAAAACGTGGATATCATATTTTTGAACAACAAGGCGATGGAGCGCCTGGGCGTTCTCGATATGAAGCAGGTAATGCACGACGTGGAGCGCGTTTACGTTCTCAATCGCGAGGGAGACGTTATTGCTCCCGGAAAATGCGTTATGAGATGGGGTAAAACCACAGAGGACGAGAACACCCTCGGCAGAATAAACGCTATGCCGGGATATATCGGCGGAGAGTACGATATGGCAGGTATCAAGTGGATCGGAAGCGGTCCGCAGAACTACAAAAATGGACTGCCGCGTGCGAGCGTTACAATCATTTTGAACGATCCCGATACAAAGCTGCCCGTTTGCATTGCAGACGGAACGGCGGTAAGCACTATGCGAACCGGTGCCTCGGGCGGCATCGCAATAAAGCTGCTTGCAAAGAGCGACGCTTCCACTATGCTGATATGCGGCGCCGGCGCACAGGCTCCCACACAGCTCGAAGCGGCACTGATCGGCAGAGATACTATCAAAAAGCTTTACGTTTACGACATCGTGCTTGCCAATGCAGAGCGGTTTGCGAATTTTGTGCGCGAGAAGTACCCCTTCCTCGAGGTTATTCCCACGCTTGACGTTGAAGCGGCGGCAAGGGACAGCGATATTATCGACTGCGTTACCCTGGCATCGGAGCCTTTTATCAAGGGAGAATGGCTCAAGGCGGGCGCGCTCGTTATGAATATGGCTGACTATGAGGTTGATTACGAGTGCGTCAAGCGCTCGGGCAAGATAGTCGTTGACTATTGGGAAAACATAAAGCACAGAATGATAAGCACGGTAGCGTTTATGTGGCGCGACGGACTTATTAGGGACGAGGATATTCACGCCGAGCTTGGTGAAATACTTAATGGAAGCAAAGCTCCTCGCGAGAACGACGAGGAGATCATATACTTCAACGCCGTTGGAGCAGGAATACTCGACATAGCGGTAGCGGCAAATTGCTACTACAAAGCAAGAAAAACAGGCGAAGGCTTCACCTTGCCCTATTGGGAAAGATAATTTTTCTGATGATACAAATAAAAGGGACAGAGAATTTTAAAAGATTCTCTGTCCTTTTTTGTCAGTTTAAAGGTTATCTTATGATCTCGCCGCGCTCACCGTCAAAGAGGAGAACGCCGTAGCCGTTGCCGTGGGTTCCGCCCTCGTTCATGTACTTAATGAAACTTCTGCGAAGCGTGGTGTCGCTCGGCAGCTTGTCAGTCGTACCGTCATCCTTGCGGTTGAATACGCGCCAGCAGTCGTTGAACTTCTCATAAGGTTGAGTAAATACAATGTCGTACGACTTAATAAACTTGCCGATGTTGCTTTCTTCGGGGAAAACCTTGCCGAGATACGGCGGCCAGAAAAGGTACGTGTGGCACACAACGGGCATAATGTTACCCTTGATAAGCGGCTTAAAGAACTCGTACGCGCGCTTGTACGACTCGATGCAAGCCTCCTCGCTCATTCTGCCGTCGGAGGGAATGTGCGAGAAGAACACCGTGTCGCCCTTTTTGAGCTCAACGCCTGCGCGAGAGTAGCTCTCGGGCACAAACTCCGAAACCTCAAGCTCAAGTCGTCCGAAGCGGAAAATGCGCAGTGCGGTAAAGAGGAAGAACCAGTCACAGTAAACGCCCGTAACGCCGTAAAGCTCGCGGCACTCGCGTATTTTTACGGTAACGTCGGTCAGGCTCTCGTAGAGGAGCGGCTCGGGTATTCCTCGCTTTTCATATTCCTTTTTCATAAACGGCACGGTAAGCAGCCAGAAAAGTAACTCGGCGGTATATCTATGGTAGCCCTCCGCCGTTTTTTCGTCGGTGCGCTTTAAGTATTCCTTGGTTCTCTTGTAAAGGTCGCCGCGCGAGATCGCCATATCGAACTCGCAGTATTCCTCGGCTATAGGCGCGATATCGTCGCCCATTATCTCGTTTGCCACGAGTATAAACTCGCGGTCGGCGGGCTCGACTGCCATTCTGCAAAGCAGATCTCTCATTTCTATTGTATTCATA
>JAZNBZ010000301.1:0-17412 GCA_045587285.1 Candidatus Flemingiibacterium sp. | reverse complement strand
TGGCGCGGCGATGTCGCTTGCGACTCGCGCAGTTGGCTACGCCAACTGCAATAGCGATCTTCCTCCTCTCCCTTTTCGTTTCCCCGAGCGCGCAAGGCGCGCGAGGACAAAGCGAGCGGTTGCCGCTCATAAACAGACCGTCGGGGACGTCGCCCCCTACGGAGATAGCGCGCAAAGCGCGCACCCTCGCGCTATCGCGCGATCATCTCGTGCAGCGCTTTCAGCGCTGCATCGAGCCCGCCAACCTCGTCGATAAGCCCGAGGCTTACCGCCTTCTCGCCGTCCACTATCGAGCCGACGTCAGTGGCAAGCTCGTCGGTGCACATCATAAGGTGCGTCAGCTCGGATACCTCGATCTTGCTGTTTCGGCAGATAAAATCCGTTATACGCTCCTGCATCCTTTGCAGATTGTCGAAGCTCTGCGGCACACCTATGACGAGCCCGTTCGTGCGTACCGGATGAATTGTCATCGTCGCGCTCGGCACGATAAACGAACGCTTTGCCGCAACCGCGAGCGGTACGCCGATAGAGTGCCCGCCGCCGAGCACTATCGACACCGTCGGCTTCGACATACTCGCGATAAGCTCGGCTATAGCGAGCCCTGCCTCGACGTCGCCGCCGACTGTATTGAGAAGCACTAAAAGCCCCTGTATCTCTCGGCTTTCCTCGATTTGACAAAGCAGGGGAATGACGTGCTCGTATTTGGTCGTTTTCGCGCTCTCGCCGAGAAGATAGTGTCCCTCGACCTGACCGATTATCGTCATACACTGTACGCCCGAGCGTGCGTCGGTCATAACGCTGCCCGTTTTTTCTATCGCATCGAGATTTTCCTCGGACGTGTTTTTTTCTTTATCAGCCATATTTTTGCATCCTTTCGCCGTTTTACATAGAAATACGTCATTAGTTTTTTCAAAAATTCATCTTTTTATCATTTACTTTTTAAGGAAAATGTTGTATAATATCTATGTATGATATTTAAATCACAAATTTTATGTACGAAAGGACATCATATCATGGCAAACAAAGTACTTGTTGAAACCTCTGCAAGACACGTGCATCTCTCCGCAGAGCACATCGAGATCCTCTTCGGCAAGGGCGCAACCCTTACCCACAAGAAGGATCTTTCCCAGCCCGGTCAGTTCGCTTGCGAGGAGCGCGTAACCCTCGTTGGCCCCAAGAAGCCCATCGCTAACGTAATCATCCTCGGTCCGGCTCGTCCCGCAACCCAGGTTGAGGTATCTTTTACCGACGCAAGAACTCTCGGCGTAAACGCTCCCGTTCGTGAGAGCGGCGACGTTGCAGGCTCTGCCGGCTGCAAGCTCGTTGGCCCTGCGGGTGAGGTTGAGATCTCCGAGGGCGTTATCGTTGCAAAGCGCCACATCCACTTAACTCCCGAGGATGCTGCAAAGTTCGGCGTTGAGGATAAGGAAGTTGTATCCGTAAAGATCGAGAACGCTGACCGTACCACCGTGTTCGGCGACGTTGTTTGCCGCGTAAGCCCCAAGTTCGCTGCTGCTATGCACATCGACACCGATGAAGCAAACGCTGCTTGCGCATTCGGCGAGGTTTACGGCGAGATCATTAAGTAATTTTACATAATGATAAGAGCGCGTTCGCGCTCGCGTGTATTGACTTTTATTAGCGTGTAAACGCTTGTTAATGCTCTCGGCGGCTCGCCGCCGAGAGGTCGGAGGAAACCAGCTCTCAGACGCCGATCAGGTTTCCCCCGACACCCCCTTCCGCTCGGCTGCCGCTGCTTTGAGATATTGTGATAATTCTATAATCTCGGAGAGCCAAGGAGGTTGGGGATGCACCTAATGCGCGCTTGTTTTTCGAGTGATAAAATTTACTCACGAATAGCCGAGACTGGTTAGGGGTGTCGGGGGAAGGGTGTATCGGCGTTTGAGAGCAACGCCTTCCCCCGACTGGGGAGCGCGAGGGGCAAAGCCCCTCGTATTATCGCGATTGTTCAAATGCCAAGGTGTTTGAATAACTCACGCGATATGGTAAATAATATGCAATATTAAAATAAAGGAGATAAAACAATGAACTATACTCACGAAGTTGAACAGATGTGTTGTGTAGCTAAGGGCCCCAAGCACGGTCCCGCACCTATTCCCGAAGAGGGCAGATGGGTGAAGGCTTACGAGATCAAGGACATTTCCGGTCTTTCTCACGGTATCGGCTGGTGCGCACCCCAGCAGGGTATGTGCAAGCTTACCCTTAACGTTAAGGAAGGTATCATCGAGGAAGCTCTCGTTGAGACCTGCGGCTGCTCCGGTATGACTCACTCTGCTGCTATGGCAGGCGAGATCCTTCAGGGCAAGACGCTTCTCGAAGCACTCAACACCGACCTCGTTTGCGACGCTATCAACGTAGCTATGCGCGAGATCTTCATGCAGCTCGCTTACGGCCGCAGCCAGACCGCATTCTCCGAGAACGGTCTTCCCGTCGGCGCATCCCTCGAGGACCTTGGTAAGGGCCTTCGTTCGCAGATCGGTACTATCTTCGCAACCCGCGAAAAGGGTGTACGTTACCTCGAGATGGCAGAGGGTTATATCCTCGAGCTCGGTCTTGACAACGACAACGAGGTTATCGGCTACAAGTTCGTAAACCTCGGCAAGATGATGGACGCTATCAAGGCAGGCACCGATCCCAAGGAAGCTTACGAATCCAACATCAAGACTTACGGTCGTTACGACGACGCTGTTAAGTATATTGATCCCAGAAAGAACTAAGAGAGGAGGAGCACGAATATGTCTAACAATGTAAAGTTTGAGGGCAAGGAAAGAAGACTTGCAGGCATCGAGGCTTGCCTCGCTGAGTACGGCATCAAGGACCTCGAAGAGGCAAGAGAAATCTGCCTTGCAAAGGGCGTTGACGCTGACGCTATCGTAAAGGGCATTCAGCCTATCGCATTTGAGAACGCAGCTTGGGCTTATACTCTCGGCTGTGCTATCGCAATCAAGAAGGGCTGCAAGAATGCAGCTGACGCTGCTGAAGCAATCGGTATCGGTCTTCAGGCATTCTGCGTACCCGGCTCCGTTGCATCCACCCGTAAGGTTGGTCTTGGCCACGGTAACCTCGGCGCAATGCTTCTGCGCGAAGAGACCAAGTGCTTCTGCTTCCTGGCAGGTCACGAGTCCTTTGCAGCAGCAGAGGGTGCTATCGGTATCGCAAGAACCGCTAACAAGGTAAGAAAAGATCCCCTCAGAGTTATCCTCTGCGGTCTTGGTAAGGACGCCGCATTCATCATTTCGAGAATCAACGGCTTCACCTACGTTTGCACCGACTATGACTTCTACACTGACGAATTAAAGGTCGTTTACGAGAAGGCATACTCCGACGGCGACAAGGCGAAGGTTAAGTGCTACGGCGCTAACGACGTTCTCGAGGGCGTTGCAATCATGCGTCACGAGGGTGTTGACGTTTCCATCACCGGTAACTCGACCAACCCGACCAGATTCCAGCATCCCGTTGCAGGCACCTACAAGAAGTGGGCGCATGAAAATGGCAAGAAGTACTTCTCCGTTGCATCGGGCGGCGGTACGGGTCGTACCCTCCACCCCGACAACATGGCTGCAGGCCCCGCTTCGTACGGTCTGACCGACACCATGGGCCGTATGCACGGCGACGCGCAGTTCGCAGGCTCGTCCTCCGTTCCCGCACACGTTGAGATGATGGGACTTATCGGAGCAGGTAACAACCCGATGGTTGGTATGACCGTTGCTTGCGCTGTTGCTGTTCAGGAAGGTATGAATAAGTAATTTTCCAATAAAGAAAGACACACCGCGAGGTGTGTCTTTTTTTGCTTATTTATTTCGGAAATTTTGCGCTGAGTAAATCGCTCGGCTCAACCTCAAGCGCATCGGCAATGTCGAATAATACCTCGAGAGAAAAGGCATATGGAATATTCGGAGCTTCAATCGACGATAAATGCGTGCGGCTAATATTGACACGTTCCGCTAACTGCTCTTGTGACATACCGCGCAATCTGCGTATCATACCTATTGTCAATCCTAATTGAATAAATCGGTCACGGTATTTGAAATCTACCTCTTTACGCATAATATTGCCTCCTTGATTTGTATGGTATAGCAATATTATACGTTCTGAAAACGAAAATCTCCATAAAGTAAAACCACGCTATTGCAAAGTGACACCATTCAATGATATAATATTATTAAGCACTTGCTTTATTATACATAGCAAAGAGAGGTTGACACTATGCAAAATAAAGAAATCCTGCGTCCGTACACGGTATGCTTTACGGGGCATCGCTATATTCCCGAAAGCGAAAAAGCCGCGCTTGCGGTGCGGCTTCGCAAAGCATTGGTAGAGCTAATCGAAAGCGGCTGCCGCTATTTTGGCGCGGGTGGTGCGCTTGGGTTTGATACGCTCGCCGCCGAGGTCGTGCTCGCGCTGCGAGAGGAATATCCGCACATTAAATTAATTCTCGTTCTGCCGTGCAAAGACCAATGCGCGCGGTGGCGCGAGGAGGACGTGCGCGTTTGGGAGAATATTCGCAGTCGTGCGGACAAGGTCGTTTGGGTGTCGCAGGCTTACACGCCGAGTTGTATGTACGAGCGCAATCGCAGGCTTGTAAATTCAAGCGCGGTGTGCGTGTGCTATCTTGGCAAAGATGTTGGTGGCACGGCATATACGGTGAAGTACGCGCTCGCACAAGGTCTAAAAGTAATAAACCTTTTCTGATACCTCGCGCGCTTTGCGCGCTCGGGGCGACGGCAGCATACGCCGCATCTAACTTATGCTCGCATAGCGCGAGCATAAAGCGACGCGCGACAAAATGCACCGCCGCGCATTTTAGTAGCGCGGCGGCGCCGTTAGATATGCACTCTGTGGTATTAGCACTCTGTAGGAAGGCCGCAGATGGATGGCATAGCCGAGAGGTTGGAGGGGTCCAAGGGGAGGAAGGAGTTAGCGGCGACATGAGCAAATTCCTTCCTCCCCTTGCGTTCCCCGAGCGCGCAGAGCGCACGAGGTTAGGCGAGCGGTTACCGTTTGTAGGCGGACCGTCGAGGACGCCGGTCCCTACGGAGATAAACGTAGCCGCAAGTGTGGCGATAGAGGCGGCGAGATGGGTTGCCGCTTGAAGCGGACGACCAATGGTCGCCCCTACAGTGAGGCGGTGGCGCTTGCGGGGACAACGGCAAACTTTTTTTCACTTTCTCTTGCTAAAACGTGAAAACTATGCTATAATTATGGTAATCAAGAAATCCGCCTTGGGCGGCAAACTTTAAGGAGTGATATTTTTGAAGGTCGTACTCACAAACCTCACCAAAAAATTTCCGTCAAGAAACAAGAAAAGCGCGGACGTTATCGCCGTGAACGATTTTACGTTCGAGATACCCGACGGCTCGCTTGTCGGACTTCTCGGACCGTCAGGCTGCGGCAAGAGTACCACGCTTAACTTAATCAGCGGACTCTTAACGCCCACCGAAGGACGTATCCTCTTCGGCGAGGACGACGTCACCGATATGCCGCCCGAAAAGCGCGGCGTGGGACTCGTTTTCCAGAATTACGCGCTCTATCCGCACCTTACGGTAATGCAGAATATCATCTTCCCGCTCGAAAATTTAAAGGGCAAGGATAAGCTCACGAAGGCAGAGATGCGCGAAAAGGCTACCGAAATTGCCAAGCTCGTGCAGATAGACACCCTGCTTGATCGCAAGCCGAGCGAGCTTTCGGGCGGTCAACAGCAGCGCGTCGCTATTGCGCGTGCGCTCGTTAAAATGCCGCGCGTACTGCTTCTCGACGAGCCGCTTTCTAACCTCGATGCGCGCCTGCGCCTTGCAACGCGCGAGGAGATCAAGCGCATACAGCGCGAAACGGGTATCACCACCGTTTTCGTAACGCACGACCAGGAGGAGGCAATGAGCATATCCGACCTTATCGTCGTTATGAAGGACGGCGTGGTACAGCAGATAGGCAAGCCGCAGGAGGTTTACGACGATCCCGTTAACCTCTTCGTCGCGAAATTCCTCGGCACTCCCCCAATCAACGTTTTTGACGGCACTGTGAGAGGCGGCAAGCTTTATATCGGTACCGAGGCTGTGCTCGACGCACCGAATGCCAAGGATGGGAAGGTGTACGTCGGCGTGCGCCCCGAGGGCTTCGTTCTGACGGAGAACGGCAAATTCTCGTGCACGCTCAAGGCGGTTGAGGTAATGGGACGCGACATAAGCGTCGTTTGCACGAACGCCAATATGCTCTCCGAAACTGTCCGCGCTATCATCGACTCAGAGAACACCCCCGCAGTCGGCACGGGCACCGTTCGCTTTGACTTAAAGGCAAACAAGGTCGATATCTTCGACAAGGCAACCGAAGCGCGTATCGCGCTTTAAGGGGTAACTGCTATGGAAAAAAACAACCTTAAAGCGTGGCTGTACCTACTGCCGGCGATACTGTTCCTCGGCGTATTTATGGTCTATCCGCTCGTTGACGTGTTTATATATTCGTTCGAGCAGGGCTTCAACTCGTCCTCGCAGACCTTCAGCGGCATCGGACTTTATAACTACTCCTACATCCTTCACGACACGCTCTTTTTGCAGGCGGTCAAGAATACGTTTATCCTCGTCGTGATAACCGTTCCGCTCTCGACGACGCTCGCGCTTCTTATATCGCTCGGACTTTCCTCGATAAAGTGGCTCAAAAACCTATTTCAGACGGTCTACTTCCTGCCGTACGTGACGAACACGCTCGCGGTCGGACTTGTCTTTATGATACTTTTCGATAAGACGGAGTATTCAGAGGGGCTTGTCAACGTCATTTTGAACGTGTTCGGTATGACGCCCGTTGACTTCATCGACGGCCCGTATTTTGCGAAGATGCTCGTCCTTTGCGTCTACACGATATGGATAGTAATGCCCTTTAAGATACTTATTCTGACGAGTGCGCTTGCATCCGTGCGCAAGGACTATTACGACGCCGCGAAGGTGGACGGCACGTCTAAATTCCGCATCTTCAGAAAGATCACGCTCCCGATGATCTCGCCGATGATATTCTATCTTGTGATAACGGGCTTTATCGGCGCGTTCAAGGCGTACAGCGACGCGGTCGCGCTCTTTGGCGAAAACTTAAACGCCGCCGAAATGAACACTATCGTCGGCTACGTTTACGATATGCTCTACGGAGAGGGCGGCGGCTTCCCGTCGTACGCATCCGCGGCGGCAATCGTGCTGTTTATAATCGTGCTCACCATAACCTGCATAAACCTTATGGTCAGCAAAAAGCACGTGCACTATTAAAGGAGGACTTGTATTATGGATAAAAACAAAGCAAGACACTCCAATATCGGCGCGAAGATAGGCAAGGGCGTCGTTTGGGCTCTGCTTATACTGTGGGCGCTTATCGTGCTGTTCCCGTTTTATTGGATGATTTTAACGAGCGTCAAAGGCTACGGCGCGTACAACGCGGAGCAGATACCGCAGTTTTTCACGCTCTCGCCGACGCTTGAAAATTACGTGACGGCGTTCACCGAGGTGCCGCTTATGCGGTATTTCACGAACACGGTCGTCTTCACCGTCGCAACGACGGCGCTTATGCTCGTGGTGATAATCCCTGCGGCATTTGCGTTCTCGCGGCTTGAGTTTCGCGGTAAGAATTTGCTTTTCACGCTGTTTTTAGCGCTTATGATGATACCGAACGAGCTCGTTATCATAACGAATTTCATCACCGTAACGAGCCTTGACCTTCGCAACACCTTCACGGGACTTATTCTTCCGTCGGTGACGTCGGTGTTCTACATTTACCTTTTAAAGGAAAATTTCGCGCAGATACCCGACGAGCTTTATCTCGCGGCGAAGGTGGACGGCACGTCCGACTTCAAGTATTTAAGACGCGTAATGCTCCCGATATGCAAGCCGACGGTCATCACGGTTACGATACTGAAGGTCATCGAGTGCTGGAACTCCTACGTCTGGCCGCGGCTTATCACGGACGACGAGGCGTATTTCCTCGTGTCAAACGGTATCCAGCAGATACGCGAGGGCGGCTTCGGACGCGCAAACATTCCTGCGATGATGGCGGCTGTCGTGGTAATATCCGCGCCGCTTATCGTGATATTCATTATATTTAGAAAGAAGATAATGGCAGGCGTTGCGAGAGGAGGCACGAAGGGATGAAACGGCTTTTCACTCTTTTACTCGCGCTTATGTTCGTTCTGCCGCTTCTCACGTCGTGTCACGGCACGAAGGGCACAAGCGAGTTTATTTTGCCGGGTGAGCTTGACACCTCGCGCGAGTACGAGATAACCTTCTGGGCAAAGAACGACACCAACAAAACGCAGGTAAATATCTACAAAAAGGCTATCGAGGATTTCGAGGCACTGTACCCGAATATCACCGTAACGCTCCGACTCTACAACGACTACGGCAAGATATATCAGGACGTGCTGACGAACATCGCGACGGACACGACGCCCAACGTCTGCATAACCTATCCCGACCATATCGCAACGTATATGACGGGCGAGAACACCGTCGTGCCGCTGACTGACCTTATGACCGACGAAAGATACGGCCTTGGAGGCAGTGAGGTTAAATTCGACTCGCCGAGCATCGACGAGATAGTTCCCGAGTTTCTCTCGGAGTGCAAGCTTGAGGGCGAATACTACGCCCTGCCGTATATGCGCTCGACCGAGGCGTGCTACGTCAACAAGACGTACGTTGAGGCGCTCGGCTACGAGCTTCCCGAAGTCCTTACGTGGGATTTCGTGTGGGAGGTAAGCGAGGCGGCTACGGCTAAGAACGATGACGGCACGTTTAAGGTCAACGGTAAGAAAACGATGCTTCCGTTCATTTACAAGTCAACCGACAATATGATGATAACGATGTTAAAGCAGCTCGGGGCAGGGTACTCGAGCGCGCGCGGCGACATTCTTCTCTTTAACGAAACGACGGGCAAGATTTTGTCCGAAATAGTCGAATATACCAAGCTCGGGGCGTTCTCGACGTTTGGAATTTCGGGCTACCCCGCGAACTTTTTAAACGCAGGACAGTGTATCTTCGCCATCGACTCGACCGCAGGCGCAACGTGGATGGGCTGTGAGGCACCGCTTATCGACATAAGCGAGGAAAATCTCGTCGAATTTGAAACGGTGGTAATGCCTATCCCGCAGTACGACACGGAAAATCCCGTGATGATATCCCAAGGCCCTTCGATGTGCATCTTTAATAAGGACGACGAGCAGGAGGTGCTTGCGTCGGGGCTTTTCTGTCAGGATATGCTGACAAACGAGGTGCAGATAGCGTACTCGCAGACCGAGGGCTACGTTCCCGTAACGACCAAGGCGCAGCAGTCGGACGAATATCTCGACTATCTCTCGCGCAGAGGCGAGGACGGCGACTTTTACTACGGCGTCAAGCTCGACGCAACGAAGCTTTTGCTTGATAATACCGAAAACACCTTCACGACGCCCGTGTTTAACGGCTCGACCTCGCTTCGAAATGCCGCGGGCGAGCTTATCGAGGACGTGACGAAGTCCGTTAAGCGCAAGCAGAACGTGGACGGTGCGTATATCGAGGAGCTTTACGAGCGCGTAACGCTGCTTTGCCGGCTTGACCAGATAGAGCTTTCGTCGGGTGTATCCGACCTCGGACCGCTTCCGACGGAGTCGGCCGTGCTTATAGGCGTGCTGATCACGGTATGGGTATTTATAGGTGCTTCGGCACTCGTCGGGGTAATAAAAAAAGTAAAAAAATGATATAAGGTCTTGACTTTTTATAAATTTCGTGTATAATATTAGATGTATAGGTTCAGTGTGCGATACCGTATGCTGACACAAAACATTTTAGAAACCAATAAGGAGAAAAATTATGAAGAAGATTTTAGCTATTCTTTTGGCTCTCACTCTCGTGTTTGCTATGGCAGCGTGCAACGACGATCCCGTTGATCCCGTTGACACCGATCCCATAACCGACACCACTCCCGCTGACGACACTGACGACACCACCGAGCCCGACGACACCGATCCTGTTGATCCTGCCGTTGAGGTTATGAGCTACGACGAGTACGTTGCGGCTGAGCTCGACTCCGAGGTTCTCGTTGAGGTTTACGTTCAGGCTACCCAGTCCTGGTGGGAAGACAAGATCACCGTTTACGCTGCTGACGAAGACGGCGCATACTTCATCTATGAGATGGAGTGCTCCGAGGACGACGCTGCAGCTCTCGTTCCCGGCACCAAGATCCTTGTAAACGGTTACAAGGCTGAGTGGTCCGGCGAGGTTGAGATCGTTGACGCTACCTTCGAGTTTGCAGGCGACGATACTTACGTAGCTGAGGCAGTTGACGCTACCGAGCTTCTCGGCACTGACGAGCTCATCGACCTCCAGAACCAGCTCGTAGCATTTAACGGCCTTACCGTTAAGTCCATCGAGTTCAAGAACGACGGAGGCGACGACATCTACGTTACCGTTACCAAGGACGACGTTGACTACAGCTTCTGCATTGAGGTTTACCTCACCGGTACTGAGACTGAGGTTTATCAGACCGCTGCTAACCTCAAGGCCGGCGATATGATCAACGTTGAGGGCTTCGCTTACTGGTATGAGGGCATCAACACCCACATCACCGCTATCGAGGCTGCTAAATAAGCTTTGACTTAAAAAACATTGACACGGTTGCTTTTGCAGCCGTGTCTGTTTTTATATCTAAAAAATCCCAAATGATGTTTACAATCCGCTGCGAATGTGATATAATAAAAGTATAATGCGATATTGTGTGCTAAGCGAGGTATAATTATGTCAAAGCTTACCGAGTTCAAAAAATACATAAACGGAAAAACTGCCGCAGTCGTCGGCATCGGTATATCGAATACGCCGCTTATCGACTTTCTGCTTTCCTGCGGTGCGAGCGTTACCGCGCGCGATATGAAGGATAGAGAAAAGCTCGGCGCACTTGCCGACACGCTTGAAAATAAGGGCGTGAAGCTCGTACTCGGCGAGGATTATCTTGAAAATTTCACCGAGGATATTATATTCAAAGCGCCCGGCATCAGATGCGATAAGCCGCAGCTTGTGGCGGCTGTGGAGCGCGGCTCGGTGCTGACGAGCGAGATGGAGGTATTTTTCGCACTTTGCCCGTGCAGGATATTCGCCGTAACGGGCAGTGACGGCAAGACCACAAGCACCACGCTTACTTACAAAATGCTCGAGCGTGAGGCACAGAAGCGCGGCTCGGACTCTCGCGTGTGGGTTGGCGGTAACATCGGAAAGCCGCTTCTTCCCGAGATAGAAAGCATCAGAGAAAACGACTTCGTCGTGCTCGAACTATCGAGCTTCCAGCTCCACGCAATGAAGTGCTCGCCCTATGCGGCGGCGATAACCAACGTGTCGCCGAACCACCTCGATTGGCACACCGATATGGACGAGTACACGGCGGCAAAGCGTAACGTCTTCGGCGGTGACAAAACACAGCGCGTGGTACTCAACTACGGCTCGGAGCCGACTCGCGAGATGGCGTCCGACGCGAATGCGCCCGTGACGTTCTTTTCGGGTAAATGCGTCCCCGAGGACGGATACGAGGCTGTTTTCGAGAAGGACGGCATCATCGTTCACCGCGATAAGGACGGCGCGCTTACCGATATTATCGCTTCTGCCGAGATAAAGATACCCGGCAGACACAACGTGGAAAACTATATGACCGCGATCAGTATGACGTGGGGATTTGTGAGTGTTGACACGGTTCGCGAGATCGCGACTACGTTCGGCGGCGTTGAGCACAGATGCGAGTTTGTGCGCGAGCTTGACGGCGTTAAGTATTACAACAGCTCGATAGACTCAAGCCCTACGCGCACCGAAGCGGCACTTCGCGCGTTCACACAGAAGGTCATCGTAATATGCGGCGGATACGACAAGAATATCCCGTACGCGCCGCTTGCGAAGCCGCTTTTTGAGTGCGCAAAGAAGGTGGTTCTCGTCGGTGCGACGGCACCTAAAATTAAAACGGCACTCACCGAGTACGACGGCTATAACGGCTCGCCCGAGATAATCGAGGCGGACACGTTCGAGGGCGCGGTAAACGCGGCGCGTGCGTCGGCACAGAGCGGCGATATAGTCGTGCTCTCTCCTGCATCGGCAAGCTTCGATATGTTCAAAAATTTCGAGGAGCGCGGCAATTATTTTAAAGAGATAGTTAATGGATTTTGATAGGCGGTACGATCCCCAAAAAGCCTCCCTTTACACAAGGGAGCCTTAAGGTAGCGAACGTACAAACATATAAGTTCGCATAATACTCCACGCTCGTAGGGACCGGCGTCCCCGACGGTCCGCCAAGCATATAACCGTAAATCTTGCTACAATAAGAAAGGACAACAAAATGCAGAACGTAGATCTTCTCGCACTCGCTCAAAAAGCAGAGCGCGAGCTTTCGGATATATTCGCGGACATCGACCGCATATCGTTTGAAAACACGAAGCGCGTTATGGACGCCTTTCGCAACAACCGCGTGGACGACTCCTGCTTTGCGGGAACGAGCGGCTACGGCTACGACGATAAGGGACGCGACACGCTCGATAAAATATACGCCGAGGTGTTCGGTGCCGAAGCCGCATTCGTGCGCCACAGCATCGTGAACGGCACGCAGGCGATAGCCATCGCGCTGTACGGCCTTCTCCGTCCGGGCGACGTTATGCTCTCGGTCACGGGCAAGCCTTACGACACCCTCGAGGAGGTTATCGGCATTCAGGGCGAGGGCGGAAACGGCTCTCTTAAAGATTTCGGCGTTGAGTACCGTCAGATCGACCTCAAAGACGGAACTGTGGATTTCGACGCTGTGGACACGGCACTTCGTGAGCTTGGCGACAAGGTCAAGATCGTGTTCCTTCAGCGCTCGAAGGGCTATATGAACCGCCCGACGCTGACCGTCGATGAGATCGGCGAGGTTGCAAGCTTCGTCAAGGCGCGCTCTGTGGCGTACGTTGTCGTCGATAACTGCTACGGCGAATTCACCGAAACGCGTGAGCCGTGTGCAGTCGGCGCAGATCTCATTATGGGCTCGCTTATCAAAAATCCCGGCGGCGGTATTGCTGAGTCGGGCGGATACATAGCAGGAAGCGCAAAGGCGGTCGAGCTCGCGAGCTACAGACTCACGACCGTCGGCGTAGGACTCGAATGCGGAGCGTCGCTCGGCAACAACAAGAGCCTTTACAAGGGCTTCTTCTTCGCCCCGCACGTCACCGCGCAGGCTATCAAAACGGCGCATTTCGCGGCGTATATTTTTGAAGCGCTCGGCTGTGAGGTAAACCCGAGGTGGAACGAGCGCCGCGCGGACATAATTCAGGCGATAATTCTGGGCGCACCCGAGAGGCTCGTGGCGTTCTGTCAGGGAATACAGAGCGGCTCGCCCGTTGACTCCTACGTGTCACCCGAGCCGTGGGATATGCCCGGCTATACCGATCAGGTCATAATGGCGGCAGGCGCGTTCACGCAGGGCTCGTCCATCGAGCTTTCGGCAGACGGACCGATGCGCGCGCCGTACACGGCGTTTATGCAGGGCGGACTTACGTATGAGAGCGGCAAGCTCGGTGTACTCGCCGCGGCAGAGCGACTCCTCACGGTGCTGTAAATACAAATCAAAGGACGACGTATGAACAAATATCAAAAGCTGCTTTCAAACACGGCGATACTCGGCGTCGGTACGTTTGCCTCGAAGATACTCGTGTTCCTCTTGCTTCCGCTTTACACGGCGTATCTTTCCACGGCAGAATACAGCACCGCCGACATAATAACGCAAAGCGCTAACCTTTTAATGCCGCTTTTGTCACTCGGCGTGTGCGACGCGGTGTTCCGCTTCACGCTCGACCGCGACGTTGACAAGCGCCGCGTTCTGACGACGGGACTTTACGTTATATTCGCGGGATTTTTAGTGTTCGCCGCACTGTTTCCCCTGCTCAACCTTATCGACTATTTCGAGGGGTATATGTGGCTCATCATTCTCTACGCGTTTATTGCGAACGTGCACTCGCTGCTCGCGCAGTATTGCCGTGCATCGGGAATGACCGCGTTCTTCGCGCTTCAGGGAATAGTCGCTACGGCGCTGACTATCGCGCTCAATATACTTTTCCTCGTCGTAATGGACGTCGGTCTGCTCGGCTACGTTTTAAGCGTGGTTATCGCAGACGCGGCTGTGGCGCTTCTTATAATCATCGTGATACGCCGCGACTTTTCGCTTTCTATAAAGCGTATCGACAAGTCGCTCGGCAAGCGTATGCTCGCCTTTTCCGTGCCGCTTATCCCCACGACCGTTTTCTGGTGGATAACCAACGTGTCGGACCGATATATGATTAAAGGCTTCATCGGCGACGATATAAACGGACTTTACGCCGCGGCGTTCAAGATACCCACGATGCTGATACTGCTCTCGGGCATATTCATCGAGGCGTGGCAGTTCTCGGCTGTCACCGAGCGTGACGACACGAGCCGTAGGGAGCACGAGGTGTTCTTCGGACGCGTTTTCGACAGCTTTCAGGGTATGCTTTACATCTCGGGCGCGGGGCTTATCGCCTTCTCGAAGGTGTTTGCAAGGGTGCTGTTTGCCGACGCATACTACACGGCGTGGGAGTATATGCCGCTTCTTATCGCGGCGACGGTATTTTCAAGCCTCGTTACGTTTATGGGAAGCGTGTACCTCGTTGACAAAAAGAGCGTTCACTCGTTCGTTACCGCGGCGATAGGCGCACTCGTCAACGTCGCGTTAAACCTGCTTCTTATCCCGACACCGCTCGGCGCAAACGGTGCGGCGCTTGCAACGTTCTTCTCGTATTTCGTCGTGTTCATCATCCGCGCGGCTAATACGCGCAAAATGATACGCTTTGACTTGCACACGCCGAAGCTCGTTATCAACACCGCTGTAATCGGCGTGCAGACGGCGTTTATGGTGCTTGAGCTTCGCTATTGGCTGCCCGTGCAGATAATCGGCGTGCTGGCGATATTCGCTATCAACGCAAGACCGATACTCGGCGGCGCGATGCGCCTGCTCCGACGCGGAAAATAAAACGCAAAGCCACGGCGTACCTCTTGACAAAGACGGTGCGCTGTGGTAAAATATATAGGTCATATGACTTGTTGCTATAGCTCAGCAGGATAGAGCAGCCGCCTCCTAAGCGGCAGGTCGAAGGTTCGAATCCTTTTAGCAACGCCACAGAAAAAACCACTTGCTATGCAAGTGGTTTTTTCAACTAAATCCGCCGATGGCGGAAGAAATCCACCTTCGGGGGATGAAATCGCTTCGCGATGAAATCCCGCTTTGCGGGGATAGGAGAGGCGGATTTAATTTCATCTGCGAAGCAGATTTCATCCGAGCAGTGCGAGGATTTCATCGCGTCTTGCGCGATTTCATTGAAAAGTGTTGAAATCTGTGATATAATAAATCTAAAGAGGTGATTTCATTGGCTGAAAATAAACTTGCAGATATATCAACAGAATTTGCAATTCAAATATTAAAATTGACCGATAGTATTAAAGGTCACTATTCTCTATCCAATCAGCTTGAGCGAAGCGGAACAAGTATTGGCGCAAACATCCGTGAAGCCAAATACGCACACAGCCGTCCCGATTTTATTGCTAAGCTTCAGATTGCATTAAAAGAGTGTTACGAAACTGAATATTGGATCGAAATTGCACAAAAATCAAGTATTATCTCCGACGATATAGCAAAGGCTGTTCTGCACGATTGTGGTTCAATACGTAGAATGCTTATCTCCTCCATCAATACAGCAAAGGAGAATGCGAAATGAAAAAGCCAAACAAGAATGAAAAGAAAGCCTCGCTTATTTTGTTTTTGCAATTCTTCTGTACTATATTTTTCGGCTTTTGCCTTTGTAACATTTGTGGCATCGCCATCCACTGTATTTTCAACGGATTCAATAAATTTTTTCTTCAAGTTAGTGAGTTGCCATATCTGCTTTATTTACTTTTTTCCTTAATCATATCGTCAGTTCTGATTTTAATAATACATAAAAAGACAAATTAATATTATTTTTTATGCCTTTTAGTAAGGCCAAAAGGAACGAAAGCATTTGCTTTCGGTCCTTTTATTTTATTTTATTTTTTACTTAAACATATCCGCGATGTGCTGGAGCGTTTGGCGGACGAGTACGTCGCCGCCCTCGTGACCGACCTTTCCGCTCGAAACGAAGGCGCTGTAATGACCGTGCATCTCGGCTGCGGCGGTGGGAAGATAGCCTGCGGAGCCGCACGCGAGCTGAACGAGGAACGTCTGCTCTGCATCGGAGCGAGCCTTTATCTGATTGCCGAAATTGAGGAACAGCTCAAACGGATTCGTGGCAAACGCGATATTGCCGAGACGGACGGTGTGCACCTCGACCTCGTAGCAGTTGCGCTTTTCCTGAAGCGACGCGCGCATAAGCGTTCCTATGTGTATCTGAAGTCTTGCAACGTCGTTAAAGTCAACGTCGCCGTCCTTGGCGCGTATGTAATCGCTGATTGCCTTTTCGGCTTCCTTTATCTGCGTAAGCGTTACTCTGCGAAGCGGCAGCATCATATAATCAACGTCGTGCATAAGCGGTGCCTCGGAGATCGGCGTATCAAGACCGTCCTCAAAAACTGCGATGATCTCGTTTGCGATACGGCGGCCCGTGAGGCGCATTCCGGCAAGGTCGAACATAGACGGATCGGCTTTGCGGCGCTTGGGATTTACGCGCTCACAGTTGGGATCGTTTATCGGACTCTCGGGCTCTACGTAGCGGATTATGTCAACGGGGCACTGATCGCCTGCCGCAGAGCACTGAGGGAGGAGGAAAATATTCTCGCCGAAGCGTCTGCGAAGGAGCATCTTAACCTCGCCCCAGAAGTCGGGGGATACGAAATGACGGTGCTGTACGCACTGCGCGGGGCAGGCAAGATTTGCCACAACGCCCGTAAGCTCGCCGCCCTTGCCGAATACGTACAAAAGCTCGATTCCAGAGTCGTTTCCTCCCTCAAGCTCGGTAAATACAGCCGTGTCGGTGTTGCCCCACATCTGTGCGGTGTCATCCGAATATACGGCGCGGCGGCACATTCCGACCGGTGCGCGTCCGAACGCGTTAGTGAGGGAGCCGTCCTCGCGCGAGTTCCACGCGTCGATGATTGCCTTGGATATGCGCTCAACGAGCATATCGTACACCTCTCTGTCGGTTGCAACGTCGTCGCGGCTTGAAATTTCTGCGCTCTCGACGTATTTTTGTCCCGGCGCGAGATATTTTTCAATCATCGCGATGAAGGTGTTGAAGGTCGATGCGTTTGCGTCGGTAGCGGGAAGGATACCCTCCTCGTTTCTCGTGGGCTCGTTGATATAGCCCGTGTAGACGGGACCTGTGTGCGTGTGTATTGCGCTCATAATAACGCGCTCGGGATCAATGCCGCAGTCTGCCGCAGACAGCCTTTCGCGCACACC
>JAZNBZ010000300.1:0-1513 GCA_045587285.1 Candidatus Flemingiibacterium sp. | reverse complement strand
GGCTTACCGAAATATTTATTTTCAGCGTACTGCGCGAGCTTTGCGATAGTAACGTCATCAACGTCATTTTCGTAAAGTGTACGCATAATGTTGCCGACCATTACCTCAAAAGCGGCAGAGGACGAAAGTCCCGAGCCTTTGAGAACGTCAGATGTAGTATAAGCGTCAAATCCGCCTACGTTATAGCCCGAGGAGGAAAGTCCCTCGCACATACCCTCGATGACCGCGAAGCTTGTGAAGAACTTTTCGGGATCGACCTTTATATCGGCGATCTTAACGCTGTCGGGCTTGAATCCACGGCTCTTGATATTGATAACCCCCGTATCTGTCTTGCGTGCTACCGCAATAATGTCGAGGTTGATAGATGCCGCAAGGACCTTGCCGTGATTATGGTCTGTATGGTTGCCCGAAATCTCACTTCTTCCGGGGACAGAGAAAAGTCTGATGTCATCTCCGTCCGGATAATTTTCGAGGAAGCCGTCGATAGCTTCTACGTATCTTCCGCGCTGGTAAGCGATCTTATCGCTTCCGTAAAGATCGGTAAAAATACCGTCGAGATTTCCCTGTGCGATATACTGTTTGAGCTGTGCTGAGTTCATAGAGATGTCCTCCGATAAGTACATTTATAGTTATGGTGCTTATATTATAGCACCAAGCGTCGCAAATGGCTATACCGAATAATTTAATTTATTGTAAATTTTTACGAAAAGTTGGTGCTTTTCAAAAATCTTTTCTTTCAAAACTACGTTTTTACAAAATTTTTAAAATAATTCCTTGACTTATGCGGAAATATATTATATACTGTACAGTAGTGAAGTAGGGACAAGCCCCTGCTTACTGACTGTTTGTTATTGCAACATTATATAAACTGCAAAGGAGAAAAGTAAAATGAGCAATGAATTCAGCTGCGAGTACGCAATGAGCCACGAGGTTCAGAATATGTGTACAGTCGCAAAAGGTCCTTTCCACGGACCCGCTCCCATTCCCGAAGAAGGCAAATGGGTACAGGCAACAGAAATCAAGGATATTTCCGGTTACACCCACGGTGTAGGCTGGTGTGCACCTCAGCAGGGCGCGTGCAAGCTTTCACTTAACGTTAAGAACGGTATCATCGAGGAAGCCCTCGTTGAAACCATCGGTTGCTCGGGTATGACTCACTCGGCTGCTATGGCTGCTGAGATCCTCCCCGGCAAGACAATTCTCGAAGCTCTCAACACAGACCTCGTTTGTGATGCTATCAACACAGCTATGAGAGAACTCTTCCTCCAGATCGTTTACGGTCGTACACAGTCTGCTTTCTCTGAAGGCGGTCTTGTTATCGGTGCAGGTATGGAAGACCTCGGTAAGGGCGCACGCTCTATGGTTGGTACGATGTACGGAACAAAGGCAAAGGGCGTTCGTTACCTCGAAATGACCGAGGGCTACTGCACCAGAATGGCTCTTGACGAAAATGATCAGGTAATCGGATACGAGTTCGTTTCTCTGGGCAAGATGACCGACTTCATCAAGAAGG
>JAZNBZ010000299.1:0-3897 GCA_045587285.1 Candidatus Flemingiibacterium sp. | reverse complement strand
AGAAGATCGTTTGCAAGATTTTCGCCCGTCTGATAGGGCGAGCCGACCATAAAGCCTGCGCCGACCTGATAGCCGAGCGACTTTAAGTCGTAGAGGCACCTTTTGCGATTTTCAAGCGTCAAACCCTCGGGGTGAAGGCGCGCATAGTGCGCGTCTGTTGCGCTCTCGTGACGGAGCAGGTATCTGTCCGCCCCCGCCTCACGAAGCGCCTTATACGATGCCAAGGAGCGCTCGCCGACGGAAAGCGTAACGGCACAGTCGGGATGCGCCGATTTTATCTTGCTGACGATACTGCAAAGCCGCTCGTCCGTAAAATACGCGTCCTCGCCGCCCTGCAAAACGAAGGTGTGAAACCCGAGCGAGGCGCCGTAGTCACAGCACTCCAAAACTTGCTCCTCTGTGAGGCGGTAACGCTCCGCGCATTTGTTGGAGCGGCGCAGACCGCAGTAGTAGCAATCGTTTTTGCAGTAGGACGTAAACTCGATAAGTCCGCGAAGGAATATCCGCCGTCCGTAATGCTCGTCGCGTATAGCCTCGGCACGCGAGCGCGCACGCTCGTAAAGCTCTGCCGCCGCGTCACCGCCACGCATAAACGCGTCGATGAGAGCGGTCAGCTCCTCACGTGTTGGTACGCCGCCGTTTATGATAGTAGTAAGCGTATCACTCAATAGCGTCACCAACCTTTGAATATATCGTCTTTGACGTAACACCCGGCAGTGAGCCGAGCTTACCCGAAAGCGCGGCGATAGCGTCCTGCGGCGCGTCGATGACGACGCTTATCACGCATATGTCGCGCTGTTGGTGCGGAATACCCATACGGCCGATTATATATTCGCCGTACTCGCTTAATATCTCGTTAAGGCGTGACGTGGCGGCTTTGTCCTCGACCACGATGCCAACGAGTGCAACTCGCTTGTTCATATAAACCTCTTTCTCGAAGCAAAAAGCGCCCCGACAGCTTCTGTCGGAGCGCATAGATATAGCTTTGGTATATCAACACTCTTATGCGTCGGGCGCCCCCTTCGCGGCAGAAGCGGTATTTGTTATCACCTTGAGGTCGGTTTGCCCTCTCTCTCGGCGATTGTTAATTATCTGACAATGTTATTATATCATACTATAGAAGAAAATGCAATAGTTTTTTGAAAATTTATGCGATTCCCTCTTGTACGCGCTCCGCCTTTGCAAGCTTTTTGTAGCCAATAAGAAAAACTATTGCCCCGGCGACAGTCGTTGCAAGCCAAGACAGCGGATAGCAAAGGTAGAGTACAGGTAGCGTACCTACCGCCTCAAACGCGGTATAAACCCACAGAATTCGAAGTCCGCACACACCAACAATAGATATGACCGTAGGGCTTATGTTATATCCGATAGCACGCGCCGCGCCGGTAAATATCTCAGTAAGTCCGCACAGACCGTAGAATGCACCAACCCAGATGACCTTCTGGTATCCGCACAGAATCGCCGCGGCATCCTGCGGTGTATACATCCAAACGAGCGATCTTCCGAAAAGCACGGCAATTATTGCCTCAACCGCCCATATAATAAGCGTTATTCCGATAGAATAAAGCACAATTTTTTTGATTCTGCCGTACTTTTTTGCACCGTGGTTTTGGCTGATGAATGCAATAGATGCTGCAGATATTGCATTAAGCGCTGTATAGAAGAGATTTGCAACGCTTCCGCCGGAGCTGTTGCCTGCAATAGCGGCATCACCGAGTCCGTTTACGCTCGACTGTACTATGACGTTTGCAAACGAGAAAATGAGCGTTTGGAAGCCCATCGGGAATCCGACACGGCATATTTGCAAAAACTGCTGCCTATGTATTTTGAGCTTTCTAATGAAAAAATGTGCATCACCCTTCTCACGCACCAGCAGAACCGTTCCGCAAACGATGGTAAAAATATGGCATATAGCGGTAGCAAGTGCAACACCTGCGGCGGTCATATCAAGCACAACCACAAAAAATACGTTAAGCAGCACGTTGAGTCCGCCCGAGATAAAGGATATGTACATCGGACGCTTTGCGTCGCCGTTAGCACGCAGAATAGTTGATATGCCAGAATAAGCAAGAAAAAGCGGCGAGCTCAGAAAAATTATGATATTGTACGCGTTTGCCTCTGACATTACGTTCTCGGGAACAGCAGTAAATTGGAGCAGCTGCTTTGAAAATACGGTTCCGAGCACTGCAATGAGCATTCCGAATAGCAAACACGATGCTATCGAGGTATGTACGACCTTGTGAATTTCGTCCTTGTCTTTTTTTCCAAAAGCGCGTCCGACAACTATTCCGACACCGCTCGTATATCCGAGAAAAAGTGACATCGCCATACCGTAGAGCGGCCCTGTAGAACCTACGCCCGCCATAGCCTCGGTGCCACCGAATATGCCGAGCACCGCTGTGTCGGCGGCATTGTAAAGTGTGCCGACTATGCCAATGGCGATTGTTGGAATCGAATAACGGATCAAATCCCAAAACAGAGGTCCGTTTAGCATATCAATGTTTTTGGATTTAGCAGACACTTCACCGCCTCCATTCGCAGACATTGTAGCACATCAGCCCCGGAAAGTCAATAGAAAACGCCAAAGATTCTCCGAAAACTTTTTCGATAAAAAAACCACCCCAAGGGGTGGTTTAAATTGTTTGATTTTTGCCCAAAATCAACCGAGCGTTATCCTCATGCTCGACACGTACGGCGTGTACCTTCTGCCCATAGAGTCGTACTCGGGCATACCGAGCTCCTTGCGTCCAACACCGCAGAACATCGTCGTCGGCTCACAGCCCTCGACGTCGATGGCCGTGCCCTCAAGCGTTACGACGTAGTAAAGCGGATCGCTTGGCGCAACTATCCAGCCGGCGAGCTTCTTTTTCTCGTAAATCTCCTTCGGGAATTTATCGTGCGGCGGCATAGGCGGAGATCCTGCACACTCAAACGCAGGTGAAGCAACCTCCATATAAACGACGTTATTTATAATGGAAACGTGATCCTTATGGTGATGACCGTTCATAACCATAATTACGCTGTGCGGCTTCTTTTTGTTAGCCTCGTCGATGATAGCTCTGACAACCTCGCCGTTTTTGACCGAATCGTATCTCTCAAAGCTTGCGTGTGAGCAGAGAATGCACGGATACGGCGAGGCTTCGATGGACTCTTTTATCCACGCGATCTCCTCAGGCGGAAGCGTTTCGCGCGTTTTGACGCCGTAATAGTTGGTCTTATCATACGGAACGTACTCACCCGTTTTCTCATCATAGAAGAAATTAGTATCCGCTATTATAAATCTGTATCCGCCATTGTCGAGGATATAGTGATGATCGGGCATTCTGTACGCCTTCACGACCTCGTCGCGAGTGCTTTCCTGAACGTCGTGATTGCCGATGCAATGATAGGACGGAATGTGGAAGCTGTTGTATTCCTCAACGAAATCCATAACGTGCGTCGGGCCGTGACAAAGGTCACCGAGATGGAGCATCATATCGCAGTTCTTTTCCTCAGCGACGCGCTGGAATTTACGCAAGCCCTCAATTTCGGGGTTCAAATAGCCGTTCGGGCTAAAATGGAAGTCGGAAAAAAGGAAAAATTTCATCGGCGTGCCCTCCGTTTGCAGTAGTTACAGTAGTATGATAACACACCCTATAAAATAATGCAATACGGTTTGAGAAATTTGAAACTATTTCGTGAAAAAACGGGCGGATTCCATATCCGCCCGTTTTATGGGGAGCATATTGAATGCTCCCCTACAATGTCTACGCACCATATAAAAAGCCACCCAAAAGGGTGGCTTTTAGATTATTTCTTCTGCATCAGCTTAACCATTACGGCTGTTTTGTCAGAGCAACGCTTCGCGTGGCTCACCAAAAAGCCTAGTTTGATTATTTCTTCTGCATCAGCTTAACC
>JAZNBZ010000298.1:0-3403 GCA_045587285.1 Candidatus Flemingiibacterium sp. | reverse complement strand
CCTTCCCGGTGTTATAAAATTCTTCTCCTCGGACGAATGGCGTGCCGAGCTTGAAGCGTGGAAGAAGGAGCAAGAAGTATTAGCGAAAAAGAAGGAGATCGAAAATGGGATTGCTTGAATGTGCGAGCGGCGCATCTGTTTGGCGCGGCTATGATTATTACAATCAGAAAAAAGTTAAGAACCTAACTGAGACCGCTTCGGGTGTGTTTACCGCTGATGTCATCGGAACGGCAAGTGAGCCCTATGTTGTTGAGATCGACGTTGCTCATCCGAGAAAATCAACCTGCAACTGTCCTCACGCAGATGGTAAGCGCATCGTATGCAAGCATATGGTGGCAACTTATTTTACCGCATATCCCGATGAGGCAGTGAGGTTCTACCGAGAGTATTTGAAAGCGCAAGAGGAAGCCGAACAATACGAGGAAGAACTTTATGATCGAGTGCAAGAATATGTTGGACATATGAAAAAGAACGAGCTTCAGCAAGCCTTACTTGAACTGCTCTTTGACGGCCCCGAGTGGCAGTTTGAAAGATTTGTGAGAGACCATGATTTGGACGAATAATGAAAGGAGGACTTCAATGACAGGAGTAATATACGCTCGCTATTCCTCTGACAATCAGCGAGAGGAATCGATTGAAGGTCAGCTTCGTGAATGTCAAGCCTTTGCAAAGAAGAATGACATCACCTTGCTTGAGCCGTACATCGACAGAGCTTTGTCCGCAAAGACAGACCACCGCCCGAACTTCTTGAAGATGATAAAAGATAGCGCGGCTAAAAAGTTCGACGTTGTTATTGTATGGAAGCTTGACAGATTTTCGCGCAACCGTGTTGACTCGGCCCATTACAAGTATGTTCTTCGCAAGAACGGCGTGAAGGTCATATCGGCAACCGAATCCATTTCGGAAGGCTCCGAGGGCATTCTGCTTGAATCCGTGCTTGAAGGTATGGCCGAATACTACTCGGCAGAGCTCTCCGAGAAGGTGGTGCGAGGTCTGACCGAAAACGCGCTGAAATGCAAATACAACGGTGGCACACTTCCCATCGGATACACCGTTGACGAAAATCAGTTTTTCCAAGTTGATCCCGTCACCGCGCCTGCCGTGCTTGATGCGTTCAAGAAATATGCCAAGGGCGCAACGATGCAGGAGATAACCGACGAATTAAACATCAAAGGTATCCGCACATCCAAAGGAACGAAGATCAGCCTTAACACCGTAACGCGAATGTTACATAACCGCAGATATATCGGTGAGTATCAATACCGCGATGTGGTTGTCCCCAACGGAATTCCCGCTATCGTCCCTGCCAAGTTGTTTGAGCAAGTGCAAGAGAGAGCCGCCACAAACAAGAAAGCTCCCGCAAAGCACAAAGCCGAGGACGAATATTTGCTGACAACAAAATTGTTCTGCGGTTATTGTAAGTGTCTGATTACGGGAGAGAGCGGAACAAGTCATACGATGGAAGTACACCGCTACTACAAGTGCCGAGGTACACGCAAGGGCGGAACGTGTAAAAAGAAAACCATCAAGAAAAAATGGATCGAGGAAGTGGTGATCCTGCTCATTCAGAAGTTCATCTTTGACGATGAATTTCTCAACAGACTTGCAGATATGCTGATCGCCAAGCTCAATGCCGAAAGCAGCACACTTCCGATTCTTCGCAAGCAGCTTGATGAAATAGAAAAAGGCATTGACAATCTCGTCAACGCCATTCAAGCGGGAATTCTTACCGCATCCACCAAGCAACGTCTTGAGCAGCTCGAAGCCGAAAAGAGCGAGATCTCGGTACAGATTCTCAAGGAGGAAATCTCAAAGCCTATGGTCACAAAGGAAGATATTATTTTCTATCTCACCAAGTACCGCAAGCTTAATATGAAACAGCTTGACCACCGCCGCCGTCTGATCGATAGCTTTGTAAACGCGATCTATCTGTTCGACGATTACTTGGTCATTACATTCAACTACAAGGAAGGCACAAAAACAATCACCTTTGCCGAAATTGAAGAGGCCTTTGGTTCGGATTTATCATCACTCACTGCACCAGCGGCAAGTTGCCGCCCTCAAGTATCGGGTGGCGACATCAATAATCCGAACCTCATCACACGACGGTGAGGTTCGGATTTATCTTTTTTTGGTGGCTTCTTTTATTGACACCTTGATTGTGTTGTGTTATAATTATGTAAGAACCGGTATTGCTGTTAGGAGAAAACATTATGAAGGACGAAAGAAAAATATTAACAAGGGATATCATTTATCAAAAATTACTTATAGATGCTAAGCGCACTATTGGAATGCGTGTGTTAATATTTATACTTAGCACGTTGTTTTTTGGAATGTTGTATTTGATTGCATTAAGATCAGGGGTGTTAGCAGCAATTATTGTAACGGGTGCTTTTTTTGCTTTTGAAACAGTCTCGTGCATTTTCATTGTTGTTCGTGCATTATTGCGTACGATAAAGGCACGACGCGGTGAGTTCTCTATTATTGATGATAGTGTGATTGAAGTGGAAGATAATAAACTCAGTATATATCAGTTGTTGTCAAATGTTTGGCTTCATGGTATATTCGGATTTTTTCCCAAGAGTAATTATTATCACATTTTTAAGTTTGAAAGCGGCAAGAAATTCGTTGCGAACAGAGAAGAATATCGTAACACCCACATAGATACGATAGCACAGGTTTCATTACCAGGAGATCATTTTTTCACCGTTTTTTATAACGATGCTCCCGAAAAAATCATATTGTTTTACAGCGATAAGATATATAATTATAAAGCGTAAAGCTGCAAACTATAATAAAAATTACGGAACGGAAAAACTTTTATGAAATTTTTGATAAGCTACTTAAAGGGAACTGTCGTAGGGGTAGGCGGTATAGCACCGGGGCTCAGTGGAAGCGTTATGCTTCTCATTCTCGGACTTTACGATAAGGTTATAGAGGCAATAGGCACGTTCTTTAAGAATATCAAGAAAAACTTTATCTTTTTACTGCCCCTTGTGCTCGGCTTCGGTACGGGTATCGTAATTTTCAGTAAGATAGTCGATTTCTTCCTTGAAAATTACGAGTTTGGCACGAGATATCTTTTCCTAGGACTCGTTCTCGGAACAGTTCCCATGTTTTATAAAGAGGTCAAAAAAGAGGGATTCGGCAAAAAATACGTCATCGTAATAGTACTTGCCGCAATTGCGGGAGCAGCGTTGCTGATATTTAACGGAGATATCTTCCCGAAAGTCACAGATCCGAGTCTCTTCCAATCTGTTCTCCTTGGCGTTGCCGTTGCGGGCTCGTCGATAGTTCCGGGCGTTGACAGTGCAGTAATACTTTCCTCTCTCGGTCTTTATGAGCTTTACGTTTCCTCGATAGCAAATTTTGATTTTCAGGTGCTTTTGCCAGCGGGTGTCGG
>JAZNBZ010000297.1:0-12496 GCA_045587285.1 Candidatus Flemingiibacterium sp. | reverse complement strand
TCAGGGTTATTCAGATAGCTTCCGCGTACAACGTATACGCCAAAGTCTTCAAAGTCTGTATAGTTATTCGTTCCATCATTGATACGAGCGTTAACCTTTACAAACCAAGGCTCAAGCAGACCGATCTGTACCGTCTGTCCTACCTCCAATCCAATGTCACCAATGGAAGGGAATTCTGTTGTCTGATTAGCAGCCACCTTATAAACGCCATTCTCGTATACAACCTCACCGCCGCTGACGCTTGTGGCAACGTCGAGTCCAGCTTCAGCCGTAAGAGTTACGTCCTCCGCTGCAAGCTCGATGGTGCCGTTTATTGCATTGCCGCCAAGCACGAGCGCTATGCTCTTGTCAAGCACAACGGTCTCGCCAAGAGTTACGTTTGCGAGAAGCGTTACGGTGTCGCCGGCAGTAGCCTCTGCTATTGCCTTTTCAAGGGTAACGTAAAGCTTGCCGCCGTTTTCAGCAACAGGGGTAAGGAATCCGGTCTGTGCATTGATAGCTACGGCAACGATCTGGTTGTCCTCGTCCTCGGTATTAGCCTCGAGAACGTTGCCGGTTGCAGTTACGTTAAGTGCGTTCGGTACGGAGTAAGACGAAATGTTTACCCAACCGTCGCTCATAATGTTGTCGTTGAATACAACCGTCTCGGATGCGCTTACAAGAACGCTTGCGTTCACGAACGTGTTGTCGGTGATGGTTACGCTCTTCGCATCCTGAGCGTTCTGATTGTCGGCTACACCGTAGCTCCAATTTACAAGCTTGGAGTTGGTTACGGTAACGCTTACATCGCTGATTGCAGCACCTGCGCCTTCACCGAAGATGATAGCACGCTTGGATGTCGTACCGTTTCCGATGAGCTTGCAGTTTTCAACAGTAAGGCTGAGCTTTGAGGAAATGCCGCGCTGTACGCCGGTAGCCTCGCTTACGTCGATGGTAAGATTCTTAACCGTAGCAACATCCTCAAATCTGAAGACGGTGTTCCAGTTCATATCACTAACCTCGCCGGTAAGCTTAAGCGTATGGCCGTTACCGTCGATGGTAACAGGAACGGTAACCTTCGCGCCGTTGTATCTGCAATCCCACTTCTCGGATACGGTTACGTCTGCGAGAAGCGTTACAGTGTCGCCACTCTTTACAGCCGCGAGAGCGTCTGCGAGAGTTGTGTAGCTAAACTTGCCAACCTGTGCAACGTAATTGATCGGAGTTTCGTCACCAACTACAACGTTGCCATTCTCATCAAGCTCGTAAGAAGCATTGTAGTTATCGAGTACGAATGTTGCATCACCGGTCTGGTGCTGAACAGTATAGTCAACACCGTAAACGGGAGCCTCGCCGCCCCAATAGTTGCCGCTAAGGTCGATCTCGCACTCATAGTAAGTGCTGGTGCAAACCTGTCCAAGAATATCGCCATTTGCATTGGAGGCGGTATTATTGATGAATACGTTGCCGGTGATATCAGCCTCGTAGCCAAAGAAGATTGCACCTGCTACACGAGTGCTGGTGGAAGAGTCAGCAACAGTATTGCCATCAAACAGACAATTCGTTACTGCACAGTTTTCCATAAAGCCAAGGTAGATTGTTGCACCGTTATTTGCGCAGTTTACAGTGTTCTCAACAAACTCGGAGTTTGTGATAGTACAGCCAACGCCCTTTACGTAGTAAACAAGAGCAGTCTTATTCGCAGTATTGCCCTTAAATACGCAATTATCAATGATAATGGTGTCGTCAAGTGTATCACTTTCATCCGCATCCCAGTTGAAGGAAATGCCCATACTGCAAGTATTGTTAAGAAGCTTGGTATTCTTGATTACCGCATCACCGTAGGTCACACGGATAAGACCCTGACCAACGGTATGGTTACCGTTTTGGAATACGCAGTTATCAATAGTGATATTAGTATAAAGAGTACGGATAGCCGCGCCGACCTCGAAGCCGTCAACAGTCAGATTTTCAACAGTGACGTCGAGATAGTTATCTGCTGTGCCCTCAAAGTAGATAAGCGCAATGCTATTGTTGCACTCAGCGGACTGAGTGATCGTATAACCGTTACCGTCAAGAGTGATGGACTTCTTGATGGTGATGGGAGCATCAAGCTCAACATTAGCAAGAAGCGTTACAGTATCGCCATCGTTTGCTGCTGCAAGCGCATCTTCAAAGGTTGCGTAGTACTTATTGCCAACACGTGCTTCAACCTTTGCATTGTCGGAATAGTTACCGCCAACCATAGGCTCTGCTGCGGAGCAGTTTTCAACGACAATACCGTTAGATGCAATAGCACCGACAACATAGCCACTATTAGCCTGTGCGCTTACATCTACGTCCGCAACCGTACAGTTGCTAACGGTATTTCCGCCAAGCACGATACCTGCGATACCGCCTGCAGAATAGGAGGTAGCAGTAATATCAATGTTCTCAACGGTACAGTTATCAATCGTAGCGCCTGAATAACTGTAACCGGTGATACCGCCGACAAAGCTGTAACCCTTAATGTAGGAGCCGTCGTTTCCAATTACGAAGCAATCGGAGATAGTTCCCATATCGCGGTAGCTGTAACCAACGATTGCACCAACACCGTTTGCATTGGGAGTGTTGATTATAATATCGCCCTTTACGGTGATATTAGTAATGTTAGCCTTGCCGCCATTGTTGTTAGCAAAGCCAACTAATGCGCCCACGTTATGACCTGACGCATCAGTGGAGATAGTTACGTTTTCAATGGTCAGATTGCGAATGACCACAGGTCCGTAGATATAACCGAACAAACCACCGCAGATATATGCGGTTTCGGGATTTTCGGAATCAGCGTAAGGCTCGATGGTAAGATTCTTAATGGTATAACCATTACCGTCGAAGCAACCGTCGAAGGACCAGTTGTGTCCGTCACCTATACCCTCGGTCCAAGTAGTACCTGCAAGGTCAATGTCAGCACCGAGTGCTACCCATACGCCTGCCGCATTGTACTTGGTTTCACCCGCGTTTACACTTGCCTTGAAGAATTCAAGATCCTCAACGGAGTTAAGCACATAAGGATCAGCCTCGGTACCCGTACCGAGAAGACCAACCACCTTGAAGGTAACGATACCATCCTCGCCGCGGACTGCATTGAGTGTAGCGCCGGCAAGGTTTTCAACAGCATCGGCCCTAATCACGCTGTTTTCATCTACAGTAACAGCAGGAGTAGCATTCTCACGAATCTGAACCTTACCTGCAGTTACAGAAGAATCAACAAGAGTAAGAGTTGCATCCTTATAGAAACGAAGTTCGGTAGTTACATCAAGAGTAGAGTTTTCGAATATGGGTGTACTCTGAGAGTAGCTATCGCCTTCACCGGAATTGTTCTTCCAGTAGTCGATCCAGAACATATATGCTTCAACATTGGCATCTTCAGCATAGAATGTACCGGAATATACGCCAAGAGCATTGGTGCCGCCGCTGTAGAATTCTACAGTCGCGTCATTGTCATCACCGTAGATGTAAATACCTGCATCTGCATCATTGTTATAGCGCATTACGGTCTGAGAGCCAACCCAAACAGTACCACCGTTCTGAATGGTGGTCTTAGCATCGTCGCTGTGGTAGTAAGTACCTTCAACGACGAGGTTACCCTCAATAACGTTTATACTGTCAGAACCGCTGGAATAAATCAGGGGGCTCTTAAGAGTTACGCCGGAACCGAGAGTAACATTATTAAAGTCAGTCCAACCGGTAGCAGTATTTGTAACAGTTACACCGCTTTCAACACCGGAAACAAGCTTCACATTTTCAAATGCTCCGATTGCTTCGGTGGTATCGGAAAGCAGCGTGATTGTGTCCCCGTCTGCTGCAGCCGCGAGTGCATCTGCAAGAGTTGCGTACTTAACGTCGCCGATTGCAGCAACCTTGAGCCAAGCCTCAACACCGTCGATGATGAGAGAGCCGGAGTTTTCTGCAGTATAGTTGGATGCGTTATAAGCGCCGCCTACGATGTCACGGTCTGCAACAGCGCCATTCACGTCGGAAACCGTTCCCGTGAATTCGCAGTCAGTCATAGTAACCGTCTGGCCTGCCGCATTGTGCCATACGCCTGCGATACCGCCGATCTCGTCAGCCTCGCCTGTAGAGCTTACGTCACCGGAGCAGATAACGTTTTCAAAGTTATTGCCGTAGTGTGCGATACCGGTAATACCACCTATGTCGCAGGTAGAACCAATAACATTGATGTTGGAAGAAATATTCTTGAACGTATGACCGCCCTCGCCTATGAAGCCGATCACACCGCCGACGTACGTGCGGTATGCGGTGCCGTTTTCAACGGAGTTCGCCTTTACGTACGAGGTGTCGTCAACGTCTACGGTAATATCGGTCCAGTCAGCGTAAGCGTTCTTACCGCCAACACCGCCGACGTATGCCATACCGTTGACCTCAACGTGACCGATTACAGTGACGTTGGTGTACTTGGAGGTATAAGGTGTACCTGCAACTACGCCGACGTTCAGACGACCGGAAACGCTTGCGTTTTCTACGGTAAGGTTCTTGATCTCACCGTTATTGGTGCGTCCGAACAGACCTACGTTGCTGTTGTATCCGGTAATAACGAGGTTAGAAATGGTATAACCTCTACCGTCGAATGTGCCGTTGAAGGGGGTGGAGTCTGACTTACCGATAGGAGTCCACTCCTCACCTGCAAGGTCAATGTCAGCTATAAGGTATACAGTCTTGCCGGAGTAATTATTGCCTGCGTTGACTGCATCGCTGAGCGCCTTAAGCTCGTCAGCATTAGCTATCGAGAGAGGATCTCTTTCAACAGCGTAGTAGCCATCGGCATTCACTTCAGTTGCAAACTGATAGCCTTCAGCAAGATAAGCGTTGTTATCAACAGAGCCTATCATACCGCCGCTGATGAAGTTCACAAGATCTCTGCCCTCCGAGCTTTGGAAGCTGCTGACAGAACCGATAGCACCGCCCGTAACTGCCGCCTCAAAGCCTGCGCTGGGCTCAAGATAGAGCGCGTTTACAACGCCGCCATTTACGGTTACAGAACCGTTTACGTCCTTGGTGTTTTTGTCAGAAGCACCATCACTGGGGTTCTGGAGCCAGATAGAGGACACAGTTCCGCCGTTTACGGTAACGCTGTTTTCGTTGGTAGTGCTGTTACAGAACTGACGAATACCGTCGTAATAATTCGAGCCGGAAGCAGTAACAGTTCCGTCATTTATAACTACGATAGCGTCCGCTGTACCGGAGTTATTGTCGATAGCATAGCCAATCTGACTCGCTGCAGTCGACTTATTCTCGATAAGCGCGCCGTTAACGGTAAGCTTGCCTGCGTTGGTTATCGTATTTACCGCATAAGCAGTAGAGCCTGCGAGTGTATGGTCGCAAACTATTGCACCTTCGCCGTTTATGGTAAGCTCACCCTTGTTAACGATTACAGAGTAAGCCGCCGCCGTCTTGGGAGTACCCGTGATGGTCTTGCCGTTAAGCTCAAGGGTGATGGTCTTGCCTGCGGGGATCGTCACAGTATCGCTTATGTTAGCATCATTCTTCATATAGATGGTGCCGCTGGTTGCGATAGCGTCAACAGCCGCCTGAAGCGAGGTGTAGTCGGTGCTTCCAACAGTTGCTACATAAGCTTCATCTGCGATCTTTACGCCGTAGATGATCTTGCCGTCTACAACGCTTACGTCAGGCTCATAGCCATCGACAAGGTAGTATACCATCGACGCATCGCCAAACGTACCGCCGGAGATGATGGCTTTGTCCCAATTTGCAGCAGCAGGAACGTAGTCAGAGTTGATGCCGCTGTCAAACGCACCGCCAACAATAGCTGCGGTAATGCCGTATTCGGTTGCACCGCCGTTCCAGTTTGCGAAACGAACGTTAGCACGGCTTGCGTTCTTTTCAAACGTACCGCCGTTTATGGTAAGCGAGCCGTTTGCCAAATTCTTCGTACCGTTCTGCATATCAACAGCACCCTTGATAGCGCCGTCGTTTATAACGAGGTCCGCCTTATAGGTTGCACTTACGCAGAACATACGGATCGCGGAGTAGCTTGCACAGTAGATAGTGCCGCCGTTGATAGTTACAGAGGTATCACGGATACCCGAGTAGGTATCAACCGCGTGAGGATAACCGTTAGTAGCAACGGTAGCGGAGCTGAGGTTTTCAATAGTGCCGCCGTTGATTGTGAGGTTAGCTCTGTTATAGATAACGTCGGAGATGTACTCGCCGCCGTTACCGGAATCGGTGTAGGATATCTTACCGGTTCCAACACCGTCGTTGATAGTGAGATTACCGTCGTTGAGTATCATCTGATATCCGGCGGTCTGCTCCTTGGTCTGGCTTATAGTCTTGCCGTTAAGGTCAAGCACCACAGTCTGACCTGCCTCAATGTGGAGCGTGTCGGTGAGAGTTACGTCGTTAAGAAGCGTAACTGTATCGCCGTTTGCAGCCGCTACTGCATCTGCGAGAGTTGCGTAGTAAGTAGCGCCAACCTTAGCCGCCATATCCTGAGCGTTGTCAACAACAACGTCGTCAACGGTAAGCGTAACGTTGGTTGCGGTGGAATTACCGGTGATCTTATCGTAGTTGCAACCAACGAGTATACCGTTTGCATCCGGATTCGATCTTGCAACTACCTCAACGCTGTTTGCAGTAACGTTTTCGATAGGACCGTTCGTACCAACGCCGGCGATTGCGCCTGCACCGTAGATTGCGCTGTTGATGACTACGTTTTCAACAGAGCAGTTGGTGATAGAGGAGCCGCCCTCGCTACCTGCGTGACCGACGATACCGCCGACTGCCCAGTAGCTTGCGTCAATAGTGCTCTTATCGCCGTCTTCGTCGTCCACACCGATAACCTTACAGTTATCTACGTGAACGTAGCCCTGACCGACGATACCGCCAACGTAGCCGTAGCCGTAAATACGGATGTAGCCGGTAACGGTAACGTTAGTGATCTCGGTATTCTGTCCTGCCTGACCAACAAGACCGCCGACTGCGCTCTTGCTCTGGTTGTAAATCTCAACACCGTCGATGATGAGGTTCTTAATGGTTGCGCGGCCGGACATAGGGCCGTCAACGTAGTTACCGATCGAGGTATAGCCAAAGAGGCCATTCTCGTAGCACCATACGTTGGAAATAGTATGACCGTTACCGTCGAAGGTACCGGTGAACTTATTAGTAGAAGTACCGATAGAGGTCCAATCCTCCTGCTCGAGGTCAATATCTGCGCCGAGAACGGCATATACGCTCTTGTATTCGCCATTATTTACCTTTTCTGCGAACAGGAAAAGATCCTCTACAGTATAAATAATGTAAGGATCTGCTTCGGTGCCGGAGCCGGAAAGAGTTTTTTCAACGGCGGTGTATACGCCATTTTCGAGTTTAACCTCGTAGCCGGCGACGGTGGTAACATTACCGGTGAATGAATAACCGTTCAAATCCAGATTTAAGGACTCGGTAATTACAATGTCATCGTCATAGTCAGCCATCAGCTTGACGGGAACAGCATTGCCCTCTCCGTCCTTTGCGCCATCGGCTGCTTTAATAGCATTTTCCAAAGATGTAAAGTACTCTCCATCAAATGCTGCCACACGGCCTTCAGCCGTGATATCCTCGTGGTCATCCTGACCATAGGATCCATACTGCTGGCCGCCAAACATAGAGTTGAAAGGCTTGTAGATCACTTCAGCATCGGGATACTGAGTAAGATCCACGCCGCCGTAACTATAACCAGTTTCGACACGGTTCCATCCGCTCTTGGAATCACTGCCAGTATATACATAAGCGTAGTCAGGGGTATTACTGTAATCAATTTTGACGTTATCGCCAATGGTTACATTGTCAAGGATAGGCTGATTGTTTGCATCAACAGGAATATTACCAATCAGCATACCACACATACGATATGCATAATACTGATAGGCTGCTGTCACATCATTGTAAGCGTCCAGACGACACTTTACAGTGACATTTTCGAAGACATGCTTAGTGGGATTCTTAATAGATCCAACCACACCACCGAGTGACGAATCAAAGGAGCCCCAAAGACCTGCAATCACAGTACCTTCGTCAACCGTAATGTTTTTGAAGGTCATAGTGCCTTCGCCGCCGGTGTAACCAACGATACCGGCTGCACGGTTGTTGTAAGTTGCATAGGTGGAATTCTTGATCGTGATATTTTCGAAAGTACAGTCGCCCCATGCGCAGCCTGCGATACCGGCGACATTGCCGCCTTCAACAAAGCATTCTGCATTTTCGATGGTTACATTCTTAACTGTAGCATTCCAAAGGTATGCAAACAGACCGATGGTGCCATAGTTATCCCAATCATAGCCAAGTGCCCAACCACTCTGATACATATTCTTAATGGTGTATCCCTGGCCGTCAAACGTACCTTTGAAGTAGGCGGTATTTGCACCGATAGGATTAAACGATACAGGTTCACCGTCCTCACCCATTGCATAGAGGTCGATGTCATTCATCAGCTTGACGGTAAAGCCTTCAAGCATATCGCCGCCTTCAACGCGTGCGTCAAGTGCCTTGAGATCGTCCCAATCGTAAATTTCGATAACGGAAAGTGCAATTGCTGCATCAAGTGCCGCCTGAGCATCTTCACTCATCGTGTTGTTGCTAAATGTAGAGTTCTGTACTGCAGTTTCATCATTGAACACAAGCACGTTGATCTCATTGTTGGAGATCGTTGCTGCAGCGTCGTTGTAAACCTTGAGTCTTACATCATTGAAGTCATTTCCGGTAACAACGGGAGAACCGCTTACAACGTTGACCGTTCTGCCGGAAACGACGGTATTGTTGGTAAATTCAACATCACCGCGCAGCAGAATGACATTTACGCTATCAGCATTCTCAAATGTACAGCCGGTTACAGTCAGACCGTCGCGTTCTTCCTCAAAGTAAATGGAAGTGCCGGTGGTCTTGAAGGTACAGTTCTGGATCACAACGTCACCAGACTGGGGGATAACGCCGTAAACACAGCCGTCGAATGTGACGTTATCAAGCGTACCTGCCTTAAGGCAAATAGCGCCTGCCAGACCGCCAGCATACTTGATGGTCAGATTGTTAACGTTCAGTTCGGTAGCATCAAAGAACAGATAGCCGCCGTTGCCTGCGGATTCGATGCTGTTGATCGTCAGAGTATGACCGTTGCCGTTGATGGACAGACCGTCAAGCACGCAGGTGATAAGATTATCATTGCCGATTGTAAGGCTTTCTGCGATCATCACCCATTCGTCAACAGTGACATCCGCAAGAATCTCAACAGTGCCTGCGGGGGCAGCTGCTACGATTGCATCCTGGAGGTCTTCATATCCAACGCCGTCAACCTCTGCAACGTAAGAAACGAGGCTAACAAGCTCAGCAAGCTCTTCGTCAGAATAATAAGAGTTTACTACCACCTCATCACCAACGATAAGGGTGTCAACATCAGGGGTATCACTTCCAAGATAGTTCGCGGAAGCGTCAACGGTGACAGTACCCGTATATTCCTTAACGATGGGTCTGCCCGAAGGAACATTTGTGAATACGTTTTCGCTTACTACGAAGGACGCAAACTCGTCACCGTTAGCAGTGAGTGCACCGTCCATATCGTAAATAGCAATTGCCTTGTTAGTGAACGCGTCAATCTCGTTGTTTGTGATCGAAACGTTCATTCCTTCTACAAGTCCCCAGTTGGTAAACTGGAAGAAGACGCCCTTGGCGTTAGCCTCGTTGCCACTGATAGTAAGTGTACCGCCGCCAATAAAGCCCGAAAGATCAGTTGCGTTATCAGCGCCACCCTCATAAAGGATAGCAGACTTATTGTTGCCAATAGAAGCGTTAAAGACGTTATTGGTGATCTTGGAGTCGCCTCTTACAGAATAGATAATTATATTATGGCTATCCTGATTATTAAACGTACAAGAATCAACCACGACGTCCTCACCAATAAGGCAGAGTGCGTAGTCGCCGCCAATAAAGGTGATGTTTTTGATAGTAATATCAGAATACTGAACAGCAGGAGCGTTCCACGCACCCTTTGAGATAGAGATATGGAACGAGTTGTCCTGAGCACCCTGAACGATAGTCATATCGCTGAAGGTAACACCGCTCGAAGCAACGGTAAACGCGCTCGAAGCAGTATCAAATACAAGCTTGGTTGCAGTTTCGCCTGCACCCTTGATGGTTATTGCCTTATCAATGGTGAAGATTTCGTCAAGCTCAAGCTCGCCTGTCGCAATCTCGATAATCTGACCTGCATTTGCAGCTGCGATTGCATCCGCGAGAGTTTCGTAGCCAACGCCATTTACATTTGCTACGTATTCAGTGGTGATAGGGTACTCAATCGTAGCATTGTTAAGAGTAGCGTTGTTAGTAACCTCAACGCCCTCCGCCAATACGATTTTGTGACCGTTGCCGTTGATAGTAACGTCGGAACCTATTTCAAACGATTCATCTTCATAGGAATCCTCATACATCTCGACAACATAGGTTACGGGAGTAGTGAAGCTAACGGGAAACGCGCTATCGACAAAAACTCGCGCATCCTCAATTGCAGACTTGAGCGAAAAACCGCTTGCGGATTTACTTCCGTCAATATTCATACCCAGAGTTCCGTCTGCATTGTAGATATAGAGCATATAGCCCTCATCCGGAGTTTCCGCCGCAGCTTCGTCTGCCTCAATACCTCCTTCCTCGTTAGTTGCCGACGCCGTGTATTCAGAGTCACTGTCCGAATTGGTACCGTCGGCGACCGTTGCAAAAACGTTGATAGGCGCAAACGAGAGCACCATACAAAGTGTAAGCAACGCTGCCAAAAGTTTCTTTTGCATTACTTTTTTCCTCCTAATAGAAAAATTTGTTGTCGTTCGCCGCAGCGAATTCTTTAGCTCGCTAAAGGGTGGAAAAGGGTAAACTTCCCCCTATAGCGGTGTGACCATTCCATTATAGCATAGCATTATGTTAAAGTGAGGAATTCGAGGAAAATTCGACACCGTAGAAATTTGTCAGGCTACACGCGGCTTTTTATGTGTATTTACAACATACAAACGTCGAATAAAAATCGAAAAAGCGTCGAAAAAAGCTACCCGCGACAAGTTGCTCCTATTTTTTACAAATTTATCTAATTTTTTAGAGCTTTTTTTCGACGAGTCAGTCGCATTTTCATATCACGAAACGCCCAAACCCTTCCATAAATATTACTGCACCTCCATACTTTAACGAAAAAGGAGCAACGCGCTAACGCGTTGCTCCTTGCATATTCAATTTGATTATCTATCAGTCGTTTTCCGAGGTTACGCCCGGGCGAGGACCGAATGCGATTGCGGAGTATGCAATCGAGAAAAGCATCGTGTACGGAATCTTTGCGATGCAAGCAGCCTTGAGCATTTCGAAGAAATACTTGAGGAAGCCCTCGTACTCAAACATCTCGTACTTGATAACGTCAACCACCGACGCGATGAAGGGCCATACGAAGAGTATAACCACGCAAACGATGATGTAAATAAGAGGAAGGATCATCATCTTGCCGTTTGTCTTGATCGAAGCTCCGTCAAGCTTTGCCACGTTTACGTGGAACTTGAAGCCGCCGAGCGTCCAGATGTAAGCGAAGATCGCGGTCAGCGCGTAGATGCAGTTGAGCGCGAATACGGTGAGGGAGAGAATGGTGTACGCGGTAAAGATGATCGGCCAAGAAACGAGGTACAGAATAGCCTGCGTTGCGGGCAGTGTCTCGCCGCGCTCAGCCTTAAGAACGCCGTGAATGAACTTTACGGGAACGGACATAAGGTTATAGAGGAAGCCCCAAACGTAAAGCGTGCACGCGAGAACTGCGTCAACAACTATTATGGGAAGCATAAAGATCGCCGTGAAGATAGAGAGTACAATGTTCATCGCCTTGTACTTCTTGAGCTTCATCGCTTCCTTAATAAGCTGCGTTGCAATTTGGGTGTAGTCATTTTCAAAGAAATTCATAAAGATAATACCTCCAAAAAATTTATTCAACTAAATTATAGCACGAATTTTGCGTTCTGTCAATATTTTACGACACAATTTATTCATAAACGCAAAACTCCTTGAAAAGCCTTATGGGTTGTGATATAATGTTTTTGAAAACAATTTATAATTTGAAGGAGAAAGCACTATGACGCTTAAGCTTACCGTTATACTTCTTCTGGTACTTGGAATCGCATACAAAACCGTTTTGAATATCGTACAGTACCGCTCCGCAAGCAATCCCATTCCCGAGAGCGTTGCGGACGTTTACGACGCCGAAACCTATCTCAAATGGAAGAAATACAGCGCCGAGACCTGCCGCGCGGATATAATATTTACGCTGATTTCGGGCGCTGTCTCGCTTTCACTGCTCGCAACAAACGCCTACGCCGCGTTTGCTTCTCTTTTTGCAGGCGGCGCATTTATGCAGCTTCTCTCTGTTGTAATACTCGAGAGCGTGGTTGCTATCGTGGTCGAAATTGTTGAAAAATATTTTTCGGTAATGGTTATCGAGCAGAAATACGGG
>JAZNBZ010000296.1:0-2301 GCA_045587285.1 Candidatus Flemingiibacterium sp. | reverse complement strand
TCGGCGAGTGGCTCGTCAAGTGGCTGAATGAGTACGTGTCACTCACGGTCAGGGAATCAACACTTGAAGCTTACCGCGATCTCGCAAACAATCAGATCAAGCGATTCATAGGGGACAAGCAACTGTCGGCTCTTAAAACTGTTGATGTCCAGAAGCTATACAACAAGGTCAAAAGCGAGGGCAGAGTACGAGAGCATCCCATACTCGGATATGCGTTATCCGACAGCGTGGTGCGCAAGGTGCATATGGTGTTACATCAGGCGTTAGACGTGGCGGTGCGTGAGCACCTGATACCGAACAATCCGACTAACGGCACAACGATTCCCAAATGCAACTATGCAGAAAAGCAGATACTCTGCGACAGTCAGCTAGATATTTTCCTAGAAGCTATCAAGTCCGAGGAATATTGGCACGACTTCTTCTACGTAGAGATAATGACTGGACTCCGCCGCGGTGAAATATGCGGACTCAAATGGAGCGACCTCGATTTTAATACTGGCAAACTTCGCGTGCAACGATCGGTATCAGTCAAGAAAGGCGGAGGAGTAAACATCGGCGAAACCAAAACCGATAAAGGCGTGAGAAATATTACATTACCGCAAAGCGTAATCGAGATGCTTCGCACACGGCAGAAGACAGCGATAAGTGAATGGATATTCCCGAATTTGCTTCAGCCCGAGTATCCGGTTAGTCCTGCCGCGGCATACCGTAAGCTGAAAGTAATCCTAAAGCGTGCCGAGCTTCCGATGATACGCTTCCATGACCTGCGGCATACGTTCGCAACTCACGCAATGCAAGGCGGGGTTGATGCAAAAACACTCTCGGGCATACTCGGTCACACTAACGCAAGCTTTACGCTTGACACTTACACGCATGTAACCGCCGATATGCAACATAGTGCTTCGGAAGTAGTAAGCAATATGATGAAAAATATTATGGTAATGTGAAAAGGGGTGATACACCATAGCAAAAAGAAAGAACGGCGAGGGAAGTATATTCCTTCGCAAGGACGGGAGATGGGAAGGGCGAGTGGTTGTCGGCTACAGCGATAACGGTTACCCGAAAACAAAAAACGTCTTGGCAAGCACCAAGACGGAGTGTGCAGAGAAGCTCAAAGCACTCAAAGAGGAGTGTGGTCGATCAAACGACAAGCTAAAAGCAGATATGTCGTTTGGAGATTGGCTTGATTTCTGGTATCAAAACTTCTGCAAGCTAACGGTAAATCCTAAAACGCAAGCATGCTATGAAAACAGAATTTATACGCACATCATACCGGAGATAGGCAAGATACCGCTCAACAAGCTCACGCAAAACGATCTGCAGCAATTTTACTCAAAGCTGAAGAAATCCGGACGAAAGCGGCTTGCTGAAAAATATGGTAAAGGCTTATCCGACCGCATGGTGCGCTCATGCCATACCACTTGCCGAGCGGCACTCGAAAAGGCAGTTGCCGAGGGACTGATCACAACAAATCCTGCAATCGGGTGCAAGCTGCCACCGAAGAAATCAAAAGAAATGCAGGTGTTAACACAGGCGGAAATTATGCGATTTCTCATACAAGCAAAAGAGGAAGGATATTACGAAATGTTCCTACTCGAGCTGACTACCGGAATGCGCCGAGGTGAAATACTTGGGCTTAAGTGGAGCGATCTCAATATGCAAACGGGTGACCTTCACATCGCACGGCAAGTCGTAAAAGTAAAGGGCAAAACCACAGTGTCTACGCTAAAGACGAAATCTTCGATACGGACGATACGCTTGGCGAAGGAAATGGTGGAACTACTCACAGAGATGAAGCAAACAGCCGAAAAAGAGTGGATGTTCCCATCGCCGGTGAAAGAGAATGCACCGAGAGATCCGTCGGCGGTATACCGTCGGTTTCAGCTGATACTCGAGCGTGCCAACTGTAAAAAGGCGCGGTTCCACGACCTACGCCACACCTTCGCTACAATGGCGATTGAGAACGGCATGGATGTCAAGACGCTGTCGTCTATGATCGGCCATGTCAGCGCGGAAACCACGCTCGACATTTACAGCCACATTACAGATACCATGCAGAAGCAGGCGGCGGCGAAGATCGACCGCGAGATCGGCGGTGCAGACGCGGAGGTGACCGACTCAAGCGAGAGCAAGGCAAGTACCGAAGAATTGCAAGAAAACGCAACAGAGGCGAAATTTGAGCCTTACACGGGCAAGATTCGCAAGCCCGGCACGGGATGCATAACGATGATAAACGAGCATCTATATGAGGGGCGGTATTCGCCGAAAGCCAACGGCAAGCGGATAGCGAGGAATGTGTAT
>JAZNBZ010000295.1:0-8768 GCA_045587285.1 Candidatus Flemingiibacterium sp. | reverse complement strand
GTTAAGTATTTCTCCGATAGAATCGGCGTTATGCACTTCGGTAAGCTCGTTGAGCTTGCCGATTCCGACGAGCTGTTCGCTCATCCGCTTCATCCGTACACCAAGTCGCTTCTGTCTGCAATTCCGCAGCCCGACCCGCATTCGGAGAAAAAGCGTAAGCGTATCACCTACAACGCGGCGAAGGAGCACGATTATTCGGTTGATCTTCCGTCGCTTCGCGAGGTAAGATGCGGACACTTCGTTTACTGCAACGACGCAGAGGAAGCGAAGATACGCGAGGAGCTTGCAAAATAAAAGAGCTGTATATACGGCACAATATCAAAAAAGTCCCGTGGTGCCGAGCATCACGGGATTTTGCTTCAGATTTACGAGGGGCTTAATAAATATGGAAAACCAACCGAAGAAAAATCTTTTAAAATACGGCGTAACGACGGCCGTTGCAGCAGGCGTCGCGGTGCTCATTATGTATTCGAGCGGACTTTTCGAAGCGGCGGATACGCTAACGCGCTACAAGCTGCTCGCCGACGCGTTTACCATTCCCGGCGTGATACTTTTATGCCTTGGCGCGCTCATATGGGTGAGCACGGACGGATTGTTCGACGGCTTCACCTACGCCGCAAAGCGACTTGGCTCGCTCATACCGTTCTACGGCAAAAACTACAAGCACGAGCGTTACTACGATTACGTTGTGCGCAAGCGTGGCAAGCGCATCAGCGGATACGGCTTTATCCCGATAGTCGGCGCGGCTTTTACCGCGGTAGCGGTAGTATTTATCGTGCTTTACTATACGAGCCTTTAATTTTTAGATATGAAGAAGAAAGTTATAACTCTCCAGTTTCAGCACGAAACCAATACTTTTTCATCGAAAAGTGCTGACGAGCAAGCGTTTAAAAACCTTTGCTACGCCTTTGGCGCGGCGGCTTTTGAGAGCCAAAGGGGCACCGATACCGAGCTTGCCTCGTTCGTGAATGTGCTTGGCGGACTCGACGACGTAGAGCTTATCCCGACCGTCGCGGCGACGGCAAATCCTTGCGGACCGGTTACCGCAAGCGTATACGATAGCGTAGTGAGGGCGGTAACGGATGCTATTCGTGAAAACGCGCCGATTGACGGCGTGCTGTTCGAGCTGCACGGCGCTATGGTTGCCGAGGGACACGAGGACGGTGAGGGCGATCTGCTTGAAGCCGTACGCCGTATCGTCGGCAAGGGCGTGCCGATAATATCATCGCTCGACCTTCACGCTAACGTGACCGCTAAAATGGCGAAAAACGCCGACGCGCTTATTCCGTACGAAATGTATCCGCACACAGACAGATACCAAACGGGCGCATTCGCGGCAGAGCTTACGCATAAGACGCTCTGCGGCGAGGTGAAGCCCACAATGGCGTACAGACGCGTGCCGTATCTTTTGCCGATGTTTCCGACCGAACGCCCTGAGATCGCGCCGCTTTACAAGCTTGCGAAGGAGCTTGAAGCTCGCGACGGCGTGATAAGCGTTCGCTTCGCACACGGCTTTTTTCCATCGGATATTGCAGAAATGGGTATGAGCGTGATGGTCGTAACCGACGGAGATAGAGAGCTTGCAGACGAAATTGCAGACCAAATGGCAGCGGCTATCGAGGCGGCAACGCCTACCTTAAAGCGCGAATTTATCTCGCTTGACGAGGCGCTTGACCGCGCCGAGCTTTCGGGTGAGGGACCGATAGTTATAGCGGATGCCTCCGATAATCCCGGCGGCGGTGCGATAGGCGACACCACTCATATTCTCCGCCGCATACTCGAACGTAGCGTTACGGGGGCGGCTATCGCGACGATACTTGATCCCGAAAGCGTCGAAAAATGCGTGGCGGCAGGCGTTGGCGCGACTGTCGAGCTCGAGCTTGGCGGCAAGAGCGATCCTACCTATTCGGGCGGACCGATAGGCGTTAGCGCAAGGGTGATCGCACTTTCCGACGGAAAATACGTTTTCAAGGGCAAAATGTCGCACGGAGAGATTGCAAATCACGGCAAGACTGCCGTCGTTGACGTAGCGGGGAATACGGTGCTTATCACGACTTTCCCAAGACAGCCTTACGACCTTGAGATCTTCCGCGCACACGGCATCGCGCCAGAAAAGCAGAAGATACTCGTCACGAAGTCGGCGGTGCACTACAGAGCGTCATACGTCGAGGTGGCACGCGAAATGCACGCGGTGTGCTTGCCCGGACTTGCCGTACCCGTGCCGACGGGGTATGAGTTTAAGAATTGGAAAAACAAATAAAAAATCGGAGCTGTCCGTGAGGATAGCTCCGATAATTTTTTTGCATTATTCCTTAACGATCTCTGCGTCGGGAGCGTTCTTTCTTACGCTCTCAATGCCGTTTTCACAGCCGTCCTTGGAGGTGTAGCCCTCGGAAACTGCGATGATCTCGCCGTTGCGAGCCTTGAGGCGGAAGCGATATTCGCCTGCCTTATCGGTGTACATTTCGAACTTGGGGTTGGTTACAGCAACTACCTCAGCCGCGGTCTGATCCTCAACCTTTGCGATAGGAGCGTTCTTCTTAACGCTCTCGATGCCGTTCATGCAAGCAGCCTCAGAGCTGTAAACCTCGCTCGTTGCGATAACCTGACCGTTACCTGCACAAAGATTGAACTTAACGCCGGTGCTTGTTTCTTTTACCTTAAACTTTCCCATAATTATCCTCCATTAGTGTCGCGCTCGCGACATATTTTTATACAATTTTATTATACGGTAAAATTGTTATTTTGTCAATATATTTTATAAAATTTGTCGAAAACCAACGCACTTTTACTAAAATTCAAGCTTCTGCGAGCGGTCAAAAAGGGCAGAGAGTGCGTCTTTTACCGCAACGCCGTGATAGAGTATATCGTAGACCGACGAGCATATCGGAAGCTCGACGTTATGCTCCTCCGCCATTTTTATAAGCGCCGGAACGGTGTAATACCCCTCGGCGAGCTTGTCGAATTTCTCGCCGCGAACTAAGCTTTCGCCAAACGCGCGGTTGTGACTGTACTTGGAGAATACAGTCGCCTGATAGTCGCCGAGGTGGCAAAGTCCGTACGCCGACAGCTCGTTTCCGCCGCACGCCTTGATGAGTCTGGCGATCTCTCTCGCACCGCGCGACATAAGCGCGCCCTTGAGCGAGGTCATACCAAGCCCGTCGAGCATACCTGCGGACACGCCGATGACGTTTTTCGCCGCCGCACCTATCTCGTTGCCGATGATATCCGTTCCGTAGTAGAAGCGGATAATGCCGCCGGAGAAGGCGTCGATCAGCATTCTTTTCGTATTTTCGTCCTCGCTGTCGATTACCATACAGTTCTGTATTCCGCTGAAGAATTCCTCAACGTGGCCGGGACCGAGCCATACGGCTACCTTGTTTGACGCGTCAAGCTCCTCGGCGGCGACCGCAGAAAGGCGCTTGCAGGTCGTGTTTTCGATGCCCTTCATACATAAAACCAGCGTTTTATCGCGTATGCCGAGCGCGGCAAGCTCGCGGCAAAGCGATCGGAAGCCCTGTGCGTTTATCGAAACGACTACCGTGTCGGAGCCGAGAACGCTCTCAAGCTCGGTCGTGAGCGTAAGAGACTCGGGGAAGGTGATATATTCGTTTTTTCGTTCGTTTATTATGCGTTGCATATTTTCTGAGCTTTTGCGTCCGTAGAGCGCGACGTCGTGACCGAGCCCGTCGAGGTACCACGCGATGCAGCTTCCCCAACGGCCGCAGCCGATAACGGTTATTTTCATTTTTGCGTACTTCTTTCATTTGTATTTGCGAGTGTCCGCATAAATACATTATACTATAAATTCAAGGCTTTGTCAATCGTTTGGGTTTTCTTGCTGTTGGCAGGGTAAAAAATGCACGAATTTTATTCGAAGGTGCGTTTTCGCTTGACACGTGGGCGAATTTATGGTATCATAAACTCGGTATGAAAGCTTTGGAGGTGACGATTGTGAAAATAGCTTTAATTGCACACGATAAGAAAAAAGACGATATAATCGAGCTTGCCAAAAAGTACAAGGACGTGCTCGCCGAATACGAGCTTTACGCAACGGGTACTACCGGCACGCTCATTATGGGCGAAACGGGACTTTCCATACACAGAATGAAAAGCGGACCTCTCGGCGGTGACCAGCAGATAGGCGCGATGCTTGCAAACGGTGAGCTTGACCTTATCATTTTCCTTCGCGATCCGCTTACCGCACAGCCTCACGAGCCTGACGTTTCGGCGCTTCTTCGCCTTGGCGACGTTCAGAAGATACCGCTCGCGACCAACGTAGGCAGTGCGACGATAATGCTTGAGGCGCTTAAAAGCAAGACCTTTTTCGAGGTCCTCGGCAAGTAATTTTAAATTGTAAATAATGGCAGGAAAATACCTGTACAAAATATATTTTTGAGGAGAAGGATTATGCAGAGATACATAACACCTAACGACACCGGCATTATGGGCGCTACTGACAGCGAGTCCATTCAGAACGCGGTAAACAGCGCGGTAAAAACGGGAGTTGGACGCGTGCTTATTCCGAGAATTAACGAGCGAACCGGCGAGGCGCTGTGGGATATCGACAAGGCGATAATTCTCGCGTCCGACCTTGAGGTCGTTCTCGACAACTGCTATATCCGTCAGGCAGACGGCTGTATGGACAACGTTTTCAGAAGCTTTGATAAGCACGACGACGCTGTCGCGAACCCCGTACACGATATCCGCATCGTGGGTAAGGGTAACGCAGTCATCGACGGCGCGGTGCACAACGGTCTTACCGAGCACACCTCTCTGAAGGACGGCAGACCGCACATCACCAAGAACAATATGATACTGTTCTTCAACGTTGACCATTTCACTATCGAGGGCATTTCGCTTATCCATCAGCGTTGGTGGGCGATCGACCTTATTTCCTGCGCATACGGCAGACTTTCCAATCTCCACATTCACTGCGAGTGCGACGAGCCTAACTGCGACGGTATCGACCTTCGCGAGGGCTGTCACGATATAATCATCGAAAATATCACCGGTCAGGCGGGCGACGACCTTATCGCGCTCAGTGCAATCGGTACGGGCTACGGCACGGAAAGCGGTGAGCGCGCACGCTTTAACGTTCCCGGCAAGTGTCAGGACCTTCACGACATCACGATAAAGAACATTATCGGCACATCCGTTAACTGCGCGGTTATCGCTATCCGCTACAGCGAGGGACGCAAGCTTTACAACGTAACCATCGACAACGTGCACGACGTTGACAACGGTGCGCTTGAGGCAGGCAAGTTCTATCCCGAGTACCCGAAGCACAAGATCAATATGGATATCCGTCAGAAATTAAACGGTAACGCGCCCTACGTGCTTCTGCGTATCGGTCAGGACGGCTTCTGGAAGAACCGCAACAACACCGTAGACGAGGTTTACGGCATTTCCGCGACTAACCTCTATTCGCGCGGCGGTACGGCTATTATGCTCAACATCGGAATGAAGAACTGCTATTTTGGCAACATCTTCGCCGAGAACGACGTTGACTACGTCGTAACCACAAAGTCGGGACGTGTATATCAGAACTACGGCGCAGATTTAAAGAACGTCGTGTTCGAGAACATCTTCTACGACAACAAGGACAACAAGGACGGCACTGCGTTCGACTTTGACATCAACGACGCAAACAATAACGTTGAGAGAACGCTCGAAAACGTCGTTATCAACCGCGCATTCCTCGGTAACTGCCCGAAGATATTTAACGTGCAGGAGAAGGGAAATATCATCTTCAAGGAGCTTTACGGCGCTAACGTGACCGAAAGCTACGGCGAGATCAAAAACTGATTATAGGCACGACCTTTGCAAAGACGGCAAAGGTCGTGCTTTTTATTAAATATATACTTGAACTTCGCCGTGCGGTGTGGTATAATATTCTATATCACGTTTGTTTTGAGGTGAAATTATGTCAGACATTGCAAAGCTTGATAAAAACTTTCAGGTTGATACGAGCGTGGAGAGGGATAATATAAAATTTTACAACGTGGACGCCTCCCCCTTCAAGGTCTACGGCGTTTATAGGGACGGTGACAAATACGTTCGTATGCCCGAAAGCGTGGCGCGCGAGGTAAACCCAACCGTTGCTATACTTTACGCCAAGACCGCGGGCGGCAGAGTGCGCTTTAAGACGAACAGCGCGTACGTTGCCATTCACGCTGTAATAGACCGTCCCGATAAGATGCCGCATATGGCGTTTTCCGGCTCTATCGGATTTGACCTCTACGTTGGCGACGACTACTATAAGACGTTTATGCCGCGCACGGATACCGTGGGACAGTGGAGCAGTATCGTCGAACTTGATACGCGAGAAATGCGCGAGATAACGGTAAATTTCCCGCTTTACTGCTACGTTTGCGAGCTTTATATCGGACTTGAGGCAGATGCCGACGTATCCGAGGGCAAGCCATACGCTAACGAAAAGCCGCTCGTTTACTACGGCTCGTCGATAACTCAGGGCGCGTGCGCGTCAAGACCGGGCACGTGCTACCAAAATATTATTTCGCGCAGATTTAACTACGACTATATCAACCTCGGCTTTTCGGGAAGCGCAAGGGCGGAGGACGTTATGGTTGATTACTTAAAGAGCCTTGATATGTCAATATTCGTGTGCGACTACGACCACAACGCGCCTGATCCCGAGTACCTTGAGGCTACGCACGAGAAAATGTTTAAGGCGATACGCGCGGCGCATCCCTCGCTTCCCGTGATATTTATGTCAAGACCGCGATATAAGCTTATCGACAGCGACAAACGCCGTCTTGAAATTATAAGGAAAACCTACGAAAACGCGCTCGCGGCAGGCGACACGAACGTATATCTGATAGATAACACGCAGCTTACCGCGCTTTGCGGCGGTGAGGGACTCGTTGACGGGACGCACCCGACGGATTTCGGCTTTGCGTCTATGGCAAAGGCAGTCGGCGACGTTATAGAAAATATAGAAATAGAGAAAAACTGATTTATGGAAAAGATAATCACTTACGAAAATTTGCGTAATTTCGCGTACGTAAACGATAAAATTTGTAAAAAGCCTATTCGCGGAATCGTCGTGTACTTTTTCGGACTTGGGCATATGACCGTGTTTAACGAGGATCACGACGAGGCGCAGTATTTTGGCGAGCGAGGTATACTTTACGTCGTTCCGTACAAAAATCCGTGGGCGTGGATGAACAGACAGGCCGTTGAGTTCACCGACGAGATAATCGACGTTCTGATGAAGCAGTACGACCTGCCCGAGGACGTTCCGATAGCTTCGAGCGGAAGAAGTATGGGCGGACAGTGCGCGCTCGTTTATACGGCGTACGCGAAGCGCACGCCCGTCGCGGCTGTTGCGGACTGTCCCGTGTGCGACACGGTGTTCCACTTTGGCGAGCGAAGCGACGTCCCGAGAACGCTTTACAGCGCCGTATGGGGCGAGGAGGGAACGCTCAACGAGGCGCTCGCGCGTATATCGCCGATTCATTTGCTCGACAAAATGCCGCCGGTGAAATACCGCATCATTCACTGCGAAAAGGATGAGGCGGTCAATATCGACGCTCATTCCAAGCGCTTTGCCGCGGCACTCCGAGAGCGCGGATACGATGTGACGCTCGATATCGTAGAGGGTAGAGGACATTGCAGTCTTTCGCTTGACGCGAAGATAAAATTCGCAAAATATATAACCGAGAGCATCGAAAATTGACCGATTAAAAGGTGTGATGTAATTTGACGGGTAACGTCTATACAAAAGCATATACCGCGCCGCCGTTTGACAGGCGGGAGATACTTCGCTATCTCGGCGCTCGCGACGATGCGCCCGAGGTGTTATCGCTCGTTGACGAGTGCATCGCCGAGGCTGAAGGTGCGCTTTTATACAAGGTGTGCTATATCGAAGCGGATATAATCCGCGACGGGGATACACTTTGCATCGGTAATATTAAAACGGACTCGACGGCGCTCGAAAAGAATTTAGTCGGCTGTGAGCGTGCGGTAGTGCTTGCGGCGACCGTCGGCGTTTCGCTTGACAGGCTTATCGCGAGATATTCGGCGGTGTCGCCGACCAAGGCGGTCGTGCTTGACGCTGTCGGCTCGGAGCGCATTGAGGCGCTTTGCGACGCGTTTTGCGAGGATATTACACTCAAGCTTGGCGCGACGAAGCCGCGCTTCAGTCCGGGATACGGCGATTTGCCGATAGAGGCACAGCGTGAGATATTCACGCTTCTTGACTGTCCGCGAAGGATAGGGCTTACACTTAATGAAAGTATGCTTATGTCGCCGTCAAAATCGGTTACGGCGATAATCGGTATAAAATAGGAGTTAACGATGAAAATTTTAGAATACATCAAGGATAATATACTCTACCTCGACGGCGGAATGGGTACGCTTTTACAGGAGCGCGGTCTTATGCCGGGCGAGCTTCCCGAACGGTGGAACGTCACCCACCCCGACGTTATAAGCGACATCCACCGTGACTATTTTGACGCCGGAAGCAACGTGGTCAACACGAACACGTTCGGTGCGAATATACTCAAATTTCCCGCGTGGGAGCTTGACACTATTATAAAAACGGCTATCGAAAACGCGCGTATCGCCGCTAAAACGAGCCTTGGCGAGCAGCCAAAGTGGGTTGCGCTCGACATCGGTCCGACGGGGCGTATGCTTTCGCCCCTCGGCGACCTCGACTTTGAGGAGGCGGTTGCAATCTTTGCAGAAACCGTAAAGCTCGGCGTAAAGTACGGCGCGGACCTTATCGTTATCGAAACGATGAA
>JAZNBZ010000294.1:0-4551 GCA_045587285.1 Candidatus Flemingiibacterium sp. | reverse complement strand
AATGAACTGCCCCAAATTGTGCGGACAGCACAAAAACAGCCTTAATGGTAGAAAATATTAAATTTTAAGCAACGAACTGACATCGCTTTTCGAGTGGTGTCAGTTTTGTTTTAAGTTGGATACGTTCGTTGTTGTAGAACTGTATGTATGCACCTATGAGGAGGCGCGCCTCCTCATAGGTGCGGATTTTCGCGCGGTAAATACACTCGGTTTTGAGGATCGAGAAAAAATTTTCGGCTAAAGCATTGTCATATGGGTTCCCACGTCTTGACATTGAGGGCATGATGTGGTATGATTTTGTTAGGCTATAATACGCTTGCGAGGTGTACTGAAAGCCTTGGTCACTGTGGAGTTGCAGCTCTGCGGTGACCTTTTCCTTTCTCTTGGCTGCTCTGATCGTGGAAAGGACGAGGTTGATGTTCTGCTCGGTGCCCGTCTTGTAGGCAACGATACTGTTGTCATAGAGGTCACGAATGACCGAAAGATACAGTACGCCTTGTCCCGTTTTAATGTACGAAATATCCGTTACCCACTTTTGATTAGGACGCTCGGCATGGAACTCTCTGTTGAGCAAGTTCGGATATCTGTGTAGGTATTCACCATAATTGCGGTATTTCTTGCGGCGCACAACGGAAAGCAAATTGTATTTCTGCATAACACGAAGCACAGTCTTGGGATTCTTATGAATTCCTTGTCTTTCAAGCCATATATGTACCCTGCGGTATCCGTAAGTACTGTGGCTATGCTCCTGACACTCCCGAATCTTCTCGGCGAGAGGCAGATCCCATGCAGGTACGTCCATTCTTTTTACATAGTCATAGTAACCACTTCTCGATACCTCGAAGAACCGGCACATCTCGCTGATTGAATATTTATCCTTATGACGGTAGATCACCATATATTTTACGCTTGTTCTCACTTCCTTTCTGTGAGCGAGAGAAAATCCCGCATCAGTTCATTTTCCATCTCTAATTGCTTGATTCGTGCATCCTTCCGAGCCAGCTTGTAGCGAAGATCAGCAAGATTATCTTCTTCCGTTACCACACTATCCTTTGCTGGTCTGCCCTTCTTCTTAATAGCTATTCCCGCGGCTATTTTGCGCTGTTTTTCATTGTATCTTGTTTTGAAATTGCGAACTTGCTTGTAACTAAATCCTAGTTGTTCACCTATCTCTCGTAATGTTTTTCCTTCTTCCCACAGATGTAGGATTTCTTTTTCATACTCTTCTATGTGACGATATTCTCTCGGCATAACAAAACCTCCTATGGTAGTACTTTAATTCTACCATAGGAGGCTCTTTTTTTCAATTGTCCGTTTTTAACGGACTTGTGCAAAATCCTCATCGGCTGTTTTCTTTTTTGCACATTCTTCGCACAAGGCTTGCCCTGCCGCGATCGTTGCAAGCGTGTCGCCGAGCTGGACGAAAAGGCCGGCAAGCAAAGCGATTTCGCTTGAGGTCAGCTTGCAGGCGATTGCATTTGCAAGCGCGGTCACGGAAGTTGTCAGTTCAATAGAGTTCATCGCACATCACCTCGTTACAGGATATGCGAGAGAGGTGTCAGCGCTTCATCACCTTGACGAATTTGAACATCTCATCGGGGCCTTCGTCGGGATCACGCCCGTCATCATCGGGCATTTCGTGTGTAGGCTCGAAATATTCGCACCAAAATTCCGTGATCTGAAAACCGCATTTGTTAACGTAAAAATGGATATTGCGCTTTTCAAAATAGGGAGTGCAGGTCTCCCAAACCTCGGTTTCGGGGTGGAGAGCCTCAATCGCCTGCCACGCGCCGTATCCGATGCCCTTGCTATGCTCTTCGGGGTTGATAAAGAGTATTTCAAGTTCGTTGCGGTGCGTTTCGTTATCTATTTTCAAGATAACACCGCCGACGCGTCTTCCGTCGACAACGATGCGGTAGGTTTCATTTTTGGGATCGTCAATGCTGCGCTCAATCATCTTGCGGGAAATGATCTCGCCGTCGCCGTCGATGTGATCGTCGCGCTCACCGAATTCCAGCAAAGCTCCGTGCTTAAAGGACCATTGGTTGTCAAGAATAAATTGCTCGCGGTCATCTTCTGTCAAGCGAACGAGAGTAACCTTTGTGTTTTTCATAATTACCTCCAAAAAATAGCTCGGGCTATTGCATAACAATAACCCGAGCTCACTCGGACACCTAATCCGGCAATTGAGCGCTACGGCACTCTGCCTCCGGTGACCTATTACGTTGATAGGATTATACCACAAAAAAATTTAAAAGTCAAGCGGTTTTACATAAAAACGAGGTTTGTTTTATATCCCATAGCTACCCGTCAGAGGATCGCGAAAGATTCCGATTTCAGGGGTGACAAAGGTGAATACGACAAATAGCGCGGCAATCACAATAAGCGCGGCAAGAACGATTTTGGGTCGACGGCAAACTATTTTATTCTCTTTGAAAAGCCGAGTTTCGTAAAGGTATGCGATCGCGGCGGAAACAAAAAAGATTGTGATATTGAGCCAATCGGGCGACTTGCCGATAACCCCGTTGTAGGTGTAGAAGAGAATTGGTATTAAGCTAAGTCCTAAAAGAGTGCCGCGGAGCTTGATGCACCAAAATGCCGCCGTATCGCGAAAGAAAAAGCATTGTACTATTGCAAAAATGAACATCGGCCAAAAGAGCAGCTTCATATGCTCCCAAGTCGACTCATTCACACCCGAAAAGGGCGCTGTCAGGATAGCGCCGCCCGTCCAATCGTACAGAAAATGTAATAATGTGCCGCCAAGCGACGTCACGGCAAATCCTAAAAGCTGCCACGGTCCTATCGATCTTTTCATATACTTCACCTTTAATTTATTTGTAAGATAATATATGCATTTTTAAATCGAATTATACCGACAAAAAAGCCGCCGAAAATTCGGCGGCATATATTTTATTCTTGTTTTTTTCCTTTCATATCAAATACCGCGATAAGAACGCAAGAGACGATGACCAAGAGAGAGCCGACAATGGTATTCCAACCGGCGCTTTCGCTGAGAAAAGCAATACCGAGGATGATACCCGTAATAGGCTCAAACGCGCTGAGAATCGCCGCACGCTCACCCCCGATAATACGAGTTCCGCTTTGGAAGAGAACCACGGCTCCAACGTTGCAGATAAGGGCGAAGAGGATGCAAAGCAGCCATCCCTTAGTAGACGTGGGAAATTTCATATTTCCGCTGCAAAGACAGGCGATGAGTGAAACCACGGTACAGCACGAAGCACCGTAAAAATTGAATACGAAGCCTGTGATCTCTTTATACTTGAATACCGAAAGACCAATTATATATATAGCGTAGGTAATTCCGGAAATAATGGACAGGGCGCTGCCCAGAATACCGATAGGATTCTCAGAGGGGGTAAATATGTAGATCGTGCAAATTCCTACAAGGCACAAAACAAGACTTATCAGGTTTGCCCACTTAAATTTCGTTTTTAAGAAGATAAGGCTGAGAACGATTACTACCGCGGGGTACGCAAAGTGGAATATCGTTGAGATTCCGGTATCTATATCGGTGTATGCAATATAGAGCAATAAAGGAGTAATGCAACATCCGATTACTGCTATTCCACCGATAGAGGGAAGAGCGCGCATATTTATTTTCAGTGATTTTTTCGTTATCAATGCGGCAATCGCAAGCATCGGCAGAGAAAGGAGATTCCTCAGAAATACCAAACTGAAGGGAGTTACTCCTTCCTTATAAATAAGAGTGGCAAGAAAGCCCATGCTTCCGTAAAGCATAGCGCTTGCAATTACCAAAAGGTATCCTAAAATCAATTTATTTTTTCGCATTACGTAAATCCTCGAATTATCAAAAAATCAATCGCACCCACCATTATATAGCATTTGCAAAAAAAAATCAACATAAAAATGAAAAAAAGCAAAAAAAGCAAAAAAATCCCAAGAATTATTGACTTTATTTTTTTAATGTGATATAATTAGACATCAAAATGCCTCAGGTGCAAATGAAAGGACAAAATTATGGGAAAGAAAACCGAATTTTTGTATTTGAATGAAGAAGAAATGATCGAGGCGGGCGCACTTGATTACGCTCGTTGCATTGACGTTGAGGAAGAGATATTCAAGCTTCTCAGCGTTGGCGATTACGTTATGGGTGGCGACAATCATAACTCCCACGGAATTATGATGAAGTTCCCTAAGGAGAGCGAATTTGAGGGTATGCCTCTTGACGCTCCCGACCGTCGCTTTATGGCAATGCCCGCGTACGTTGGCGGACGTTTCCACGTAGCTGGCCAGAAGTGGTACGGCTCTAATATTATCAACCCCCAGCGCGGACTCCCTCGCTCCATCCTTATGGTTATGCTTAACGACGTTGATACCTGCGAGCCTATCGCTCTTATGGCAGGAAACCTTATCAGCTCGGTTCGTACAGGCTGCGTACCCGGTGTAGGTGTTCGTCACCTTGCAAGAAAGGATGCTGCTGTCTGCACTTGTATCGGCGCAGGTCCTATCGGTAAGGCTTGTTTCGAGGCAATTGCGCTTGAAGCTAAAAACCTCAAGGAGCTTGTCGTT
>JAZNBZ010000293.1:0-24253 GCA_045587285.1 Candidatus Flemingiibacterium sp. | reverse complement strand
GAAAACCGGCGGCGCCTGAGCCGGTTGTCCATCCCCTTGCGTTCTCCCCGAGCGCGAAGCGCGAGGTCAATCCGAGCGGTATGCGCTCAAAATCCCCTCCAGCGCGCGCGCAAACGCGCGCACCTCCCTATCGGTGTTGTGCACGCCAAAGCTCACGCGCACCGCACCGCCGCTTCCAAGCCTGTCGTGCGCGAGCGGCGCACAGTGTAGCCCCGCGCGCACGCATATACCGCGCGTATCGAGCGCGGCGGCAACCTCCTCCGAGGACATGCCGTCCACGTTAAATAGCACGATACCGCCGCCGTGATGGGGCGCGTACACGCGCACGCCGCGCATATCGAAAAGCGCCTGCTTTAGCATCCGCGAAAGCTCCGCTTCACGCGCGAGTATAGCCGACGGCGAGCGCTCGCGAACGAACTCTATTCCGGCGCGAAGCCCTGCGATAAGCGGCGTCGGGAGCGTACCTGCCTCGTACCGCTCGGGCGGCAGCTCGGGCATATCGGGCGAGCGCGAGTGTGCACCGCTTCCGCCAAATAAGAGCGGCGGAAGCTCCACGCCCTCGCCGAGTATCATAATGCCGCACCCCATCGGACCGTACAGTCCCTTGTGCGCGGGCAGACACAAAACGTCGATACAGTCGCGCGCGACGTCCACGTCGTGCGTACCGCCTGCCTGCGCCGCGTCCACGATAAAAAGTATCCCTCGCTCGCGGCAAAGCGCGCCTATTTTCGCGATAGGCATATCCGCGCCGCACACGTTTGACGCCGCCGTGCACACGCACGTCGCCGCGCCGTCCGCCGTACGCTCAACGTCCGCGAGTATCATCGCGTCACGCTCTTCGCCGTTAAGCTCAACGTACGAGTTAAAAACGCGCACCTCGCGACCGCTTGCCACAGTCGGACGCAAAACGGAATTGTGCTCGAGGTCGCTTATCAGTACCACGCCCTCGCGTCTACGCGCCGCGCCTATCGCGAGGTTTAGCGAATGCGTCGCGCCCGAAGTGAATATCACCCTCTCGGGCTTCGCCCCGAACAGCTCCGCCGCCGCCTTGCGCGCGGTGTAAATTTCAGTAGCCGCACGCATCGCGAGCGCGTGTCCGCCGCGCCCGGGATTGCCGTCGCTCTTTAACGACCGCGCAACGGCGTTGACTACCGTGGCAGGCTTCGGAAAGGTCGTTGCAGCGTTGTCAAAATAAATCATCGCCTGTATTCCTTACTGTTTCTCACTTGTGCCGTGTAAGGCTCGTATATTCAATATCCGCCTTCTTTAACAGCACCTCGGCACGCTCGGCGTCAGCGCGTGCAAGCTCAAGCCCGAACGCACACCCCTCGGGGCTCTCACCCGGGCGAAGCCTTACGACCGTCGCCGATATGCCGTATTTCGAAAGGATCTCACGCCCCTCTATCGCGTACGTTACCGAACGCATACCAAGCCGTGATACACGTGCCATAGTGTCACCTCCCTTCGATATATCCTATGCCGATAAAGTGCAATAAGTTCGCGCTTATCCCTTGACATTTCGGCACGGCTGTGGTATAATATCACCGACAAAAGAATAAACGCAGATCATCGAAAACGCGACAGTTTTCGTTGTCGGGCACACGCGTGTGCTCGGGGATAAGGAAAGTGCGGTGCAAATCCGTCGCAACAGCCATTGCCGTTAAAGTCGGAATGCTTATCGGTCTGTGACACGTAAGAGTCCTTCGGGCAAATGGGGAGGAAAGCGTGGCAATACCGCAGAGCAGGTGCGGTCTTTTTGTGCGCGTTTAGTACCCCGTGGAGGGTACTTTTATTTTATCCTTTTGCAAAAAAAGAAAGGATATTAAAATTATGAAAAGATTAACAGCAATCATTCTCGCGCTCGCTCTCGTGCTCTGCGTGGCTTCCTGCGGCAAGGTAGACGCCACCGGACTCTGGGCAAACGCTACCTACACCGAGGATACCACAGTCGGACAGGGCGAAAAAACCTTCACCCTCGGCGTAACCATCGAGGACAAAACCGTAACCTTAACCGTTAACACTGACGCTGATACAGTCGGCGCGGCGCTTCTCGAAAACGGCATTATCGCAGGCGAGGACGGCGCGTACGGACTTTACGTCAAGACCGTCAACGGCGTGCTCGCAGACTACGACGTTGATGGGAGCTATTGGAGCTTCTACATCGACGGCGAATACGCTATGAGCGGCGTTGACTCGACCGATATTGTCGAGGGCACGGCTTACAGCCTCGTTTACACAAAGTAAGATGACAAACAGCCGCCGAAGCTTACTTTCGGTTCGCGAAATGGCGATATTCGCTATGCTCGGAACGATTATGTTCATCTCGAAGATAGTAATGGAGCCGATACCCAACGTTCACCTGCTCGGAACGCTGACTATGCTCTACACTGTCGTTTTTCGAACAAAAGCGCTTATACCCATCTACATATACGTGTTCCTCAACGGCTTGTTTGCAGGATTTAATATGTGGTGGATACCGTATCTGTATATCTGGACGCTCCTTTGGGGCGTGACTATGCTGCTCCCGAAAAAGATGACAAAGGGCGCGCGTATGGTCGTTTACCCTATCGTGTGCGCGCTGCACGGACTTCTGTTCGGCACGCTCTACGCGCCTGCGCAGGCGCTGATGATGCGCTTCACCTTTGAGCAGACGCTCGCGTGGATAGCGTCGGGACTGTGGTTCGATATCGTACACGCGATCGGCAACCTTTGCCTTGGGCTATTGATAGTTCCCCTCTCGGAGCTACTCCATAGGATATTTTATAATAAGCGTATGGTGTATTAAAAAATGGCTTCGCAAAGGGCGTGCACAGTTAGCGGAGAAATTATAGCCGGTTGCTTAATAGATGCTCCGCTGTAAACAAATAAGTAACCCGGACAGATTTTCAAGGTCTGTCCGGATTCTCATATCATTAAAAAGCCAAAACACGATATCATTGGTTTGTGTTGATAATAGTAGCAATCTCTGATATCAAATGTTCTTTTGAGGTCAACACGCCCTTAACTACAAATTTCTTTTTGTTAATTATTACAATAGTGCAATTCATCTGAAATTTTAATACAATTCTTCTAGTTTTGTTTCTGCAAACGGCTCGAAATTTTCCATAAAACTTTCCACCGCCTATAAGTACGTATCCCGTTACTTCTTTCTTTGTATAACGGGTTAACTGATCGAAAAATTCTGCATAACTACCAAGGAATATATCATGTAATACAGAACAATATACGCTATTTTTGCGGTAGGTCAAATAGAGAAATTCAATCTTTAAAATAGAGAAATCTGTAATATACGATTGTAGCAAAAAGCAAAGGATTGCAATTGGTATAATAACCCATAATTCACGTTCAAAGCATATGGGAAGCCAACATAATAACAAAATCAAATACTGGAATATAATAAATATTTTGCGCCCAAACTTTGAGGTAAGACCTTGTCCTTTGCGCCATGCTTCTTCACGTTCTTTTTTGCCCCAGATTATCTTGTCAGAAAAAAAGCGATTTGTTCTATTATAGTATTCGATATAAAAATCTTTTCTTTGCATTTAGTAACTATACTCCTACTGTGTGATGTCTATACTTGGAATTGTATCACTAGTTTCGCCTTTGTAATACAAAGGCATAGGGCAAAGCCCATACCCCTAAAGATGCACGAGCGCAACCATAGGCTCCCTCTAGGAGGGAGCTGTCACCGAAGGTGACTGAGGGAGAGTTCGTTAATATAAAGTCAATATAAACTCTAAGTCACGCAGGCTCCTTCCACCGCTAACGCGGTCCCCCTCCCTCTCGGAGGGAGGCTTTCACAGCGGCATCGATATACTCGCAGACACCTTGAAAGTTTGTGTTGATTTGTCTGTTTGTAAAACGGATTACCTTCAAATCATATCCTTCAAGGATTTCGGTGCGGAATTCGTCTTTTTGTCTACCGTCTTCAGTATAGTGTTGCGAACCATCAATTTCTATGATTAATTTTGCTTTATGACAATAAAAGTCTGCAATAAAATTATCGATTGCTTTTTGGCGTTGAAAACGTACTTCGTATTTTGCCAAAAAGTCATACCACAAATGATTTTCTTGCGGTGTCGCATTTTTGCGCAGATTTTTGGCAAGAGTAATATTCTTTTGGTTATAATCTAGCGACATATTTACTCCCCTAAGATGTTTATTGTATTTATTATATCACAAAATCGGCAGAAAGAAAAGTCCCTCTGCCGAAATTTGTAACATCCTTATGAGAAGTAGCGTAATGCGAAGCCTTTTTCTTTTTTACTCCTTCGCGGTTGCTTTTACCTCGTACGAGGTGATGCCGCGGATGGTTTCTCCGTCAACCTGCACGGTCGTGGGCGCGTCGAACTCGACCTTTATATCGTAGCCCTCGAGCACGGTCACGTGCTTCGTGTTTTTCACGTGCTCGCCCTTGAATATCGACGGGAATATCATAAGCGTCTTGAGCCTGCCCGAGCCGTGGAACACGAGCACGGACTGCTTGCCGTCCTTGTCAAGGCGGTTCTGGTTTGGCGTTGCCATCATACCGCCGCCGTAAAATCTTCCGTTCATCGTCGGCGCAAGCCATACCTTCTTGTATTCGTACGTCTTGCCGTCAACGGTAATAACGGCGTTTCTCGGCTTGAAGTGGAACAAAAGCCCCTTGATGGCGATAGCGGTGTAGTTTATCGCCTTTTTCTTTTTTGCGGTCTTATTCGCCTCGCGCATATCGTCGCCGACCTCACAGCAGTATCCGTCGATACCGAAGCCGACGTTATTGACGTAGAGCATTTCACGACCGCCAACAATTACGCGCGGAAGATTTGACACGTACTCGTCAATGCAAAAATCCGGCTCACGGTACGCAGAGTAGCCGAGGTCGTGCGCGAAGTCGTTGCCGCTTCCCGTCGCAAAGTAGAATATATCGTTCCTTATCGGAATATCCCTCGTGTCGTTGACGAAACGGTTGAGCGTTCCGTCGCCGCCGCAGAGAACGATATCGTCCTCGTCGGAGATGCCATCGAAAAAGTCCTTGTAATCGCCTATTTCGAGCATATTTACCGCTACGGCTCCCTCGCGTCCGTCAGTGAGCTTTTCGGGCGTTGCCGCCTCACTGCCGCCCGAAAGCGGATTGTAAAGCATATATTTTTTGGCGCGTTTCGTTTCTACAGAATTCATATCCAAATCCCCTTAAATTAGTATTGATCTTATAATACAGTAATTGGGTTTGCCGTTTGGAATATTTTACATTACAATTCTAAACTGAAACTAAATTTTAGACAAAAATCGACGCATCGTTCACATATCTGCAAAAATTATTGCCCGCGCGTTGCGGGAAGCGTTACCGTAAACGCGGTTACGCCGTCCTCGCTCGTGACGCTTACCGCACCGCCGTGAAGCTCGGTTATCTTTTTTACGATAGCAAGTCCGATACCGTTTCCGGGAGAGGCGTGCGACTTGTCGCCCTGATAAAACTTGTTCCATATCTTGTCAAGCGCCTCGGGCTCTATCGTACTGCCCGTGTTCGATATACACACGGATAAATTTTCTCCGTCCCCGTCGATCTGCGCCCTTATCCTTCCGCCGTCGGGCGTGTATTTGAGGGCGTTGTCAAAGAGGTTGATCCATACCTGCTTTAGCATCTCCTCGTTAGCCGTGATCTCATATTCCTCAAAATCGACGTCTATCTCTATTGGCTGCTTGCTCCACTTTTCCTCAAAGAGCAAGAGCGAGGAGCGTATCTGCTCGGATACGTTGAAGGTCGCAAGGTCGGTAAGTATGCTCTGGTTTTCTATTTTCGTCATATTGAGCACGTTCGTCGCCATATAGGCAAGCCGCATCGACTCCTCCTCGATAATGGAAAGGTACTCCTCACGCTGCCTTTCGTCAAGGTCGCCGCGGCGCAAAAGCTTTGCAAAGCCCGCTATGGAAACTATGGGCGTTTTGAACTCGTGCGAGAAATTGTTTATAAAGTCGCTTCGGAGAATTTCGGTGTTCTGAAGCTCCTCCGCGAGCTTGTTCATACTCTCGACGATAGGCTTGAACGCCGCCATATTCGCGATGGAATTACGGTAAGTCAAACGTGTGGCGTAGTCGCCTGCCGCGAGCCTGCTCACGTGGCTTGCGAAGTGGCTTATCGGATTCATCGGAAATTTCGTCAGCAGAAACGCGATCGCCGAGCCGATAACAAGGCTTATTCCGCCCGTTAGAAGCACGAGCGCGTACGCGTTATTGACGTTGTCCATTACGGCTTCCGTACGGTTAGGATATACGCCGAAGTATAAAAGAAGCCAAACTGCGAGCGCCGCTATAAGAATAGACACCCAGATAACTCCGAAAACGACGAGCGAGAAAAACAGATTAAGCGAACGCCTCTGCTTCTTTTCCGCCGCCGTACGCTTTGTGCGCTTTATTTTCATACGCTTCATACGTGCTTCACCGCCTTATAGCCGAGTCCGCGCACAGATTCTATGGAAAATTCATCCCAGCCCTCAAAGCGCTTACGAAGTCTGCCGATATGTACGGTTACGGTTTCCCAGCCGGTTTCGCTGTCCGCGCCCCAAATCTCGTCCATAAGCTGTATGCGCGTGAATATTTTGCCGGGGTACGAGAGCAGCTTGTAAAGCAGCATAAACTCCTTTTGCGGCAATTCCTGCATCGCGCCGTGACCGCTGACGGTCAGCGCGTCGTAATCGAGCACGACGTCGCCGATGACTATGCGCCGCTCGTTTACTATCTTCGCGCGCCGAAGCAGAGCCTTTATGCGAAGAAGAAACTCCTCCTCGTCGATAGGCTTTGTCATATAGTCGTCCGTACCGACCAAAAACCCGCGCTTTTTATCGGCAGGAAGCTGCTTTGCGGAAACCATAAGGATAGGCAGGTTGTTCTGTGCCGCACGAAGCGTCGCCGTGAAATCGTACCCGTCGAGATTCGGCATCATAACGTCGAGCACGACAAGGTCGATATGCTCACTGTCCATAACAGAAAGCGCACGTACGCCGTCCTCGGCGAGCGAAACGGTGTACCCGTCCGCCTCGAGTATCGCGCGAAAGAGAGCGCGCGTATTTTTATCGTCGTCAACCACGAGAATGTGAAACATATATGCACCTCGTTTTTACTAAATAGTTACGTTAATATTATACCACGGCACCGCCGTTAAGTCAAGGTGCGGTTTTAAGCAAAAAATCCCTTGCACACCGAGGTATGCAAGGGGAAATGTATTCAATGATGATGGTGGTGATGGTGATGTCCGTGGTGTTCAAATTCAACGTGGCAGGATTCTTCGTGACAGTGCTCACTGTTCCCTTCAAGCTCAAGCGTTGCGTGACCTATGCCGTGTTCTTTTAGTTCTTCGCGTATTGCATGCTTTATATGATGCGGTTCGGAATCTGTTACGATATGCATCGTGGCGTAGCTTTTTGAGCCGTCCATACTCCACACGTGTACGTGGTGGACTCCCTGAACGCCGTCAATTTGGAGCACGTGCTCCTTGATTTCACTAATATCAACACCGCGCGGTGCTTTTTCGAGAAAAATATCAAGCGCCCGTGCAAGTCCGCGAACGGCACCAACGAAAATAAACGCCGCAACGCCGATAGACATAATGGGGTCAATAAGCGCGAAGTCGGTAAACCGCATTACTATCGCACCGACGAGCACGACTATCCAGCCGAGCACGTCCTCGAGCATATGAAGATTGACCGCCCTTTGATTGAGCGAGCCGCCGCCGTGGGTGAAAAACGCCGCCGTCAAATTGACCGCAACGCCGACAACGGCAAAGATTATCATTCCGTCATAATTTATCTCGCGCGGCTCAACGATTCGAAGCACGGCGTTATATACGACCGCCACGGAGCCAAAAAGCAGGATAAGCGTGGTAATAACGCTTCCGACCACGGAGTAGCGAGCGTAGCCGTACGTATATTTTTCGTCCGGCTGCTTCTTGCTTTTTCTCTCGAGAAAATAGGATATACCGATGCTTGCCGCGTCGCCGATATCGTGCACCGCGTCGGAAACGATAGCGACGCTTCCCGTAAAAATTCCGCCGACGAATTCGAAAACGGAAAATGCAAAATTGAGTATAAACGCAATAAGAATGTTTCTTTCTGTTTTCATTTAGCCTTCTCCTATTGACTTGACGCATTTTTTATAATATAATATGTTTAGTACCGAACTACTTGTTTATTATATATAATGAAACGGGCAAAATCAATATGCAGATCACTCTTCTTGTTCGATACCGAACGTTTTTGTAAATTTGTATGGAGAAAATATGGATAGACGTCAAAGAAAAACGCGAGAGGCAATATTTACGGCATTTATCACGTTGCTTTCAAAAAAGGATTTTGGGCATATCACCGTGGGCGAAATAATAAGCGAGGCGGATATAGGCAGAGCAACCTTCTATTCGCATTTTGAAACAAAGGACTTTCTTTTGAAGGAGCTGTGCGAGGAGCTTTTCTGCCACGTTTTTGACTCAACGGGCAATCAACCCTCTTCACACAGGCATATTTTTGATTGCGATGCACCAAGCTCTGTATTCCTGCATCTGTTCCAGCATATAAAAAAGAACGATAACAATATTCTCGAATTGCTGTCCTGCTGCAATAACGAGCTGTTCCTCGGCTACTTCAAAATCAATCTCCAAAAATTGGTTGTAAGTCAGCTTCCCTCCTTTGAAGCGAGAAAAAACGGTAAATTGCCCGATGATTTTTGGATAGACCATATTGCATCGACCTTTGTTGAAACGCTCAGATGGTGGATCCAAAACGGAATGAAGGAATCCCCCGAAACTATAACGGAGTATTTTTACTTAACCGTGTAAGCCGTTATTTTCCCCCTTTTTACAGTATATAAAACACCCTATGACCTTTTGGAGCCATAGGGTGTAATTTTATCAGTCTATCGTTTTCATTGTGGGGAATAAAAATCATCAATCACATATCTTCTTGTAAGGTCTTAAAAGCTATGTCCTGCAACGGTTGTTGATTCTCTGAATTGATAAATGCTCTTATAAGTTGGTGTAACTTTGCTATGAAAAGGTGTAAATTTAGGTGTAAATTCGCTTACGATATCTTAATCTTTCCTTCGAGATTAGCAAAGCTCTCAACCTTCTTTTCTTTTGTCGCTTCGTTGTAAACATCCATCGTTGTAGAGATATCTGAATGCCCCATTATTTCTTGGATAACCTTTAAGTTGGTTTCGTTTTCACAAAACCTTGTACAAAAAGTATGACGTAAATTATGAACCGTAAAATGAGGGAGTAACTCTGGACTTCTTAATTCCTTTATAGCTCTTTCCCGTTCTTCCTCATTATAATCTCGGCAAATACGAAATATCGCACGGTTAATAGTCGTAGGTGTATAAACGCCGCCGAAACGATTAGTAAAGATAAATCCACTATATCCGTCTATGACCGTCTGGTTAAACCCCGTTTTACACTGCCTATCCCATTCAGACATCAACGCGGCTCTTACGGCATTAAACATCGGTATAATCCTAACGCCTGAACGTGTTTTAGGAGTCGATATATGATTCTCACAATCTTTACGATCTTCTTGCTGGCGATATATTATGCTATGATCGATAGTAATAATCCCTTCTTGAAAATTACAATCTCGCCATCGCAATCCTATCAATTCGCCGATTCGACATCCGGTTCCTAATAGTACCGTAAACAAATTCAACCAATGATAATATTGTTTGCTGTTTTTGACATAGTCTATAAACGCAGATTGTTGCGACTTGGTTAGTGCATGACGTTTTGTTTTTTCCCAGTTATGACTTTTTTTAATGTCAGCTATGACTCCGGTCGCAGGATTGATGCGAATAAGACCGTCTCTTACGGCTATAGTAAAAACTGGATGTATCACAGTGTGGATAATCTCCACACTATTAGGCTTAAATTCTTGCTCCGTTATCAAAGAAATATAAAATTTTTTTACGTCACTATATTTGATCGAAGCAATATCTCTACACCCAAAATCATCTCTCACATATTTATCGTACATATATTTATAGTTAGTTCGTGTGGACGACTTTAATTCATATTTTGTTTGGATATAATCATCGAAAAAACGATTTAGTGTAGTTCGGTATGCTTCGTGTGAGTTAATCCCATCGTCTATATCCCTTTGTATTTCTTTTTCCAGTTCTCTAAGCGCTCTACAGTTTCTCTTGCCACTTGGCAGTTTGTCGGTGTCTACCAACTTCCAACTGTAAATACTACGCCGAACTCCCTTAATATCGACATACCTATATTCATATTTACCGTCGCTTCGTTGAAGTTCTCCCTGACGAAGAACCCTTCCCTTATTATCACGTCTCTTATCATGCATAGTTATACTCCTTTTTTTTGATAAGAGCCCATCTTGCGATATCTATATTATATCACAGTGGGCTTGGGTTGTCAATATTATATTAAATTACAGTGGTCAATAAATTTTTCAAATATTTTCTTTTTGATTTGAGGTCTGTTCCCGTTCCATAGCAGGAAATCCGCACTTACATTTTCGCTGATTAACTTTCGTAATTTATTTTCTCCAATCCGGAAATAAGCTGCGGCCTCTTCGACACTTAATGTGTATCGCTCCCAGAACGGTATTTCAGTTATTTTTCCCATATTTCTCCTTAGTCAAAAATGGGGCTAACTTATCGCTAGCCCCTCGTTTATTTTATGCTCCAGTAGAACCCATACCACCATTTCTGGTGTTAGTCGCATCATCACTGTACGTAATTCCGTAAGGGATAAATATTCCCTGCACAAAACTATTACCCGCTTCAACAATGACATTACTATCCCAGTGTTTACTATCATTTGTAACCTTTATGAAGATATGTCGCTCGTTGTCGGAGTAATAATAGTCGCTGTCGATCACGCCCACAGTATTATCGAGTTGGAAACGGTACTTAAACCCCAGACTGCTTCTGGGGAGACATCCGAGCCACCACCCGTCCTCGATTCGCACTCTTATTCCTGTAGGAATCTTCATTGACTGCCCCGGCGAAAGTGTAAAACTTAACGGTGATTTAAAATCATAACCCGCAGAACCCGTAGTAGCTCTTTTGGGTAATTCCAGCTCGTCATACATTTTTCTGATAACATCTTGGTAATCGGATGCGCGTGTGTCAATTCTGTTTGTTAAAGCAATTGCTCGCTCAAACTCTTCAAAACTTACTTTTTCGAACTCTGCCACTCTATCCATTTTGTTTTTCCTTCCATCTTGCAAGATTTTCTCTTGCTCTTTCTGCTAATTTTGCCTTATATTCTTCAGAGAAGTTCTTGGGCATATGTATTTTTACCCATGACTTTGGGATCATATATTTCTCATATTCTTCATTTGATTTTATCAAAGAACACTCTGAAGATTTTTCACTAAATTGCGCAAGTCGCTTTTTAAGTTTGTTGTTATGTGTATATACCGTTGCAATATCTTCTTCCTCATTGAAATTGATTTGCGTTTCTCGCTCATACTTCGTTAACATATTACACCCGCTAACATCGATGTGATTTTATTTTTCACTTCTGTAATAAAGGCATCCGTGCCGTCGTTTTCTAAAATTGCATCAAACTTACCAAAGTCATCCATCGCTATCTCCGATGGGTGATTTTTTTGCGCCTCAGTCAGCGAGCTTTCAAAATTATTTCGAACTACACGAACACCCCATACGTCAATGTCGTAGTCTTCAGATAACACTATAACCTCATTCGGAAAACGGCAGTCGGGAATAATTACATAATCCCAAAGCCCCGAGTCATCAAACAGAGATATGATTTGACCGATGAAATCTACCCAGTAGTTTGGTTGCTTTATCAAGCATCTCATTTGCGTCAAGGTCGATCTCGTGCAACCGAGCGTTCAACTTGCCCTCGGTCAAAAGTGTGGTGTACCTTCCGCGACGGTGTTGCTTGATGTAATCTCCAAAATTAGATTTTACTACAATTCATCCTCGCACCCAAACCAATACAAACACCTAAGGCGTACCTGCGATAGAGCAGGTACGCCTTAGGGTCCTTTTTGTCTGCTTAATTACTTGAAAGCCTCTTCCACGGCAACGGTACAGCCACGGTCATACCGGCCATAGTGATGCGTCCGATTTTATATCGTGATAATCATCAATGCGGAAAAGGCGATGACGATTCCGAGAATTGCTTTTAGGGTCAGCTTCTCTCCAAAGAAAACGCTCGCCATTAACGACGATAGAATCAGCGCCGAGCCTTGCTCTAACGGATAGAGGATCGCACTATCTAAATGAAACGCCGCCATTGTTCTGAAAAGTGAATTCGCGGTCAGTGCCGCAGCCATGATACCGATATAAACAAATGCCGTTTTTGTCTTGCCGGCTTCGAAACGCGGTTTTTCCTTTTTCGCGATAATCAAAAAGAAAACGGCAAGAGTGACAGACGCAAAAACGTAGGTATAAAGGTTAAAGACCGACGCGGGAACGCCCGAAACACCGTATGCAAAAAGCTTTTGCGAAACGCTTAAGATTCCATTGGCAATTCCCGAAAGAAGAAGGATCAAAAGAGATGACAGGGAAAGCTTTGTTTTGATCTTGTTATTATAAGAACACATCATAAATACGGCAAAAAGCAAGAAGGCAAAGCCAATCCACTGACGCAGGGTGACAGGCTCCGAAAACAGGAATTGACCCGCAACAACGGGGATCAGAATTCCCGTCATCAAAAAGACGTCCAACATCATGTAGGCGCTTTTTCTGACCGCAAGAAGCCACGTGATCACAAATACGGAGGTGCTAACGCCCGAAAGCGCAGAAACTCCGATCAAGTAAGGATCAAAAAGGAGCTGCGAGATATCTCCCGTAACAAGAATGATGATCAAGCTAAAGACAATACAAAGCAGCATCCGTACCAGATTGACGACCGTAGCACTTTGTACATTTTCGGCATATCCGCCGATCCGCTTGCCGCAATAACCCTTTGTCGCACCGCAGAAAAGCGCAATAAATAGAAACAGATATCCCATAATGTTATTTGATCACGCAAAGGATGCGTCTATGCTGATGGTGTGAATTTTTCATGTTCTATCCTTACTTTCTTCAAAAAAATCATTTTCAACGTAAACGTGTTGTCCGTACCCGAGCTTTATCGCTTTTAAGACGGCATCTCGGATTGCGAGAATTTGAAGTGTTTCGTTGGGGTCAAAAGGATCGGCAGATGCTTCAAAAAACGTTAAAATCGTTTTTATTAAGTTGTAAAATTCCGTTCCGCTTGCAATTTTTCTGTAATCACACCGATCACGGGTCGATTCTACGTCTACCGAAAAGCCGCAGCTGCTTCGCGAATAATTTAAGGTGGCTGATTTGCTTTCAAAATCAATCACGATAGTAGCTTGCTTTTCCTTGTTGAACACGTGCACTTGACGCGCCCGTTCACCGCCACTCAGCTTGACCGCCATTTCTATCTGGTGGATGATATATTCCTCCAAATTGCCACCCCCACCCGTTATGATCGCGTTTTTTACGTCCGAGAAATCCGCGATCTCCTCCGCGAATCTTAATGCGGAGGAAGTAAAGATCTTGGTGTTGTGTTTTTTTGCTATGGCGAAGATCTCCTTCGCCGTTTGCAGATCGGGAGCAAAGGTCTTATCTATGTAGGTGGTTTTTCCGTACGGCAGAGCGATCCTTGCGTATTTCAGGTGCGTTTCGGGATTGGCGGGAGCGAGAATCAAAATGTTATCCGACTTTTCGCAAAGCTCCTCGATGCTTTCACATACCTCGATATTGTTTTTTTGACACCACGCCTCCGTTGTTAAACGCCCTTCCTTTTCTACTTCAGCATAGCCATATGCAATTTGATAGTCCAAGCCCAGCTCTTCGTTCGCTTTTACAAAAAGCCCCAAGTAGGTATTGGAATGCCATTCGTCAATGAAATAATCAATAATACCGATTTTTTCATGCCGTTTTCTCCTATAGCGCAACGACCGTTTGGTTTTTTGCCGATTCAAACGCCGCCATCAAAACCTTCATGTCCTGAAGGATCTGCTCGTGGGTTACGATCTGGTTGGTTTTTCCTTCTATGGTATCTATCACGTTTTCATAAAATTCTTCCCAGCGCGGCGGTGTTTCGGGGAGGGGCAGGGGCAATTCGTTCAGCTCCTGGATCGGACGGGAATACATGCTTGTGGATAGCCCGTTCGGCGTATAAATACACCCCACGCTTTCTTCTACGCCAACATCGGTCGTTTGGAGCATTTTGCCGTTCTGCTTATGCCAGTCATAGATGACCGCGGTTCCCTTATCCCCTTGTATATGCCATCTGGCTTCCTTGATATGGCACCAGAGATCGCACAAAAAGCGAGCGGTCAAGCCACTTTCAAACGTGACGGTCACGCAGCAGACGTCGTCAACCTCCTGCATATAAACTTTATGTAGATCCGCATAGACGCTGATCGGCTTTTCGGGGATCATATCCAGGATCTGATCGAGCATATGGATACCCCAATCGTATAAAAGCCCGCCGCCTGTTTCATGCTTTGCCTTCCAACCGCCCTTGGAGAAGCCGCGGTTCGAATACAATCTTGACTCCATCATAAAGAGCTTTCCGAGCGTTCCCTCGGAGATGATCTTCTTTGCGATCACGTAGTCCGTGTCAAAGCGCCGATTTTGATGTACCGTATACAGCTTTCCTGTCCTTCTGCTAACTGACAGAACCTCCTCCAATTCCTCTACGCTAAGGCAAGCCGGCTTTTCGCACACTACGTTTTTGCCCTGCTCCATCGCCATAATGCTGTAATATTGATGAAAATTGTTTGGCGTAGCAATCAACACAAGATCTATGTCAGTTTTCCAAAAATCTTCAACTGTTTCGCAAACGAAAAAACCGTCTTCTTTGGCTTTTTCGCGTCTTTTCTCGTCTATATCGTATACCGCGGCAACGTCCAGATCCCGTATCCGATCGCGTACGTTTTCTGCGTGCCACGAGCCCATCGTGCCGTATCCGATGATACCCAGCTTGTGCTTCATTATTTCAGCTCCTTTTCAATTTCTTCGATCTTCACGTAGCGTTTTTCCTCGTTGGATCTCACCACCGCGTCAATGATCATCTGCGCGCGCAGACCGTCGTCAATCGTAGAGGTGAAGTTGTCCGACTTGCCGTTGGCGTAATCCAGGAAGGATTGCGACTGATAGATAGCGCCGTTTTCGCCGTATTCCTCGGGCGTGGCAACGCGTTGCTTGCCTTTTTTGATCTCTTCCTTGCTACCGTAACAGATCTCCAGGCCCTCGCCTACGTAGTTGCAATAGCGAATATATCCTTTTTCACCGTAAATGATGAACTCCACCAGCTGAGATTCGGTCTTGGCACAGCGGGAAAGCTCAATGTTTGCGGTCGCGCCGCTCTTCAGATCCGCCAAAACGTTGGCGTAATCGTCCGTGGTTACGGGTGCCCATTCGTCGGAATCCAGCTTTTGTCTTTCTTTAATGAAGATACCAAGATTCGCGGATAAGCCGACAATGTCCTCGTTCATCCAATTCAAGAAATCAATCATGTGCGAGCCAAGGTCGCAAAGCACACCCGTGCCGCCAAGCTCCTTCCTGAAGCGCCACTCCAGTCTTCTGCCTTCCCACAGACCGCTTTCCTTAATACATTTGATGTAGCAATGGTATACCTTGCCGACCGCTCCGCTATCGATCACGTCCTTCAGGTATCTGGTCGTGGGCATATGTCGCCAGGTGAAGCAGATGAAGACGGGCAGTCCCTTTTCCTCCGCCAGCTTGCGAACCTCTTCCACCTCTTGGCTGTTCATACCGACGGGCTTTTCAATGCTGACGGGAAGCCCCGCATTCAAAGCATATTTTGCTTGCTCGCAGTGGAAGCAGTTTGGCGTGCAAATATCGACCATTTCGCAAAGTCCGCTGTCAATAAGCTTTTTATAATCGTCAAACAAGGCTTCATCGGGAAGACCAAAATCCTTTTTCGCGCGCTCCAGAGCCGCCTTGCTGACGTCACAAACCGCTACGATTTCCGCGTCCTTCATCCGCGCGTAGGATTTTTTGTGGTTCGAGCTTGCTACCATTCCGTAACCGATAATACCGACTCTTTTTTTCATTTTTTGTTCACCTTTCCTTTTTCCAATATGTTCTTAATGTATTTGATTCCGTTTTTAATATCTTCCGTTTGTTTTTCTCCGTTGATCTCCCGCTCAATCGTTACAAACCGATCGTACCCGATTGCGTTCAACTGGGTAAACACCCTTTCAAAATTCACAAAGCCCTCGCCGATTGGAACCTCTTGTCCTATTTCATAAGGCTCGACAGGAGGCAATCCGTCCTTTGCGTGCATATTTCGCACGTATTTTCCAAGCGTGTAGACTGCGTCGCACGGATTTCCGTAGCCGTACATGATCAGGTTGCCGGTATCCAGGTTTACAAACAGATTGCCGGTATCCACCTCTCGAATCAACCGAAGCAGGGTGATCGGACTTTCTCCACCCGTTTCAAACAAAATGTTGATTCCGTGTTTTTTTGCCCTTTCCGCAAGCAATTTGATGCGGCACAGCATTTCAGCGTATTCGGGAGCAAAGGGGTCATTGGGGATAAAGCCTGCGTGAATGATCATATCCGTAACGCAAAGCTCCTGCAAAAACGGCAATACGCCAAGTAAATACTGTAAGCGCTCCGCGCCAAAGGCGACGCTGTTCAGACCCGCGTTACGAAAATCGTATTTCAGATCCCACGCGGTATAGTCATCGCGGAATCCCGCGAAGAATGCGGAGATCTCAATGCCACATTCCTCGGCGGCACTCTTGATCGCCCTCGCGTCTTCCGCGGTATATACCTCGGGCTTATACACCAGCTGACAGCTTTCCAGCCCCAATTCCTTCACCTTGCCAAACTCGCGTTTGCAGTCATCTACGGCTTTAAGACGCACCAATGTTCCAAATTTCAAACCTCGTCACCCCTTTTTACGGTTTTTCTTCTTTTACAAGCACAGCAACTTTCCGTTGTGGTCCCATTATAGCAAACTTTTGGACACTTGTCTTTATCATATCACGATAAAGAATTTAACATTTTTCGCAGAAAAATGAGAAAACAATTGTCAAATATCGCTTTTCGTGTTATACTAAAATAAAAGCGAAGGAGGATTGCATTATGTTAAAAAACAAATATAAAATCTCCTACAATCAAGTTTTTTCTTTATATCCAAAACGGTGTAGAAATTATTTTTTGATTCAGGCGGGCGAGGCGCTTTGCGCGAAGGATACGGTCATTCCCGAGCATCAGCAAAAGTATTTTGAAATTACTTATGTAATTGATGGAAAGGGAGTTTCGTATATAGATGATATTCCCATAGAAATTAAGAAAAACGACTGCTTTTTCTCTTTTCCGAATGAAAGGCATAAGATCGTATCCAACGAGCAGGAGCCACTTCGGTATATGTTTTTGGCTTTTTACGCCAAAGACAGATCACAAGGGGATAAGCTCATCAACTATATAGCGCAGTCTTGTCAAGCGCCGGGGGACCGCAAATACAATATTGACAGCCTTCGTCCGCTCTGTACCAATCTTGTGCAAGAATTACGCAGTGAGGACATCTATTCCGAGCGTGTGATCGCATTGCTTCTGGAGCAAATTCTGATTGGATGCTCTCGTAGGATCTCCCAAAAAACAAAAATTCCTCCGCAACATATGCAGACGGATGCTACCATTTTAACGCACGATATCATCACCTATGTCGACCAAAATATATTTAACATTAAAAAGATCGGTGATCTGGAAAACATATTTTTTTACGATGTCAATAGCTTGTCAAAGCTCTTTCATACACAAACAGGGATCTCGTTGAATCAATATTTTATTAGCAAAAAAATGGAAGCGGCATCCGAGCTTCTTGAAAAGGGCGCAAGCGTGACGGAAATCAGCGACAAATTGCAATATTCCTCCATTCACGCTTTTTCCAGAGCCTATAAAAATTATTTTCATATTCCTCCTTCTTGCACAAAAAGAAAAAGCACCGAAGAGTAAAATCTCTTCGGTGCTTTTGGTGCGGGTACGAGGACTTGGCTCTCGCCTTCGGGCTCGGGGATGTCACGTCATATCTAAGCGGATCTTACGCGGATACAATCACCCCTAAACGATCGCGCTGCGATAAGTGCAAATCTTAAAACAAATAAGGCGACTGTGAAATTAAACACAGCCGCCTTCCTTTTCGCTATTTATTTTTTTTATAATCTATCTTTACTATATTGTCAGGTTTTTCGTAAACAATCGGCTTACCTTGATTGAAGTACTCTATGCGGTACATACAAGCATCTTGTCGACATACAGCAGTATGGTAACTACGATCTGAAAATTTCTGTAACTCGCTTATAATCACAAAGGTGTAGCCGTTATATATTAAATCTTTGCAGATGAATTTTCGTTGTATAATTGTTGTTTTATTGTCGTCAGTGACGACTACTATATTAGTGTTTGTTATTGATAATATTTTAGATATGATACCCACGTCCTCTCCCGGACATTATATCATAAACTGAGAGTAAAGTCAAGTTATGCGTATTGTATGTATAAGAAAAAACACCCCTGCGTGATGCAAGTGTGTCTTTTCAGAAATCGCAATTATGGGCTCAAAATTTGAAATGGTGTAAAATAGGTGTAAAATGTCTTAATTTCAAGCTAAAATTCTTCAAAAATCCTTGTGCCACAATGGTTTCTTCAGTCAATACTCTTCATCGTGGGGATTACAAGAGCGGGCGATTTATAAGCCTACATCCCCCTGCAAAAGCCTATTTTTACGGGCTTTTTCATAGGCTTAAATTACATAACCCTTTGTATCTCTACACATTTATCTGGCATTTTGGTGTAGTAAATGGTGTAGTGTGGTGTAGTAGCTTCAACTTGACAATCGCTCGAAATACTCACCCAATGAAGCAAACTCTTTTTGCTTGGCATCCTTTGTAACATCAGCATAAATGTTCAATGTAGTACTGATATCGGCATGTCCAAGCGTGTCTTGAATCACTTTGATATTTACTCCAGCCTCACACAGTCTTGTTGTGAATGTGTGTCGGAGTGTATGACAACTGAACGGCGGAAGCAGAACTTTCGCATCCGGATCCTTCTCAAGAACAGAATAGTTGCAGTCACGGACAATACGTTTAATTGCTTTGTTAAGTGTACCTTGATGCTGAACGTGTCCGAAACGATTGACGAAGATAAAATCGGAATACATATCTACAGATTGCTGACACGTAATCCCAAGTTGCTGCTGACGCTCACGCTCCATGATGAAAGCTTCTTTTACGAAATCCATCATAGGAACTGTACGCTCTCCTGATTTGGTCTTTGTTGTGTTGATACTGAAAGAACATCTCTCCGTACCACCCTTATCATAGTAGACCAGTGTATGGTTGATGTCTATCATACCGTCTTCCAGATCAATGTCACACCATCTGAGTCCTACTGTTTCCCCAACACGAAGTCCCGTTCCAAGCATTACAACAAAAATCGGATACCAATGACCGTACTGCTTGCTGTTCTTGAGAAAGTCGATAAAAAGATTTTGCTCATCGACTGTAAGCGCTTTCTTCTTTTCAACTTCAAAGTTGTGTGCCTTTTTAAGTTCCTTCAAAACATTTTCAGACGGGTTTACTCGTATGTATCCATCATCAACTGCCATAGTGAAAACTTGATGAAGGATATTATGTATAGTATCCATTGTGGATACTTTCAAAATCTTCCCATCTGCTAATGTATTATAGAACCGACGAACATCAGACTTTTTCACCATTGTTAGTCTGAGCTTTCCAAACTGGGCACGGATAAACTGGTTGTACATGTATTTGTAATTCTGAAACGTGTTGTCTTTAATACCGCGTTTCAGATCGCACCACATGTCAAACGCTTCATTGACTGTTATAAGCTTAGTTTCAGTTTTGATTCCGTCTCTTACATCGGCCGCAACTTGATCCTCTTTTTCACGGAGAAGTTCGAGAGTGCCTGCGTAAACGGAATGTCGCTTACCATCTGGGGTTGACCAGCGGTATTCATATACGCCATCCGCGCGCTGCAATTCACCTTTGCGAAGAGCTATCCTTTCTTTATCAAGTCGCCTAGTACTCTTCCCTTTAGTTGTTTTATTCGTTTTTGCTGTTGCCATATATGCATTCTCCTTTAAAAGGAGACACACGATGTTATGGCAACAGTATATCACAACTACCACAACTTTGCAAGTCTCCTTTTGTAAACAATTATGTTTTTATATTGAAAAATGTTTTTCTAAATACTCATCCAATTTTTTGCGTTTTATCAGTCTTTTGGTTCCCACCCATAATACAAACTCACAATTATCATCATTTGTCAGTTTTCGCAACTTATTTATTCCTATTCCAGAGTATGCAGCTGCTTCTTCAAGCGTAAGATTACTTTTTTCCCAAATTGGTACTTTTTCTGCCATATTTTATATATTCTCCTTGTTCAATGATTGTAATGCCGCATCCAACCACCGAACTAGTTCCTATGCCCTCTCGACCATGTTTTTTCAGGCAGATGCTATGCATTATTTAATCCGTGGGCACGCTCCGTAACATCATGGCATACTATCCGCAGATCCTGTATCACTTCCGACAGCTGGGTTATTTAATTGTAGAAACGGGCATTTTATACCCATCTACTTAATAATCACAGCCGCCGAAAATAAAAATCCACACGGGATTTGTAAGTTACCCTATTATTACGATAACTTTACCCGTGTGTTCTTAAAATTATATTTTTTCTATGCGATACGGCGTCAAAATAATCTCTTTTTCAGATTCCAAGTAAATATCGGCAAGCCTTAAATACTATTTCGATAATTATATTTATTGAGTACTTCTTTTTTTCGTTCAGTTGTAATCTCCGTATAGATTTCAGTCGTTGTCACGCTGCTATGCCCTAACAACTCTTGTACAGATCTTAGGTCAGCTCCATTTGTTAGTAAATTGGTAGCAAATGTATGTCTCAAATAGTGTGGTGTAGAACTTTTATTTATCATTGAAACATTTTTCAAATTGTTGTATATGTACTCAATACCATGTATGCTCAAAGTATTACCGAACTTATTAATAAATACTTTATCAGTTAATGGATTAACTGTGTCTCGTATTTTTAACCAGGCTTCAATATGTTCCCATGTTTGACTACAGGAAATATAGATTAATCGTTGTTTTTTCCCTTTGCCGTGAATTAGTATTACGTGCTCCGACCTTATCAAATCATTAATAGAAATAGCAGCCGCTTCTGCAATTCTTATACCTGTACTAATTAAAACATCAATTAATGCTAGATTCCTACATGTTTTCCATATGTCATATTTTGATAAAGCGTTATCATGTTGTTTTTTCGCGCAAGTCAACAGTTGTCGGATTTCTTGACGTTCTAGAGTTTTGGGCAGCTTTTTCTCTTTTCTAAACTTAAACTTGTGAGTTTGAAACGGATTGCTCTTTATATAATTATGAGCCGATAAGTGCTCGTAAAACATTTTTATTGTAACAAGCTTTCGATTTACGGTACTGTTACGCAATCCACGATCTTGAGTTAAGTGTTGAACATATGAAAAGATGACCTTATCATTCATTTCATGTAACGTTAAAAAAGAAGTAAAATCACTTAAATCCGATTTGTAGGCAATCATTGTTTTATCAGATAGGCTTTGGGATGCCTGTAACTCGGATATATAATCTTGTGCCTCTTTAAGAATATCCATATCTATAATCTCCATGTTCAAAATTTATCTATTGCATATTATACCATTTTATGATATAATTGTACATATAACGAACCTACAATAACTATTTATTATTGTAAGGTAAATGAAAGGATTATGGTATGGATAAATGTTTATTAAGTATAATAGTTCCGATATACAACACTAGTCAATATCTTGTTCGATGCTTAAACTCTCTTATTAATCAAAGTCTTACCGACAGTGAAATAATAATAATAAACGACGGATCAACAGATCAATCTGACGAGATAATCAAACAGTATTTAACCCATTATAATATTACATATGTTAAATTAGAAAAAAACATGGGGTTAGGAAATGCTAGAAACGTGGGAGTTGAAAAGTCTTCAGGAAAATATATAGCTTTTGTAGATAGCGATGATTGGGTAGATTTAGATTTCTTCAAAATACTAACGGATACAATAGCAAGGGATTGTACTGATATAGTTGTTGGCGGTGTAAAAAACGAGTGGAATAACATCAATTCAACATCTCTTAGATATGATTATGTTTACCCCAATATTATTACCGCAAATCAGGCTCTTGATTTGCTAACCAAAAGCACAAACAATAACTATTTCATAAGCCCTGTTGTATGGAACAAAATATACAAGCGCGAGTTATTATCTACTAATCAACTGCGTTTCATGGATAATTCATATTGGGAGGATGATATTTTTTCCTTTAAAGCAATATCATATGCTCACCACATATCTTTAGTTCCCAATATATACTATCATTACTATCAAAGAGATACTTCCATAATGAACTCAATCTCTAAAAAACACATTGATGACTTGCTGATGTCTTTTAAGCAATTGAAAAATAGTATTATTAATGAACATCTAAATGCAACAAATGTTCAATATCAAGCAATGTTCGACAGATGTGCATGTACGCTTCTTAAAATGATTGATAACAACGAAAAAGACACAGACTTAAAAAAGAAATATATTATATATTTCTTTGAAGAGTTTACTAAACAATTTTCCTTAAAAGATGCTATAAGCTACTTAGATCATAACCGAATTATGCGACTATTCAATTAGATAATATAGTAGTTCTTTAGTAATGCACCAAACTCGTCATTAAAGGCTGTAACATATATTTGATTATCAGTGTGGTCTAATTTGCTGATTGCAAATAATGCGTGCTTTAAAACAAAAAGTTGATTTGTATCGATAATATGTTTTTTGTGTACATTTATCCAAGAAGTAATTACTTCAATACCTTGAGCATAATCAAGTTTGCCAATGGCCTCCATCATACTCTGGGCAGTAAAATAATTTTCTTCGTTTCTAAGTTGAGCGCATAATAAGCCTGCAGCATCAACCAACTTTTTCTCCCCTACAATGTCGGCCATATGTTCTCGTATATAGCAATCAGGGTTACAAAGGGAGTTGATAATCGTTTCGTTAATCACATTAGACGATGTTGTCATTAGCAAACTTTCTATTTTGTACCTATTTAGATCAATTGTTGTAGACTTTGAACGAGAAAAGTAATTAATTATCCATGGTAAAACTGTACTTAAATATCTATTATTTTTGGCAAGTTTTAGTGCTAGTCTTGTTTTAAATTCATTAATTGTTATTTCTGGTAAGTTGTATATAAAAAAATAGTTATCTAGTATACTCGAGACAAAACCTTGCAGACATTCCTGCTCAGGTATTGTTATAATAACCTCAAAATAAACATCAATAATTTGAGATAAAAATTTTTGACTTTGATTCCTAATGGAGCTGTTTATTATGGTGCGCAGAGAAGTTATTATTTCGTTTATTTGTTCTTCTTTTAACTCTTCGCATTCCCCTAATAGAACCTTGGAAATAAGAGGAACCAAATTAGGAATTTCAGATTGAATATATTCAACAAAATCATTGTCATTATCGTCAATATAGTTAATAAGTTTCCGCATATTTAATGCGTCATAAAAACTATTTCTCTTTTGACTTTCTTTTATAAAATCATATATTGTCGAAACCAATAACAATATATTTGTGGGATCGTATTCAATATACGTTAGATGAGAGATATCAAATGGTGCTTTATAGTCCTTGCGTTTAATTAGCAGAACGTTCCGAGCTTCCTTCAGTGTGTGTGCTATTCCAAGTTCATAATAAACATTTGGATTGCTGTTCGTTATATCAACAATTATGTATTGGGATTTCATTATTTGAGTTAATATTTTTGAAATAATCGGAGTGGATCCTGATATCTCATCCGCTCTATTACAAATAAATCCATTATCGTTTAAAAACTTCTTTGTTTTACCATAAACAATATCGAAATCATGACTAAATGGCATAAGGAAGAAACATCTATTTTTTTCTACTGGAATAGTATTTCTTCTTAATTGCTTAGGATAAATTATATAATTTTCCATACCATAATCCTTTCATTTACCTTACAATAATAAATAGTTATTGTAGGTTCGTTATCTCATGTAATTATTTTGCTTTCATACCTTCCAATAGAATACTGCAGGAGCTATATACTATGAAGCCTAATTTAGACTTAAAAAATCCGACAATAAAAAATATATTA
>JAZNBZ010000292.1:0-10613 GCA_045587285.1 Candidatus Flemingiibacterium sp. | reverse complement strand
CGATCCGACTCCCCAAATGCAGGCGGAGGTCCTGCCCCGCCCCTCACATGATATATAATGAAAAAATCGCCCACGCAAGTGGGCGATTTTTTAGTCAATATCCGTAACCGTGCCGATGAAGAACGGCAGATTTGTTTCGGTGTCAATCAGCATAAACAGAAACGGTCTGTCGAGCGTGACCTGCTTTGGCTCGATTACCTCTGCCGCCGCGGCATCCTTAGTTTCAATTACCGTGACCGCGCCTGCCTTCGTGCCGCGCTCGCCGACGGAGATGTAGGTTTTGTGAATTACGCGGCTTATGAAGATGTTACCGTGGGTTGATACGCCAAGATGGGTAAAGTCGGCATTTTGGTAGTCAAACGCATCAGGCATACCCATATTTGAGAGAACGGCAGACATTTCGGTGTCGTATTCAAACTCAAACTTCGGGAGTCCTGCCTTGACGGCGCAGTACGTCGGCTCGGAAAGCATCTCGCGAAGCGCCTCGCCGTCAAGACCTGCGACGTAATCCTCGAGGCTTATACCTCTGTTCGGGAGCAGTGCCGCGAAGGCGTATTTGCCGCCGCTGTAAAACTTGATAAAGCCCGTCGCACGCTCGTCCTCGAGATACCGGCTCTCGTCCGAGTACATCATATCCACGGTGCGCTTCGTGCTGTCAATTGCAGTGAACGTCGCGTCGCGTACCTGATGATGCTCGTATATCTCCATCCACTCGGCTTCAAATGCGAGCGCATTGATAAGGTACATTATCGCATCGGCGGGAATCTCGTCGAGCACCTCTTTTATCATGCCGTCGGTCTTTTCTTTAACCCACGTGTTGATGTCATTACACGTCTTTTTATTAAACGGTGCCTTGTAAATATCAGCACGGTAATAGTCGGCGTTGGTCTGCAAAAACTCCTCGTTCACGGTGAAACGCTCGTCATCGGTGAACCATATCGAGTTTGCAAGCGAGAGCTTGTATTTTTCGCCTGACACGAGCGCATCCGTGTAGGATTTAACGTACGCGTTGAGGGTTTCTGCCTCTGCGCCGAGCACGCTTTCCATCTGTGCGAGCGTGTCATTATCCGCGCCGTTTGCACTCATAGCGAGCGCCGAGAGTACGGACAGCGGCGAGATAAGCGTGTTTTTATCGGCGGTGAAGCTTTCCTTAAAAAGGCGTACGCCGAAGTCCGAGATCACCTCGCCAAACTGCTCGGGCGAGGATATTTGCACGACGTCGCGCGGAGTAACGCCGTCGGACAGACTCGGTGCGCTGATATTGCCGCACGCTGAAAGGGTAATAGCGGCGAGAATTAAAAGACAAATTATTCGTTTCATTTTTGTCCTCCTTTTTAACTTCTTGACGTTGCCGATTTACTTTGTGCGTTTGGCAGATTGCTTCTTACGTCTGCCTCGCTAACGATGCCCGCGTACTCGAAATCGAAGATGCTGCTTGCCCATCTGAAATTATTAAACGCGACGAATACGGATTTTTCGCCGTAATCGAGGTAGAACACGATCTCACACTCGCCGCTTCCACCGCCGCCGTTTGCGTATATCGGCGTTACGTGGTCGTACGTGGTGTCAAAATCCTCGGGGAAGGCAAGCTCTACGGTACCGATGCCGTCGGCGGAGTTTGGATCGTAGTAGTAAACCTTGATTGAGGAGCGGTCGTACTTTATATCAAGCTCTTCAAACTCCTCGGGCCAATAGTGTGCATCTGTGTAAAGATAGAGATACGTTGAGGTCGGGAACACCTTGTGGTAGAACGCGAAACGCTCTATCGGCGGCGTGGGAATACCCGGGACGAAGCTGTCGGGATCAAATCTTGTGTATCCGAGTTTTTCAATATACTCATTGAATACGTCCTCATCGAGTTGTATTAAAACAGCGCTTTTCCCAAGCAGAACGGAAATGTATCCGCCACTGTAGAGCTGGAGCGAGAAAAGCGTGCCGCTATCGTGCTCAAAACGCAGCATAGCGAGGCAAAGCCTGCCGCTGATGTCAGCGCTATTCGGAGAAACTACGGGCGCATCGCACATAGCTTCAATAAACTCTTCGATGATCTCGTAATACTGCTTTTGCACGGTGTTCTGCCACTCACCCTGATAGTATTGCATCGTAACGCCGGAATAGCCGCCTTCAAGCTTTAATCTGTCGCGCAGTATATCGGCACCCGTTTTAAGCGTGAGGTCGTTATCGTTTATGAAAACGTAGTACGAACCGTCAACGTCAACGGCGAGCATAAAGCTCTCGTCGTAGTCCTTCATTTTGTAAACGTCATAGCTCATATTGCCGTGAAGCTCGCCGTAGTAGTCGGCGGGCGGCTCCGTGTCAAATACGTTCGTGACCGTGCCGAGCAGCTCACCGACGACCTCATCGTACGGGCGGTTAACTATCTCGCCGTACGGCACGAAAATGCGCCCGTCGTGACAGAAATAGTCGATAGGGGAGTTAAGCTTGCTTGGTTTGTAGCTCTCGTCGATTAGTCGCTTCGGTATAGTTACGCCGACGGTCATATCGTCAGCCGTATTGCCGTCAGGCGGAGAAGCGTCCGCTCCGTCATCGCCTTTGTTAGCCGTGTCGCTAAGGTAAGGGGAATCAACATTTGTCGCGCTGTCGCTTGTGAGGTCGGACGCGATAGAGCGCGCGAAGATGAGCGTAACCGCGAGCATTACGAGCACCGTGGCAACGAGCGCTAACGTGCGCGTATGCTTTATGCGAACGGTCAGCGGGGCAGAACGCACCTTGTCAGCCGCTTCGATAAGCTCGTCGTCAATGTGGTTTAACGCGTCGTGTATCTTTTCGGGCTTCATACCTCATACCCCTCCTTTAGTAAATATTCACGAAGCGATGCGCGTGTGCGGTGGAGTAGGCTCTTTAGCTTTGCCTCGCTCATATCAAGCCGCGCCGCCGTGTCGCGGGTAGAATCGAGAAAATAATATCTGCAAATGAAGGCGTTTCGCGCCTCGGGCGACTGCGTGCGAAGAAAAGTGCTTATCGCCTCTCCGAGTAATCTCGCGTCGAGCGTGTCGCTTGCATTGTCGCCTCCGACACACGCTTCAAGCTCACCGAGCGATAGCTCGTACTGCGAGCCGATTCGTTTCTTTCGGGTGCTTTTTCTCACTCTGTCAATAGCAATGCGGCGCGTCAGCTTTGACAGAAACGTGCGAAGCACGCTCGGTCTGTGAGGCGGCATCGCTTCCCACGCCCCAAGGTAGGTGTCGTTGACGCTCTCCTTGCTGTCCTCCGCGTCCGCCGTGATGTTGTACGCTATCTTATTTAAATATGCGCCGTATTTCTCGTCGGTCGCGCTTATCGCACGCTCATCGCGGCTGAAATACAACTCAACTATCTCATAGTCCTGCACGAGGTCACCTCCTTGTCCTTTCAATAATATATCTCGTCAAAAATTTGCTTTGGTTGCAAAAAATTATCAAAAAATTCTGAACAAACAAAATCAGCCGTCGCAATCGCGACGGCTGAAGAATTATTCAACGACAAATATAAACGGGTAAACGTCCTGACCGCCGTCAACTGTGTAGAACTCAATATCGGGGTATTCTTCGGTGAGCCACGCCTCAAGCTCGGCAACGTCGTCCGCCGTTGCGTCCTTGCCCACGAACGCGGTGATGATATAAGCCTCGTTCTCGAGCATCTTGTCAAGCAGAGAGGTAGCAGACTCAAGCATAGCCTTGCAGGAAACCTTCATCGACTTGCCAACGAATCCGATAAAGTCGCCTTGTTCGATGTGTACGCCGTCGATCTCTGCGTCGCGTACTGCGGGGGATACGAATCCCGTGGATACGAGCGACATCGCCTCAACGAACGTTTCTGTGATACGCTCGGAATTGCCCGACTGGAAGTTCATCGCGGAGATTGCCGCGTATCCCATACCGAGGTCCTTACTTTCGATAACGTGTATCTCGCCGTCGGTATAAAGCTGTCCCGCCTGCTTTGCCGCCATAACGATGTTTCCGTTGTTCGGGAACACGAATATGTGGTGTGCGCCGACCTCCTCGAACGCCTCGAGGAAATCCTTTGCGGACGGGTTCTGCGTCTGACCGCCCTGTACGATGCAGTCAACGCCGAGATCGCGGAACAGAGCCTCAATGCCCTCGCCGGATGCAACTGCAACCGTACCGAACTCCTTTGCCACGCGCGGCTTCTTGGACGCATTGCCGTCGGAAAGCTCGCTGTGCTGAACGCTCATATTTTCTATCTTGAGCGTGAGGAATTCGCCAAATCCGCGGCAGAATTCGAGCACCTTTTCGGGTGTCTTGGTGTGAACGTGTATCTTAATAATGCTGCCCGTTTTAAAGGCAACGACCGAGTCGCCGACGCCGATGAGAAACTCTTTGATTATATTCTCGTCAAAGGCTTCGATATCGCACTTGGCGTTTTGAAGCTGAAGAAGCAGCTCGGTACAGTAGCCGTAGACCATCTCGCTGTCGGGGCCGAATTTAGAAAAGTCTATAGAGCTTGCTTTGGGAGCAGGAAGCTCGCCTGCGCCGTCAATTTCCTCGCCGAGAAGAATTTTGTAGCATCCCTGCATTACGTAGAAAAGTCCCGCGCCGCCGCTATCGACGACGTTTGCTTCCTTGAGCTGAGGGAGCAGGTCGGGGGTACGCTGAAGGGAAGCGTACATCTCCTTTAAAAGGTCGGAGAAAATATCCGCAACGGTCGTGTTATCATTCACGCGCGAGGTCGCAAATTCGACCGATTCGCGTGCAACGGTGAGGATAGTGCCCTCGGTGGGAGTCATAACCGCGGCATACGCCTGCTTGACACCCGTTTTAAGAGCCTCTGCGAGCGTTTTTACGTCTGCGCTCTCACACTCTGCGAGTCCTTTTCCGATACCGTCGAAGAACTGCGAGAGAATAACGCCGGAGTTACCGCGCGCTCCGAGAAGCATACCCTGTGAGAGCTTTGCCGCGACCTCGGAGATGCTTTCGCTCTCGAAATTCGCGAGTGCCGAAACGCCGCCCTCCATAGTCATACTCATATTGTCGCCCGTGTCGCCGTCGGGAACGGGGAACACGTTGAGGTTGTTGACCTCCTCGGCATTCGCACGAAGCTGAGCTGCGCCGCCTCTGACCATATCGGCGTACGTCTTGCCGCCGAGAAGCTTATCGTCAAGCGCGCTCTTGGTTTCTTGATTCATCATAATAATCAGTTCCTTGATCAGTCGTTTCTTTCGTCGCCCCAGAAGAAGAGGGCTACGGTGCCGGGACCGGTATGGCTTCCGATCGTAGTGCCGATATCGTTGATTACAACCTTGCCGTCGAGGTTCGGGAACGCCGCCTCAACTATGTCTGCCACAGCGCGGGCATCGTCATAGCAAGCGGAATTGCACATATAGCACTTGCCGCTGTACTCAAGCTTGTCGTCGGCAAACTCCTTCATCTTTTCGGCGATGCGGGAGATCACCTTTTTCTTGGGACGGATCTTTTCGCGCGGAATAAGCTTGCCGTTCACGTCAACGTTGAGAAGAGGGCAAATGCCGAGGATTCCGCCGATAGCGCCTGCTGTTTTGGATACGCGTCCGCCCTTTACGAAGAACGTAAGGTCAGACGAGAAGAACCAATGATGAAGTCTTTTCTTGTTAGCCTCGGTCCAAGCCGCGAGCTCGTCAATGCCCATACCCTCGTCGCGGAGGTCCGCGAGCTTATCCATAAGCAGACCGTAGCCCGATGAAGCGGCAAGAGAGTCGATGATGATGAGCTTTCTTTCCGGATATTTTCCCGCAAGCGCCTTTGCGGCGTTACGTGCGGATTGCACGGAGCCCGAGATGCCCGAGGAAAGGGAAACGTGAAGCACGTCCTGTCCCTTAGCGAGGAATTTTTCAAAGTAAGCGGTGTATTCGCCTACGCTTATCTGCGAGGTCTTGGTGTCGGCGCCGTTTACCATAGCGGCGTAAAACTCGTCGAACGGCATAGAGCGGCCGAGGTCGTCTTCATATTCGATGCCGTCCATAAAATAGTGAAAGCATATATATGAGATATTACGGGATACGAAATGCTCGTGAGAGAGGTCTGCCGTCGAGCAGCAGCTAAGTACGTAATTTGACATAGGCTATCCTTTCTTTAGGCGCATCTGCGCAGAACATACATATTACTACGAGTATATTATACCATATTATGGCTGTCAAATCAACCCCTATGCGTTATTTTTGTGTAAGTCGCATATATAAGGGCGGTGCTAAATAAAGTTTATGCAAAAGCAGGGCACGTTAATCGGATAAGTGTGCTGTAACGGCGATTTTTTAGAAAAATACGCCCGTTACGAAGATTTCAAGTCCGATGAGGATGAGTATAACGCCGCCGAATATTCCTGCCTTGCCTGCAAGATGCGTACCGAACTTGCGTCCGATGAAAAGTCCTGCCGTACACACAGCGAAGGTTACAACGGTGATTATAAGGACGGAAACGAGGGCCTCGAGAAGGCCGTACTCGGCTATTGTAAATCCGACGGAAAGTGCATCGATAGACGTTGCTACGCCCTGAACGAGCAGAGCGCCGAGCGTAAGCTTTGTGCAGCAGCCTTGCTCATCCTTGCAGTAAACGCTCTCTCGTATCAGGCTGACACCGATATAAACGAGAAGAACGAGTGCTATCCACGGGATAAATTTTTCAAAGGACTTGAAGTGCTGTACGACAGTATGTACGCACACCCAGCCTATCATAGGCATTGCGCCCTGGAAGAATGCAAACGTTGCGGCGATGCCGAGAAGCTTTGCAAGCTTCATTTTAGGCTCGGCAAGACCGTTTGCGAGCGAAACCGAAAAGGCGTCCATTGCAAGACCGAGGCCAATAAATATGCTCATTGTGATAAGCGAAAACGTGATGCTCATATTCTGCTCCAAACAAAAAATTTGCCGATTTTTTTACAATGTGTACATATATACACAATACGAATATTATACCATATAAACATACCTGTAGTCAAGGCAGGGAATAAAAATTTCGCCATAGGACACACTTTTGATACAATATGCAATTTGGAGGACTATTATGAAATACGCTTTTTTTGATACAAAGCCTTACGATAAGCCGTCGTTTGAGGAATACGGTAAAGCGGCGGGCGTGACGTTCAAGTATTACGAAGCAAAGCTTGACGTTGATACAGTCGAGCTTGCGCGCGGCTGTGACGGCGTTTGTGTTTTTGTAAACGATACCGTTGACAAAGAGGTGATCGACAAGCTTTATTCGCTCGGAATAAAGGCGGTCGCACTTCGCTGTGCCGGGTTTAATAACGTAGACGTGTCGCACGCAGAAGGCAAGCTCGCCGTATTCCGCGTGCCTGCATACTCGCCGTATGCCGTCGCAGAGCACGCTATGGCGATGCTTCTGACTCTCGTGCGCCGCACGCACAAGGCGTATATCCGCACGCGCGACTTCAACTTCAGCCTCAACGGCTTCACGGGCTTCGACCTTCACGGACGCACTATGGGCGTTATCGGTACGGGACGTATCGGACGGACGTTTATTGATATATGCAAGGGCTTTGGAATGAAGATACTCGCGTACGATAAATTCGAAGCGGAGGGAGCGCCGTTTGAGTACGTTTCTCTTGAGCGTCTGCTTCGCGAGTCGGATATAATATCGCTGCACTGTCCGTTAACCGACGACACGTATCACATCATCGGCAAGGACAACATCGCTAAAATGAAAAAAGGCGCATACGTTATCAATACCTCGCGAGGTGCGCTTATAGATGCGGAGGCGCTGCTTGAGGGGATAAAAAGCCGTCATATCGGCGGCGCGTGCCTTGACGTTTACGAGGAGGAGTCGGAGCTGTTCTTCGAGGACCGCTCGGGACATATAGTAGAGGATGACACTCTTGCCAGACTTATATTTATGCCAAACGTGCTTATCACGTCGCACCAAGCATTTTTGACAGAGGACGCGCTCGACGCTATCGCGGCTACTACGGTACAGAATATCGTTGATTTTCATAAAACGGGAGCGTGCGTAAACGAAGTGAAGATAAAACAGTAAATCCGCAAAACTTTATTACAAAAACTATTGACAAAATCGACGGTACAGTATATAATATTAACATCGTATCTTTACTTTGATTTTACAAACGCTTTACAAAAAAGGAGGGCGGGCACAGTGGGTGTTTCAACGGCGACTATAATCATATCAATATCGCTCATACTGATGGGCGGCTTTGCAATGACGCGACTCACAAAACGGCTTCGCCTTCCAAACGTAACGGCGTACATAGTAGTGGGCGTGCTTCTTGGCCCGACCTGCCTTGACCTTGTGCCCGAGGCGATAATCAAGGGAACGGATTTCGTTTCCGATATTTCGCTTGCGTTTATTGCGTTCGGCGTCGGCGAATTCTTTAAGGTGTCGGCACTCAAGCGGTGCGGACTTGCGGCGGCAGGCGTTACGCTTATCGAAGCGCTTATCGTATCCGCTCTGATGTTTACCGTGATGTATTTCCTTATCGGAATACCGCTCTCGCTTTCGATCGTGCTCGCGGCGCTCGCGGCGGCAACCGCTCCCGCGTCCACGATGATGACGATACGCCAAACGCGCGCACGCGGTGCGTTCGTCGATATGCTTTTACAGGTTATGGCGTTTGACAACGTGCTCGGTCTTGTGGCGTACAGCGTGGCTATATCGGTAGCGCTTGCGATAAGCGCACCGGGAGGATTTGGTGCAGGTGCGGTGCTTATGCCGATACTCAAGAACGTTGCGACCGTGCTTATAGGAGCGCTGTTCGGCGTACTCTTAAAGCTTTTCCTGAGTCAGAAGCGCTCGACGGATAACCGCCTTATAATTTCGGTCGGCATACTTTTCGCTTTCTGCGGAATATGCGCTCTGCTCGACGTTTCACCGCTTCTCGGCTGTATGACGATAGGTGCGGTTTACATAAACGTCACGGGCGACGGCAAGCTTTTCTTACAGCTTGCGTATTTCAGCCCGCCTCTTACGCTTATTTACTTCGTGCGCTCGGGACTTAACTTTAATTTCGACGCACTTACGGGCGGCGGCGCGTTCGGCGGTATACCGCTGATACTGATCGGTCTTGCGTACTTCGGCGTTCGCCTCGTCACCAAATACACGGGTGCGTTCGTTGGCAGTGCGGCGCTTCGCAGAAGCCGCGAGGAGCGAAATTTCCTCGGACTTGCGCTTATACCGCAGGCAGGCGTTGCAATCGGTCTTGCGGCGCTCGGCGCGCGTTCGCTCGGCGGCGAGCTGGGTGTGGCGCTTGAAACCGTAATCGTCTTTGCAAGCATACTTTACGAATTCGTCGGACCGCCGCTTGCGAAGCTTTCGCTTGCGCTTTCGAAATCCATCGGCGGCGAGGACGTTCCCGAGGCACCTCCGCCGGATGCGGCAGAGCTTATAGACAGAGTAAAGAAAATACGCGAGGAAAATGCAATTACCTTACCGCCTATCGGTGCAGAGGAGAGTGCGTTTACCGAGGCGGCAGAGGAGCAGCTCGAGGCAATCGGCTCGCGCCCCGGACTCTACCGCGACAAATTCAGACACTGATACTTAAACGGAGATTATTATGATATTATTTGAAATCGGCGATCCCATAGTTAAGCTGCTCGGCGAGTGGTCGGCACAGCTTACGCTCGGCGCAATACTTCTTCGAGTTGCGCTTGCAATATTCTTTTCCACGCTTATCGGCTGTGAGCGCGCAAGTAAGCGTCACGCGGCAGGCCTGCGTACATTTATGCTCGTGTCGCTCGTCGGCTGCTTCTCGATGCTTATCGACACCTACTTTATGGAAAGCGGCAGCGTAAAATTCCCGATAATAACGGCGGCGGCAGTAGTCGGCGCGGCTACGATAAGCAGCAGCTCCATACTTTACAGCTCGAAAAATCAGATAAAGGGACTTACCACCTCCGCAGGTCTTTGGATAAACGGCATTATAGGCGCTACCGCCGGTGCCGGACTTTACAGCCTTACGATCATTGGATTTTTTGCGCTTATCTGCTCGCTTTCGCTCTTTCCGAGAATTGAGAGCCTTCTCAAAAATCACTCCGACCATTTCGAGATACATCTCGAGCTTACGAGCCGTCAGAGCTTGCCCGATTTCACGGCAACGGTCCGCGCGCTCGGACTCCGCATTGACGATATCGAGGTGAACCCCGCGTACGCAAACTCGGGCATATCCGTTTACACGATATCTCTCACGGTCGTCGGCAAGGAGCTTAAAAAGTACAAGACGCACAAGGAGATCATCGAAGCCCTCGGCTCGCCCGAATACGTGCGCTACATAGAGGAAATGCATTGATACTCAAAACAAAATTAAAGCCGTCCGATTTCTCGGACGGCTTTGCTTTATTTATACGTTCATAATTACGGGGAGTATCATCGGCTTGCGCTTGGTTTTCTGATAGAGGAAGCGCGAGAGGTCGTCCTTGACCGAGCTCTTGAGCTCCGCCCAGTCGGTTACGTTATGCTCGAGGCAGTTGATAATAGCGTCGCGAGCTATCGTGCGTACCTCGTCCATAAGCTCCTCCGCCTCGCGTACGTAAACGAATCCGCGCGAAACGATATCGGGACCGGAGATGAGCAAGCGCTCGTCGATATCGACAGTTGCAACGACGACGATTATGCCGTCCTGAGAGAGGTGGCGTCTGTCACGCAGAACGATGTTGC
>JAZNBZ010000291.1:0-9355 GCA_045587285.1 Candidatus Flemingiibacterium sp. | reverse complement strand
CATCGAGGTCGATTCCGCAGACTCGCCCTCGTCGAAGTGCTTGGTCGGCACGTCGTAGGTATCGGTCATAAGGAGAATTAAATTGTTACCCTCAAGTGCGAGCCCTTCAACCGCCTTGTCGAAGAATTTCTTTGCCGCTTCGTCGTCCTTTATGCGCGAGGTGCGAAGCGCCTGAAGGAGCTTATGCTCCTCGCCCGACTCGACCTGTCCCGTGGAAAAGGCGACGTCAACGAGATTTTTGCCGTTGATGCCCGACAGAGCGCGGCGGAATATTGAGAGATACTTTTCGCTCTCCTCCTCGGGGAGCATAAAAAACGGCGTTGCGAACTCGTGTATCGTTTCCTTGTTCGCGTTCACGTAGCGTCCGCGAAGGGTAGTGATATTGTGCTTTTCGGGTGCGAGCCTGCGGCGAAGCTCGGCTATTTCTTTATCGGTCATAATCTGTGTCCTTTCGCTTTAAAATCTGCTATAATTATACCTTATTCCGTGTACGAAATCAAGCGCGAAATTGTTAAAATAATCGTGGCGCGACCTTGACATTTATGTGACGATATGCTATAATTAGTTAAAATTAACATTATAGGAGAAAGCCTATGAATATCAACGAATATCTCGAATTTCTCACAAATCCCGACGAAAACGAAAAGCCGCTCGATCACGTTGCCGAGGACGGCGGACTTATGAGCATATTCCGCACGGTCGGCTGTATCGGCGACAGCCTTGCATCGGGCGAAATGGAGTCAACCGACGAAAAATGCGAGCGTAAGGGCTTCCACGATATGTTTGAGTATTCGTGGGGACAGTATATGGCGCGCGCGGCGGGCTTTACCGCTCACAATTTCTCGCGCGGCGGTATGACCGCCAAGGAGTTTGCCGAAACGTTCGGTCATTCCGGCTGCTTTAACCGCAAAAACGCGTGTCAGGCGTACATAATCGCGCTCGGCGTAAACGACCTTCTTAATACCAAAATTCCCGTTGGCACGGCTGACGACACGTGGGACGGAGTCGTCAGCGCAGAGCCGACGACGTCCTACGCAGGCTACTACAATTGGATAATCAAAAAGTGCAAGGAAATTCAGCCCGACGCGAAATTTTTCCTTGTAAATATGCCGCGCTCCGAATACCGCGGCGAGGAGGGCGCAAGGGTGCGTAAGGCTTGCCACGACATTATTGATGCTATTGCAAAGAAGCACGCGAACACCTACGTTATCGACCTTTACACCTATATGCCCGAGAACGTCGGCAAGTACCTTGACTATTTCTACCTCGGCACGCATTTAAGCGCTGCGGGATATATGTTCACGGCAAAGGTGATAATGTCGTATATCGACTATGTCATCAGACACAACTACGAGGACTTCATTCAGGTGCCGTTTATAGGCTTGGATATACACAATCATTTCTACAAGTGGTGATAACACTTGACAAAAACGCAACTATATAGTATAATAGAAATAATATATATGCTTGTAGGGGCGCTCAGCGACCGCCCGCGGGCGACCGTTGGTCGCCCCTACGGAAGTTTTATATATTACGACGGTTAATTTTCTTTTATTTTATAGACGAAAGCAGGTGAAAAGCCCGAATGGACGGCGGCGGCCATAGTATCCCTCCTTTATGCACGTCGATCTTGAACGCACGCGCGTTTGATATCTACGTCTGGGTAACGCTCGAGCGCAACCTTCCGCTGCGTGAATGATGGCTCACGTAAGCACTCGAACTAAACTCAAAAAGTATTAAAGGAGAAAATAATGTTGGAAGGCAATATATGGCTCATTCTGCTTATAGAGGCAGAACTTATCGCGTTTTCTGCAATATTGACGCGCGCTGAGGTTGCATTTGCGGGTATGAGCGAGGGTAAGCTTGAAAAGCTATCCGATAACGGCGATAAAGACGCCAAAAAATTACTTAAATTAACGAAGAACCCCGCGAGATTTCTCGCAACGATAAAGTGCGCTGTAACGCTTGCCGGATTTATCGGCGCGGCGCTTGCGGCAATCGGCTTTACGGGTGAGCTTACGGATTGGCTCGTGTCGCTCGGCGTACCTGCCGAGGCAAAGTGGACGTATCCGGTGTCCCTCGTTGCTATCGTGCTTGTGCTGGCGTTTGCCACGCTCGTTTTCGGCGAGTACGTGCCGAGAAGAGCGGCGATGCGCGATTTCGAAAAGACTGCAAAGAGCACGTACGGCTTCGTGCGTCTGCTCGGCGTATTGCTCGCGCCGACGGTATGGCTCGTGACTCTCTTTACTAACGTCACGCTGCGCCTTATCGGCACGGATCCGAGCGCAAATGACAACGACGTCAGCGAAGAGGATATTATTGATATGGTCGATTCTGCGGCGAAAAACAGCCAGATCGACGATGAGGAACGCGAGTTTATCCAGAATATTTTCGAGTTCGATGACCTCACCGCAGGCGATATAGCAACTCACCGCACGGACGTCACGATGCTCTGGACCGATGAGTTTGACGAGTGGAACGGCATTATTCACGAAAAGTGCCATATGTTCTATCCCGTGTGCGAGGAAACGGTAGACAACGTTGTCGGCGTGCTCTATTTCAAGGACTATTTCAGACTTGATGATAAGTCGCGCGAGGCGGTTATGGAGAAGGCTGTTAAGACACCGTATTTTGTTCCGGAAAGTGTAAAAGCAGACGTGCTGTTCCGCAATATGAGAACGAACGGCAAGACCTTCGCCATCGTGCTCGACGAGTACGGCGGAATGCGCGGTATCGTTACGACGAACGATCTTGTTGCACGCCTTGTCGGCGACCTTGGCGGCGACGGCGAAACGCCCGAGGAGGCAGCCGAATCCCTCGAGGAGATCGGCGAGCGAGTGTTCGCGCTTTGCGGCAACGTGCCTCTTGACGAGATTGCTGAAAAGCTCGGCGTAGAGCTTCCTATCGACGATTACGACACCTTCAGCGGTATGATTTTCGCAGAGCTCGGAAGCATTCCCGACGACGGCGAGACCGTCGAGCTTGAGGCTTGGGGACTCTCGATAAATATCAGCGAAATTCTCGACCACCAGATCGAGGCGGCTACGATAACTGTCCTTGAAAAAGCGGACGGCGAGGAAGAAGCAGAGGAAAAATAAATATAAAAGGACGGGCGAGATTCGCCCGTCCTTTTTGTGCAAATGTCGGTTTCGAAAAATTACAATAAAAAGCTCCCGGCTTATTAGCCGAGAGCTTTGTTTTTTACGGATGACCTGCGTAGAAGGTGGTCAGGTGTCCCTGTACCTTATCGAAGGTGCCGTCCGCTTTTGTGACCATCATATAAGCGTTGTTCGCTTCAAAGGAATCGACGATGCGCGTTGCGCAGAAGTAGTAGTAATTCGAGGGAAGAACGGAAACTCCGTTAATAAGTACCTCGGTGGCTGCAACGATTGCCTCGTACGTGGGGGTGAACTGCGAAAGCTTCGTGGCAGGGCTGAACTGATAGATGACCTTGCCGCGAGGAGTGGTGTGCGACTGGAACATTACCTCGTAAACGGTGTTCGGGAAGCGCTTGCTTTCCGCGCGGTTACGAATGACCTGTGCAACTGCACACATTTCCCAATACTTGAGCGTTACGTCGTCGAATCTGTAGAGGCTCGAGCCGTTGCCCATTACCTCAAGCTGAATAATGGTTGCCGCGAACATAAGCTCCTCCTCGGTTATCGAAACCTTAGGAGCCGTAATAGTGTAAGCAACTCCGAGCTCGTCCGCAAGATAACCGCCCTTGATCTCCGGCTCTACGTAATATCCGCCGTCGTCGATTGCGACGGTTTCACGCACGGTCGGTACGACGGTGGTTTCGGGTGCGGGCTCGGTCTCGGGTGCTTTGGTGGTTTCCGGAGCAGTTGTTTCCGACACGGCTGCAGTCTCGGGTGCATCGGCTTTGATATTGTCGGTGTGAGTCAATACCGTTGTCGGAGCAACAGCTTCCGTTTCTAACTCACGCGTTACCGCGGGATCTAGCAGGGAAGTGGAGGGCGCGTCCGCCGGAGCGCTTATGCGCTGCGGTTCGGCGGCGACGGTCATCAGCGGTTCGGCTTCCTCGCGGGGCGCTGCTGCGATAATGCACGCGGCGATTGAACCGAAGATTATCGCGAATACCAAGGTTATGGCTATTGAAAACGTTCGTTTCTGGTCAACGGTGTTGCCGATCACTGTGACTCACCTCCTATTCTGTGGTTTGAGTGATTAGCTTTCATAATAATTCCTTTCGTGTTTGCCGCTATGAGGGTACGGAAATTACGAAGGGCGAACTTCAGTGTAGCGTTAAGCGTGCGGCGCGGCTCACACAGAATTTATATGCGAGAGCGCCGTTTGCTATGACGGTACGATAGGGTAGGGTACCGTACCCCCGAAGAGCGAGGGCAAGAACTATTATATCGCAGATAATTTTTTTTTGCAAGTGGTTTTGGCGAAAATGGTGATTTTAGCCAACGCTATCGTTTTCGGCTCTGTGCAAAAATATGCGAAATATACAAGAAATAAACATAAAATTTGCCAAATGCAGGTAATTGAGCCAACGAATATGGAAAATATACAAAAATTATTGCATAATTATGCGTGCATAAACGCATACGTGAAGAAGTTCACAAAACGTGCACGGGTATTCACGCATTTTGCAATATGCACAATCAGTACAGCAAATACCGCTTCCAATTACAGCGTGATGCACACAACGCGTAAAAAACGGCGTTCATCATAGTACGGAGGGATAAGCCGTGAGGTTTTGTGCATCAGGCGGATCGTTGAAATGTGTTCGGCAAACTCACCCACGCGTTGCGGCACGTAGAGTCGCAGCCTAAGCTTGACTTAATAATGATGCTTTTAAGAAATGAAAACAGCGCGAAAATTTTAATAAATGAAAGAAAACCTTCATTATTAATATATATATAATATACAAGTTAAAAAATGAAAAACGTGGCTTTTTACGGGTCGGTGAAGGCGGCTGTCTTACCGTGCTTGTGCGTTACGGCTCGGGCGTGTTTTGTCCGCGGTGCGCATATTGGTAAAAATATTCTGAAACTCTTGACAAACCCCAAAAAGCGTGGTATACTATCTATCGTAAAGGCGATGACGGGAAGGAGTAAGCTCCGCATCCGCGTACAGAGAGCCGTCGGTTGGTGCAAGACGGTCGCGTGATAGAGCCGAAGTAGTCCCCGAGCCGCTACGTGAACAGCAGTTTGCTTGCTCGGCGTACGTTTACCGAGACTTCGTAAGGGGCGGCGTCCCCCGACGCCCCGCATTCTGCCAAGTAGCCGACGCCGTGTGCTTCACGTTACAGAGGCAGAAGGGTACGCGCCCTTCAAAGAGTTAGAAATATCAGGTGGTACCGCGCATATGCGCCCTGACACAATAGGTGTCGGGGCTTTTTTAGTCCCGACGAATAAGGAAAGGATTTTCAAAAATGAACACAGAAATCAATCTTCCCAAGAATTACGCCCCGAAGGAGTTCGAGGACCGCATCTACAAAAATTGGTGCGACAAGGGCTATTTCACCGCAGTTCGCGACGAAAACAAGACCCCGTACACCATCGTTATTCCGCCTCCAAACATTACCGGTCAGCTTCATATGGGCCACGCCCTCGATAACACTCTTCAGGATATCCTCATCCGCTATAAGAGAATGAAGGGCTTTGCTACCCTCTGGCTTCCCGGCACCGACCACGCGTCCATCGCAACCGAAGCGAAGATCGTTGAGGCGATGCGTAAGGAGGGTCTTACCAAGGAAGACCTCGGCCGCGATCAGTTCCTCGTTCGCGCGTGGGACTGGAAGCGTCAGTACGGCGGAAGAATTATCGAGCAGCTTAAGAAGATGGGTTCGTCCTGTGACTGGAGCCGTGAGCGCTTCACCCTCGATGAGGGCTGCAGCAAGGCTGTGCGCGAGGTATTCAAGCGCCTCTATGACAAGGGACTTATCTACCGCGGCGAGAGGATCATCAACTGGTGTCCTCACTGTAAGACCTCCATTTCCAACGCCGAGGTCGACTATGAGGAGCAGCACGGTCACTTCTGGCATATCCGTTATCCGCTCGTTGGCGGCGGCGGATACGTTGAAGTAGCCACCACCCGTCCCGAAACCCTTCTCGGTGATACCGCCGTTGCGGTAAACCCGAACGATGAAAGATACAAGGATATGATCGGCAAGTACGTTATGCTTCCGCTGGTTGGCAGACGTATTCCGATAGTAGCCGACGAGCACGCACAGCTTGACAAGGGTACGGGCTGCGTTAAGATCACGCCCGCACACGACCCTAACGACTTTGAGGTCGGACGTCGTTGTCATCTTCCTATGGAGGTTGTACTCACCGAGGATGCAAAGATCACCGACAATTATCCGAAGTACGCAGGTATGGACAGATACGAAGCGCGCAAGGCTATCGTCGAGGACCTTAAAGCAGGCGGATATCTTGCAGAGATCGAGGACCTCACTCACGAGGTCGGCACCTGCTACCGCTGCGGCACTACCATCGAGCCTATGATCTCGCTTCAGTGGTTTGTTAAGATGGTTCCTCTTGCAAAGCCCGCTATCGAGGCTGTACGCGACGGCAGAATTAAGTTCGTGCCCGAAAGATTTGACAAGAACTACTTCCATTGGATGGAGAATACTCAGGACTGGTGTATTTCCCGTCAGCTTTGGTGGGGACACAGAATTCCTGCGTTCTACTGCGAAAAGTGCGGACACACCGAGGTCTGCACGGACGAAAACGGCATTTCTGTATGCCCGAAGTGCGGCGGCGCGATGCATCAGGACGAGGACACCCTCGATACGTGGTTCAGCTCCGCGCTCTGGCCGTTCTCGACTCTCGGCTGGCCCGACTGCACCGAGGATCTCAAGTATTTCTATCCCACAAATACGCTTGTAACCGGCTACGATATTATCACCTTCTGGGTGTCGAGAATGATCTTCTCGGCACTTGAATACACCGACAGTGTTCCTTTTGATACCGTACTCATTCACGGTCTTGTCCGTGACGAGAAGGGAAGAAAGATGTCCAAGTCGCTTGGCAACGGTGTTGATCCGCTCGAAATTATCGACAACTACGGCGCAGACGCGCTCCGCTACGCGCTCGTTATGGGCAACTCGCCCGGAAACGATATGCGTTACTCCGACAAGAAGGTCGAGGCGGCGCGCAACTTCGCGAACAAGCTCTGGAATGCTTCGCGCTTTGCGATGATGAATCTCACCATCGACAAGGTAGAGCTTCCAAGGGCAGACGCGCTCAAGGCAGAGGACAAGTGGATTCTCTCGAAGCTCAACACGCTTATCGGCGAGGTTACGGCTAACCTTGACAAGTTCGAGCTTGGCGTTGCGCTCGCGAAGATATACGACTTCGTTTGGGATATCCTCTGCGACTGGTACATCGAGCTTATCAAGCCCAGACTTTCCGAGGGTGACACCGACGCGCAGAACGTGCTTTGCTACGCGCTTACCGAAACGCTGAAGCTCTTGCATCCGTTTATGCCGTTCATCACCGAGGAGATATATCAGGCGCTTCCGCATGATGCAGAGTCGATTATGATAGCCGACTATCCGAGGTACGACGACGCGCTCGCTTTCCCGAATGAGGAGGCGCAGATGGCGAAGATCATCGAGGCTATAAGCCTTATCCGTAACCGCCGCGCAGATATGAACGTCGCTCCCTCGAAGAAGGCGAAGGTAATCATCGTTACCGCTGATCGCGCGACCTACAGCGACGATACGGTTAAGTTCTTCGTGAAGTTAGCGTCCGCGTCCGAGGTCGAGTTTGTTAAGGAGTACAGCGACGAGAACGCAGTTCAGATCGTTGCAACGGGCGCGACCGTATACATTCCGCTCGGCGAGCTTATCGACTTTGCCAAGGAGAAGGAACGCCTTAACAAGGAGCGCGAAAAGATACTCTCCGAGATCGACAGAGTTGACAAGAAGCTCTCCAACGAAGGCTTTGTTGCAAAGGCTCCCGCACAGCTTATCGAGGCTGAAAAGGCAAAGCGCGAGAAGTTCGTGGAACAGCTCGCCGCTACCGACGAGGCTATTGCGAAGCTTGGTTAATAATTTAAGATGCTCACGGCAAAACCGTGGGCATCTTTGCTTTGTGTGAGAAGATATACTTGCCGTAAAGCATCGAAAATGATGAAATCGAAGCGCAAAAAAGGCTCCCTCCGGGAGGGAGCTCCTGCCGTAGGCAGGTGAGGGAGAGTGCGGAGCTTTCGATTCCTATTCGCTATTATTGCAAGAGCAAATCTTTAATTTCGCAGGCTCCTTCCGTCACGCTTCGCGTGCCACCTCCCTCGCGGAGGGAGGCAATTACTCCAACGCGTGGGCATCTTTGCTTTTTGCGTTGTCACATCGCACAAAAATCGGGCGGCGATTTTGTTAATTTGCCGAAGTTCAGGCTTGCTTAAAATATTTTGAGAATTTTACTTGAAATTTTTAGAAATACGTGATATACTTATAACGATGTAATGCTATATTTGGAGGTATACGTAAATGAGCAATTTTGCAAAACTTTTTGACCACACGATACTTGCGGCGGCGACTACGCCCGAGCAGCTGAAAAAGGTGTGCGACGACGCAAAGAAGTACGGCTTCTGCTCAGTAGCAGTCAACACGGGAATGGTTGCGCTTTGCGCGGATTATTTAAAAGGAAGCGACGTTAAGGTTGACGCGGCGGTAGGCTTTCCGCTCGGTATAACCACCGTTGAGTGCAAGCTTTTTGAGGCTGAAGAAGCCATCAAGAACGGCGCGGGCGAGGTCGATTACGTTATCAACGTCGGCAAATTAAAGTGCGGCGAGCTTGATTATCTGAAGGACGAAATGGAGCGCATCGTTGCGCTTTGCAAAAAGTACGGCGTTATCTCGAAGGTTATCTTCGAGAACTGTTACCTCACCGACGACGAAAAGCGCGCTATGTGCAAGATAGCGCTCGAGGTAATGCCGGACTATATTAAGACATCTACCGGATTCGGTACGGGTGCGGCGACCGTTGAGGACGTTAAGCTTATGAAGGACTCGGTCGGAGACAAGATCAAGGTCAAGGCGGCAGGCGGCGTTCGTACGCTTGAGGCGTGCCGTGCGATGATGGCGGCAGGTGCAGAGCGCATCGGCTGCAGTGCAAGCGTTTCCATACTCGCGGAATATAACGCGGAAAACAAATAATTTAACTAAAATTTACGGAGGATTTTTATTATGAGAAGCTACGTAGTTTATGCAGACGGTTCCAAGAAGATTGTTGACGGTATGCCTATGCCGAAGATCGGCGATTACGACGCGCTTGTTAAGATTGAGAGCTGCGGCGTTTGCAACGGCACCGACACAAAGATCATTCACGGCAAGTTCAAGGGCATCGACCAGTATCCCGTAGTGCTCGGTCACGAG
>JAZNBZ010000290.1:0-5929 GCA_045587285.1 Candidatus Flemingiibacterium sp. | reverse complement strand
ATATTGGCTTTGATCCTACGGCAGATTCTCTTCATGTGGGCCATTTTATGGCTCTTTGTCTGATGAAGCGCCTTCAGATGGCAGGCAATAAGCCCATCGCACTTATCGGCGGCGGTACTACTATGATCGGCGACCCGTCGGGGCGCACCGATATGCGTAAGATGCTTACCAAGGAGGATATCGACCATAACGCAGAGTGTTTTAAGCGCCAGATGGAGAGATTCATCGAGTTTGGCGAGGGCAAGGCGATGATGGTAAACAACGCAGATTGGCTTTTGAACCTCAACTACGTTGAGCTTCTCCGCGAGGTCGGCGCTTGCTTCTCCGTGAACAATATGCTCCGTGCAAAGTGCTATGAAAACCGTATGGAGAAGGGACTTTCCTTCCTCGAGTTCAACTATATGATAATGCAGTCCTACGACTTCTACTATATGTTCCAGAAGTACGGCTGTAATATGGAGTTCGGCGGCGACGACCAGTGGTCGAATATGCTCGGCGGTACGGAGCTTATCAGAAAGAAGCTCGGCAAGGATGCACACGCAATGACTATTACTCTTCTCACCGACTCTAACGGTAATAAGATGGGTAAGACCGCGGGCAACGCAGTATGGCTTGATCCCAACAAGACCTCGCCGTTCGACTTCTTCCAGTATTGGCGCAACGTCGGTGACGCGGATGTTTTGAAGTGCATTCGTATGCTCACCTTCCTTCCTATGGAGCAGATCCGCGAGATGTCCGCTTGGGAGGGCGCACAGCTTAACAAGGCTAAGGAGATCCTCGCATACGAGCTTACCAATATGGTACACGGCAAGGAAGAGGCAGACAAGGCTCTCGAGGCGGCTCGCGCGGTATTCTCGGGCGGCGGCTCGAGCGAAAATATGCCCACCACCGAGGTTGAGGGCGTTGACACGAGCGTCGTTGACCTGCTCGTTGCAGGCAAGCTTGCTCCCTCGAAGGGCGAGGCAAAGCGTCTTATCCAGCAGGGCGGTATCTCCGTTGACGACGTAAAGGTCGAGCGCTTTGACGCAGTAGTAGAAGGCGCAAGGCTTGCCGACGGCGTTATCATCAAGAAGGGTAAGAAGGTATTCCACAAGTTTATCGCACGATGAAAAAATACACGACTCTGCTTTTTGACGCGGACAGAACGCTTTTTGACTTCGATGCCGCCGAGCGTGAGGCGTTCGGAATAGTTATGTCGTCCCACGGCATACAATTAAGCGATGAGGATTTTGCACGCTATATCCGCATAAACGAGGATTTATGGGATAGGCTCGGACGCGGCGAGATAACCAAGGAGTATCTTCAGGATAACCGCTTTGGGATATTCTTCGAGGCTATCGGCAAGGGCACGGACGTTTCAAGCTCGCTTCTCAACGCCGAGTACGTTGACGAGCTTGCAAACGTGTCGAAGCTGTTTAGCGGTGCGCTTGAGCTTTGCCGTGAGCTGTCAGCGCACTACGATATGTATATCGTTACAAACGGCGTGTCGCATACGCAAAAGAAGCGCTTTTACCTCTCCCCGATACACGAATATTTTAACGACATATTCGTGTCCGAGGAGGCGGGCGCTGCAAAGCCGATGCGTGAATACTTTGACTATGTTTTCGCACGTATCGGCGAAGACAAGCGCGCGTCGGCGGTCATAATCGGCGATTCGCTGCCGCACGATATTCTCGGCGGAAACGGTTACGGCATCGACACCGTTTGGTACAATCCAAACGGCATAGATAACACAACGGAAATTATCCCGACCAAAACGGTTAAATCATACACCGAGCTACTTGAAATGCTGCTCTGAAGGAGAACGTATGGACTACACTCGCGCGACAGAGCGCCTTATGGAGGCTAAAATCGAATACGGCGAAAATACTCCGCTTGCACCCTATACGAGCTTTCGTATAGGCGGTCCGGCGCGCCTTCTCGTGTTCCCGAGGTCGTGCGACGAGGCTGTCGCGGCGTTTGATATTCTTCGCGCCGAGGACATACGTACACTCGCGCTCGGCAACGGCACGAACGTGCTCGTGGCAGACGAGGGCTTTGACGGCGCGGCTGTCATACTGTCCGGTATGCGCTTGTGCACGGTCAACGGCGAATACGTCACGGCAGACGCAGGTGTGCCGCTGACGAAGCTTGCGTCGGTTGCGGCAAAGCAGTCGCTTTCGGGGCTTGAGTTTGCGTACGGTATTCCCGGCACGCTCGGCGGCGGTATTTATATGAACGCCGGAGCATACGGCGGTGAGCTTGCGCAGGTGGTCGTTGAGAGCCGTTATTACGATACGGCGACGGGCGAGTGCGGTACGATAGACGGCGCGGCTCACGAGTTCGCGTACCGTCACAGCGCGTATATGGACGGCACGAAAATAGTGCTGTCGGCGACGGTGAAGCTTGCGCGCGGCGACAAGGCTGAGATCGAAGCCGCTATGGCGGACTATATGTCGCGCAGACGCGACAAGCAGCCGCTCGAATACCCAAGCGCGGGAAGCGTTTTTAAGCGCGGAAACGGCTTTATTACCGCGCAGAAGATAGACGAAGCAGGTCTTAAAGGCAGATGTGTCGGCGGAGCACAGGTGTCGGAAAAGCACGCGGGCTTTATTATCAATAAGGGCGGTGCAACGGCGAAGGACGTGCTCGAGCTTATCGAAATAATCAAGGCAGAGGTATACGAAAAATTCGGGCTCGAGATCGAGTGCGAGGTAAGATACGTTAAATAAACGGAGTAGTCTGATGGAATTTTTAATTATCACGGGAATGTCGGGCGCGGGAAAGTCGCAGGCGGCGAATACGCTTGAGGACCTTGGCTGGTACTGCATCGACAATATGCCCTCACAGCTCATACCGAAGTTCGCAGAGCTTTGCAAGGCGTCTACGAATGAAATTGATAAGGTCGCGTTTATCGTTGATATACGCGGTGAGGCGGAGTTTGAGCCGCTTTTCACACAGCTCGATGCGCTGAAATCGCAGGGCTTTAATTGCCGTACGGTATTTCTCGATTGCTCCGACGACGTTATTATAAGCCGATACAAATTCACACGCCGTACGCATCCGCTCGTCGCGGCGAAAAACATCAGCATAACCGAGGCGCTCTCGCACGAGCGACAGATACTCGCTCCTGCCGCAAAGCGTGCAGACTACGTTATCGACACGACCAAGCTTTCTCCCGGACAGCTCAGGGAAAAGATGCTTGGCGTTGCCAGCGCAGAACAAACGGGCTCGCTTCTTATCACGTGTATGTCGTTTGGCTTCAAGCACGGCGCGGCGAGTGAGGCAGACCTCGTTTTTGACGTGCGCTGCTTCCCGAATCCGTACTATCACGAGGAGCTCAAGGCGCATACGGGACTTGAGGCGCCCGTACGCGATTTCGTTTTCTCCCACACGGAAACGACCGATTTCGTGGACAAGCTTTACGGTATGATAGATTATCTCCTGCCGCTTTATTCAAAAGAGGGCAAAACACAGCTCATCATCGCTATCGGCTGTACGGGCGGCAAGCACCGCTCGGTCGCAATAGCTGAAGCGCTGTCGGCGCACATCAGCGACGGCGGATATAAGACCGTTACCATACACCGCGATATAACCAAATAAATATCGGGCAATCTTCCCGAAAAATCGAGGAGAACTATGTCTTTTGCACAAGAAACGAAGGCAAATCTCGTTGCCGCATCCGAAGCGATGAAGCACGACTGCTGTAGGCGCGCGGTGCTTTACGGCATACTTTACGGCGCGGGCGTGTTCACGCGCGAGCGCTTTAAGCTTGTTACGACGAGCGTTGAGCTTGCAAATCTTGCAGTGAAATGGCTTGGCGACCAGCACGGCGTGGAGGCTAATCTGTACGTCACTGAAAGAAAAAGCGGCGAGGCGGACGAGAGGCGAAGCTGTAAGATAACCGTCGTGCAGAAAAAGGAGCTTTTGAGAGTATTTCACTCGCTCCGTTACGGCGCGGATGAGCCTTTGGCTAATATAAAATCGGAAGCGCTTAAATGTGCGAATTGTAAGGCGTCGTTTATGCGCGGCGTGTTTTTGTCGTCGGGAACTCTTACCGATCCCGACAAGGGATATCACCTTGAAATGAATTTTGCCGACGAGGCAGTTTGTGAGCGTTTTGCAGAAATGCTCGGCGAGGAGGGAATCGCACCCAAGCGTATGACGCGCAAGACCGAGCACGTGCTTTATTATAAGGATAGCGAGAGTATAGAGAATTTTCTCGCGCTTATCGGCGCTAACAACGCGGCGTTCACCATAATGAATAAAAAGATCGAGCGAGAGCTTCGCTCGGATATGAACCGAATCGCAAACGGCGAGGTGGCGAACATAGAAAAGACCACCAAGGCGGCGAGCGCACAGATAAACGCGATACGCGCACTACAGGCAAGCGGCGAGCTTGAGCGCTTACCCGATGAATTAAAAATAACGGCAGAGCTTCGCCTTGAATACAGCGAGGATACGCTTCTTCAGCTTGCTAACCGACACAATCCGCCAATTACCAAATCGGGCGTTAATCATAGATTAAAAAAGATTATGGAGTGGAAGGCGTGAGCATTTAAAGCGGACAGTCGGGGACGCCTATCCCTACAATGGTCACGATTCTTCTGTCGCAAACGCCAAAGATGTGGTAATCTAACGGTTGCCGCAAAACGGTCATTGGGGTGGCGACACGGGTGTCGCCGAGGCCCCCAATTACCGAGGGCGTGGACTTGCGTTTATCCAAACACTCTGTGGCGGCGAAGCCAATTTAAAGTTTTTTGCCAGGCTTTTTTTCAAAAAAGCCGCGTTTTCTCCTGACAAACGATTACCACACTCAAAGCTACGAGGACAAAAAGATGGAATTTGTACACCTGCATTTGCACAGTGAATACAGCCTTCTCGACGGTGCGTGCCGCATCGCCGAGATACCTCGTCGCGCGGCGGAGTGCGGACACACTGCGGCGGCTATCACAGACCACGGCGTGATGTACGGTGTCGTGGATTTTTACAACGCCTGCAAGAAAGAGGGCATCAAGCCGATAATCGGCTGTGAGGTGTACCTTGCCAGACGTACGCGCTTTGACCGCGACCACGGCGAGGATAGCGGAAGTTATCATCTCGTGCTCCTCTGCAAAAACGAAATTGGGTATAAAAATCTCATTTCAATGGTAACGAGCGCCTTCACAGAGGGCTTTTACTCGAAGCCGCGTATAGATATGGAGCTTCTTCGAGAGCACCACGAGGGGCTTGTCGCGCTTTCCGCGTGCCTTGCGGGATATATTCCGCGCGCACTTGTTGACGGCAATTATGACGCCGCGCGCGAGCACGCAATGAAAATGAAATCGCTCTTTGGCGATGACTATTACCTCGAAATTCAGGACCACGGTATCGACGAGCAAAAAACGGTCAACCACGGTATCGTAAAGCTATCGCGTGAGCTTTCTATTCCGATGGTTGCGACCAACGACGCGCATTATCTCCGCCGCGAGGACGCCGATACGCAGGCGATACTTATGTGCATCCAGACCAACAACGTCATAACTGACGGCAGACCTATCGGCTTTGAAACCGACGAGTTTTACTATAAAACCACAGAAGAAATGCACGAGCTGTTCGCATATCTCGACAACGAACCGCTCGGAAGCCCTATCGAAAACACCGCAAAGGTCGCAGAGAAATGTAATTTCGACTTCGACTTTTCGAAAATATATCTCCCCGCATTCACGCCACCCGACGGTCTTTCGGGCGCAGAATATCTGCGCCGCCTTACGATGGACGGGCTTTCGAGGCGACTTGCCGCGGGACGCATTACGTACACGGACAAGCATCCCGAGGCGGAGTATCTCGAGCGCATCGAGTACGAGCTTGAGGTGATAAACCGTATGGGATACGCCGACTACTTCCTCATAGTGCAGGATTTCGTCGGATACGCAAAGAAAAACGGTATTCCCGTCGGTCCCGGACGAGG
>JAZNBZ010000289.1:0-4390 GCA_045587285.1 Candidatus Flemingiibacterium sp. | reverse complement strand
AGCAACCATCGCGATAGTTTCAAATACCATATTGACGATACCAAGGGCAACGTCAGCTCTCGATGCGATCTCGCTTACGTTGCCGAAGTTGGATGCCGTCAGCATATCGGGCGCGCCGGGGAGCATCGCCTTGTCAACAAGGTGGCGTATACGCCAGTCGATGTTGTTGAGGTCGCCCTCTGCCGCAAGCTCCTCAATGTGCGTGATGTCCGAAAGTCCGAGCATCTGCTTTGACAGTCCGATAAGCGTACCGCCGCCGACACCCGTACCGCCGAGGTACTCCATCGGTTCACCGCGGCGCGCGTGGATAAGCGCGGTACCCGTGCCAAGGCTTACGACGATAGCCTCGTCGAGCCCCGACAGATAAAGTCCGCCAAGTCCTATGCAATCAAACTCGGGAACGGTTACACAGTCAAGACCGTATATCGGCTTGTTAAGCTTACTTGCACCGACGCCCGTGACCTTTACGATGTCGATGTCGGAAAGCTCTATGCCGTTCTTGTCGGTGAATTTACCGAACGCGCCGTAAAGCGCGGTGATTGGATCCGTCGCACGAACAAAAATGGGCTCGATTAGCTTATCTGCACCGTCAGCCTTGTCAAAACCGACGATCTTCGTCGTGCTTCCGCCAACGTCTATTCCTATAACAACACTCATAATTTACCTCCAAGGCGGTATTTCTACAATAATTATACACTCTTTACGTCTATTATTCAATCGTCACTTTCACTAAAAATTCGCACCAAATCTGTTAGTTACGGCGAAATTCATATTTCGCGTTCAAATGTATTGACAACGCAGTCATATGATGGTATAATGTGTATACAGAAACTTCTTCAATTTGTTTCTATCCCACTAAACCTTTTTAATCATTTCGTGTCTATAAAGTGAAATATTCAACGTACGCATTAAAACATATCGCAGCAAAGGAGTCGTTTATGAATCAAAATACGTTCAAAAAAATTGTAAATTGGTTTGGAATACTTATTGCCATTCACCTTATCGCGTGGATAATCTTTGCATTTTTCGTATCGCGCGAGATACTTTTGGCCTATGTCGATGAGGAATTTGGGATAGCTCGAAGAATTGTTTTTCTGTTTGGCATTACAGCCATAAGTATATCATCAATCTTTTATGCATACGCCCTCACATCCGCCGTGAATTACAAAAACGATTTGAAAAAAGCTATGAAGGATAACAGCTTCTCTGTTATTACATATTTTAAATCGAGCCTTTTAAAAGATCATTTAATAAGGATATTGATATATGCGCTGTTTCAGCTTCCCTACACGCTTTTGTTTGCTATTCGCGGACTGGTGCTCCAGAATAGAACACCCTTCGACGGATTTTACAGTATGGACATTTGTGCGTATGCTATAACCGATTCGCCGATACTTGGGCTTATTCTCAACACACTGATATTCGGTATAATCTTTATTTCATCGAATTTCATCGCACTATACCTGACAAAACGCAATTTGGAGATTATTTGACCTTTCAGAAAGGAATATTCTATGTATCCCACTATCCCACGCGTCAATTCTGACATACTCGAAACTGTGCGAAGAAAATATCGCCGCGCAGCTATAGTATGCTTACTGTGGGCGAGTGCTGTTGCTGTAATCGAGTTTTTCTTTATGCAGGAATATTTCAGCACGCGCCTTAACACCTTTAACGCTATTCTTATTTGGATAGTCCTGTCGCTCATCCCATTATTCGCAATGGGCGTGCCCAAAATGCTTCTTGCCAAGCCGTGGTGCGGCACGGTCATATCGGTAGAGCACAAGCGTGAGGCACGCGCGCTCACGTTTCACCGCCGTTCCGTGATATACCACCCCGTAACGTACATAACCGTAAAAAATGAATCCGGCGTGGAAATACACCGATTTCCCGATATGAGGCTGAAGTTTAACGAGGGCGACGTGATTTGCCATCTGAAGGGCACAAAATATCCTATCTACGCAGTACAGCCGCCCGACGGTACACAAATATGTCCCATCTGCGGCACAAAAGTGAGCGCACAGACGCACAGTTGTCCCGTGTGCGAGCATTCTGTAATAAAGGGTAAAAACATAAGATAATAAAACTCCATCGCATACGCGATGGAGTTTTTTTAGTTGAAATTATTCAGCGTCCTCAGCCTTGTCAGCCTTCTTGGATGCCTTCTTGGTCTCTTCCTTCTTAACAATCTCAGTCTTGGTGAGCTTGATAAGTGCCATCTCAGCAGCGTCGCCGCGACGCGGACCGAGCTTGTAGATCTGTGTGTAACCACCGTTTACGTCAGCGTATTCGGGAGCGATTACATCAAACAGCTTCTTAACTACGTCTTCCTTCGTGATGAAAGCGAGTGCTGCACGGCGGGATGCGAGAGTATTCTTCTTGCCGAGAGTGATCATCTTTTCAGCAAGAGCGCGTACCTCCTTGGCACGAGTCAAGGTGGTCTCTATAGAGCCATTTTCGAGCAGATAGGTTACCATGCCTCTGAGCATTGCTTTTCTGTGCGCGGTAGTTCTGCCGAGCTTTCTGGTTCCGGGCATTATAATTCCCTCCTTTTACGGTTTTGTAGAGTATGAAACGTGGGATCGTAATCCCGGACACTGCGTGTCCGTGATTTCTCCCCCTCTTTCTTCAGATCAAGGCCCAAGGAATGTAACTTCTGGATTACTTCCTCAAGCGACTTTTTACCGAGGTTACGAACCTTAATCATATCCTCCTCGGTGCGGTTGGTAAGGTCTTCAACCGTATCGATGCCGGCGCGCTTCAAGCAGTTGAAGCTGCGTACCGACATGTCAAGCTCCTCAATGGTCATCTCAAGAACCTTTTCCTTGATGGTTTCTTCACGCTCAACCATAATTTCTGCCTTCTTTGCCTCATCAGAAAGATCGACAAAGAGGTTGAGATGCTCGTTGAGTATCTTGGCGCCAAGTGAGATAGCTTCCTTAGCGGAGATCGTACCGTTGGTGGTGACCTCAAGTGTCAACTTGTCGTAATCGGTGTTGCTGCCGACACGGGTGTTCTCCACGGTGTAGCTTACGTTGTACACGGGAGTATAGATCGAGTCGGTGTAGATAAGACCGATAACGGACGGATTGTTCTGCTTGTTCTTCTCCTGCGATACATAGCCTCTGCCGTGATCGAAGGTGAGCTCCATATAGAAGCGGGTACCCTCGCTGACGGTAGCGATATGATGATCGGGCTCGAGAATCTCAATGTCAGCGTCCTGCTTGATGTCGCCCGCGGTTACGTTGCACTGACCGTTTACGTCAATGGTAACAGTCTTGGGGCCGCTCGTGTGGAGCTTTGCAGTGATGCCCTTTACGTTGAGAACGATCTCCGTCACGTCTTCCTTAACGCCGGGGATAGTGGATATCTCGTGGAGAACGCCGTCGATCTTGATGCTGACAACTGCAACACCCGGAAGCGAGCTTAAAAGTACGCGACGCAGGGAGTTACCGAGCGTGGTACCGTAGCCGCGCTCCAGCGGCTCAACGACGAACTTGCCATACTTTCCGTCTTCGCTTAAGTCAACGGTTGCTATATTAGGCTTCTCTATTTCTATCATTCAATAACCCTCCTATGAATATAAACACAGCCTTAAAAACGTACTGGGTATATCGGAGGTTGTTATTACTTGGAATACAACTCGACGATGAGCTGCTCTTCGATAGGAAGATCAACGTCCTCACGATCGGGAGTAGCAATTACCTTCGCAGTAGCGTTTTCCTTATCTACTTCAAGCCACTTGGGAGTAAGCTTGGTCTGCATAGATTCGATAAGGCCCTTGATCTTGTCAGACTGACGGCTGCTCTCGCTAACGGTGATAACGTCACCGGTCTTGAGAATGATGGAAGGAATGTTAACCTTCTTACCGTTGAGTCTGAAATGATTGTGACGAACGAGCTGACGAGCTTCCTTGTGGCTCTCTGCCATACCCATTCTGTAAACAGCGTTGTCAAGACGGAGCTCGAGGATCGTGAGAAGGTTCTCACCGGTCATACCAGCCTTCTTGTCCGCGATAGTGAAGTAGTTCTTGAACTGCTTCTCGGGAACGCCGTAATATCTCTTTGCCTTCTGCTTTTCGCGCATCTGTGTGCCGTACTCGGACATCTTCTTCTTAGCAGCGCCGTGCTGACCGGGAGCAGTACCTCTTGCGGTAACAGCGCACTTGCTGCTAAGGCAACGATCGCCCTTGAGGAACAGCTTCATGCCTTCTCTGCGGCACAGCTTGCACGAGGAACCTGTATATCTTGCCATTTCTATTTCCTCCTTCTAATTAAACTCTTCTGCGCTTGGGAGGACGGCAGCCATTATGAGGAATGGGAGTTACGTCCTTAATAAGGCTGATGTCAAGACCGGTAGACTGGAGTGCGCGGATTGCGGACTCACGACC
>JAZNBZ010000288.1:0-13078 GCA_045587285.1 Candidatus Flemingiibacterium sp. | reverse complement strand
GCCACAACGATTATTACCAATACGGGAATTTCGCCATAGGCGAAGATTGCCGCGCCCCAACGGTGCATCGCAAGCGTGCACCGCCTTGGGCGGGCAATGCGAACCCATCCGCATTACAGGCGAAACTGCCCGTAATGCGGTGGGTTGGTTTAGCGAAACAGGCACCAAAAACAAAGCCACTCCTTGCGTAGTGCTTTTTTTTTTTGTGACCCGTACGGGAATCGAACCCATGTTACAGCCGTGAAAGGGCCGTGTCTTAACCGCTTGACCAACGGGCCGTATCCCGACCTATTGGCCGAGAAAAAAATGGTAGCGGAGATTGGACTTGAACCCATGACCTACCGGGTATGAACCGGTTGCTCTAGCCAGCTGAGCTACTCCGCCATATTACATTCGCGACCTTTGAGAACCACGATGCCTAAATATTATATCACAAGCAGGCGTGTTTGTCAATAGGTTTTTGAAAAAATATTTTGCTTTTTTTAGACGGTGGTTTTGGGCGTGAAAATAGCGTTAAACTGCACAGAAAGAGCGGCTTGTTCTTTCATAATATTGCTGAAATTCCACTTGATTTTTCTCGGATAATGTGCTATCATAGTATTGTACCGCAAGGTACGACAAATACAGAGTAGACCATAGCGCGTAAAGTGTCCTAAGAACGGGGAGTTGTCTTGGGAACGAAAGACGTTCGTCTGCGGTGCTAAGGTCGCATCCCGCTGTTACATAACGGAGATATCTCCTATATGTGGCAATACGGAATGTCATTATAAGGAGGTATTTTTATTTTATGAGAGATTTAAAAAACGCAACGCTCTACAAGTATCCGTTCTCGCGCGCATATTGGCGTGATGCAACGATGCAGCTTTTCGACGTTCGTATGCTTTGCATCGCAGCTATACTTATCGCGGTACGAGTTGCACTCAAATCCGTGCAGATTCCCGTCGGACCGAGCCTTAACATCACGGTCGGCTTTTTCGTCAACGCGCTCGGCGCATCAATATTCGGACCTGTGGTCGCCGTAGTTGCGGCGGCGATAAGCGATACGCTCGGTTGTATTATCTTTCCGCAGGGCGCGTATTTCTTCCCGTTTATATTCGAGGAAATATCCGGCTCGCTTTTATTCGCACTCTTTTTGTGGCGCTCGAATATGACCGCTACGCGCGTTATACTGTCGCGATTCTCGGTCGTAGCTATAACCAATCTTATCATCAACCCCACGCTTATGATGTGGTACTACGACATTTTCTACGGCAAGAGCTACGCGTTTATGACCATACCGCGAGTTATGAAAAACCTCGCGCTGTTTCCTGCCGAGGCGTTTCTCCTCACGCTGTTTATGGGTGTGATGATCCCCGTCGTAATGAAGCTTGGCTTTACGCCCAAAACAAACGTAAAGCCGATACTGTCAAGGCGCCATATCGTAATGCTCGTGGTATTCTTTATCATAGCCGCGATGCTCGTCGTGGGCTACTATTCGCTCTTTATCCCCACTCAGCCGACTTCTTGCTCGGTCACACAGGACGGATACAAGCTTACGCTCAAATCCGAGCGCGGCACGTACAAGCTTGCCGACACCGATCCCACGGCACCGCTATCGTTTACGGCTACGCTTAAAAACGAAAACAAAACCGACGTCACCGTCGATTACGTCTGCGATATAGAGCTGATCCCCACAGACGGCGCGATGACTATACCGAATTTGTCTACCTATTCAGACAGCACCGTTATCGAGGCAGGCAAATCCGTGAAGTACACCGACACGTTCGCTACCGAGCTTTCAGAGATGAACGGACTGCCAAGCGGAAAATACACCGCAGTTGCAACCGTTACGATTACCGTTGACGGCGAGGAAGTTGAATTGGCCGTTGAGCTTCCCGTTAAACTCAAATGAACGCAAGAGGTACACCCGAGGGTGTACCTCAATTTTTATTTTTCGATCACGCACGAAACGAGCTGTGCCGCCGCACCTCTCGTCATAGGCGTGTACGCGCCTAGCGTGCCGTCACCCATACCGCGCAGTATGCCGGCGGCGTAGAGCCCGACCATAGCGCCCTCTGCCCACGCAGGTATTGATTCATCTGCGAATACGGACACTGCGCCGCCCGTGATACCCGTCAGGCGCGATAGTATCACCGCCGCCTCACAGCGTGTTATCTGATTGCTTGGATAGAAGCGCAGTCCGGTGTCGGTTTCGATGCCGTCGATAATTCCGAATGCCTCTGCCGCGGCTATATATCCCTTGTACTCCGTCGGTATTTCGGCGTCGTCCTCGAAGCCCGTGTTACCGATGGAAAAGCCCGTATATCCTGCCGCATTCATCGCAAGCGCGAGAAACTCCGCGCGGCTGATATACGCGTCGGGGTAGAACTTGTCGCCCGTTTGTGCCGCGCTGATAACGCCTGCCTTCACGCAGGAAATAACGGCAGAATTTGCCCAATGTCCGCTCATATCCGCGTATACCTCGCTCTCGTCAATATTTTCGACGCGAACGCTTATCTTGGCGTCACTTGAGCGGTTGCCGTATTTATCGGTCACGCGTACGGTGAAGCTGTCGCCACCGACGAAGCCGTCGTTTGAGGTGTATTCATAGTAGCCGCGAGCCTTATCCGTGAGCCTTACAGTGCCGTTAGAAGGGCTTTTTACAACCTCAAAGGTGAGTGTGTCGCCCTCGCGGTCACTCGCGCTGATAGCACCTAGATAAGCTATGCCCGTGTAAGCCGTTGCCGTACCCTTGGCGGCGTTTGCACCCGTTTCAACCGTGGGTGCGGTGTTGACGCTCGTAAGCGTGTAAAGCGCACACTCGTACGCCGTGCCGTACACGTCCGAGCCACGCGTAAACTTAAACGAGGCTTCAACCTCGCCGCTTCCGTGCTGTACGAATTTGAGCGAGTCTAAGTTGCGCTCCGAAATGGTCTGCCCGACCTCAACGTAGCGCGAGCCGAGCTGAAGTCGTCCGAGCGTTGCGTCGGGCAGGGAAGCGATAGTTATTTTACCTACGTTCTCAACGCCGAGCGCCGCGGCGAAATCCTCTTTTTCGAAATAAATTCCCGTGCCGACAAGTCCGCTTTTAGCCATAGTGAACTCGTTCGCGATAATGTCAAGCGCAGGGGAAAGTGACGCGCCTGCGCTGACGGGTACAGCGATACCGATGAGTACGAGCGCGCCGAGCAGTGCGCAAAGTGCGCGAGTGAAATTTCTATTGTTACAGTTGTTCATTTTTACCTCCGAAAATATTAACGTCAAGCGTTCTGCGAAATGTCGTTAAGTTAAGCGTTGCTCTTTGTCGCAATGTATGCCCGTAGGGGCGGTCAGCGACCGCCCGCGGGCGACCAAAGGTCGCCCCTACAAGCGGTGTTGTGATTATGATAGCGAAGTTTAACTTAATGACATTGTTGTTCTACGCACCTATTTTTGCCCATAGGCGCAACTTTATGCGATTTTGTACGAAAGTAGGGAAAATTTTTTTGAAATTTATTCACTTTAGTATATTGCAAAAGCCGTTATATAGGTGTATAATATTTTTAACGTAATATATTTTGGAGGACATAACGATGATAGATATCAGAATTGAAAGAACGACTGCTCCCAAGGCAAAGCCTGATTGGGATAACCTCGGCTTCGGAAACTTCTATTCCGACCATATGTTTTTGATGAATTATACCGAGGGTAAGGGCTGGCACGATGCTCGCATAGTACCCTATGCACCCTTCGAGCTTGATCCTGCTACGATGGTATTCCACTACGCACAGGAGATCTTCGAGGGCCTTAAGGCTTACCGCACTCCGAACGGTGAGATTCAGCTTTTCCGTCCCGATAAGAACTTTGAGCGCATGAACCGCACCAACGACCGTATGTGCATCCCTCACGTTGACGTTGACGACTGCATCGAGGCGTTAAAGACGCTCATCAACGTGGACAAGGATTGGGTGCCCGTAAAGGACGGCACCTCGCTTTACATTCGTCCCTTTATTATCGCAACAGACGTGCACCTCGGCGTACACGTTTCGAAGACCTATCTCTTCGCAATCATCCTCTCGCCCGTAGGCTCTTACTATGCGGCAGGCATCAACCCCGTTAAGATTTTCGTTGAAAACGAGTACGTTCGCGCCGTTAAGGGCGGTACGGGCTTTACCAAGTGCGGCGGTAACTACGCGGCTTCGCTTATCGGTCAGAAGAAGGCTGAGCAGCTCGGCTACGCGCAGGTGCTTTGGCTTGACGGTATCGAGCACAAGTATATCGACGAGGTTGGCGCGATGAACGTATTCTTCGTTATAGACGGCGAGGTAGTAACTCCTACCACCGAGGCAGGCTCTATCCTCCCCGGCGTTACCCGTATGTCCTGCATCGAGCTTTTAAAGAGCTGGGGCTACAAGGTTTCCGAGCGCCGTCTGTCTATCGACGAGGTCGTTGACGCTTATAAGGCAGGTAAGCTTGACGAGGCGTTCGGTACCGGTACAGCGGCTGTAATCAGCCCGATCGGCGAGCTTAACAACGCAGGCGAGAAGATGATAATAAACAATGGCGAGATCGGTGCTATCGCACAGAAGCTTTACGATAACCTCACAGGGATTCAGTGGGGCAAACAGCCCGACACTCTCGGCTGGACTGTAAAAGTTGACTAATAAATACAATGCGCCGGTTTTTCAATCGGCGCATTGTGACTTTTGATTGAGGTGTTACCAATGATAAAGAATTTTGCAAAAATGCTCCGTGCCGAGTTTTCAGGCTATAACGGCTCGAAGCTTGTAAAGGACCTGCTTGCAGGTCTTACGGTTGCGGCAGTAGCGCTTCCGCTTGCACTTGCATTCGGTGTTGCGAGCGGTGCTTCTGCGGCGTCGGGACTCGTCACCGCGATAATCGCAGGTATCGTCATCAGCGCGCTTTCGGGTGCGTCGTTCCAAATTTCCGGTCCTACGGGTGCGATGAGCGCCGTGCTTATCGGCATCGCGGGAACAGTCGGACTCAACGGCGTGTTCTGGGTTTGCCTTATCGCGGGCGCTATACTGCTCGTGTGCGGTATTTTAAAGCTCGGCGGTCTCGTCAAGCTTATTCCGCGTCCCGTTATCACCGGCTTTACGTCGGGTATCGCGGTTATAATCGCGCTCGGTCAGGTCGATAATTTCTTCGGCACGGCGTCCGTGGGCGAGGGCGCTATCGAAAAGCTTATTTCTTACGGCGAGCTTGGCTTTAAGCCGCATCTGTGGACGGTACTGCTTGGCGCTATAGTGGTTGCGATTATGATAATCTGGCCGAAAAAGTGGAACGCTAAGGTTCCGTCCTCGCTTATAGGTATCATCGTCGCGACCGTTGTTTACGTGATATTCCGCTTTGACGGAGTTGCGGTGGTCGGAGAAATTCCGAAAACGCTGCTTTTGTCGGAGCGCATTTCCTTTGACGGCTTTAGCACAGATATGCTCGGCAAGCTTATTTCGCCAGCACTCACCGTTGCGGCACTCGGTATGATCGAGAGCCTTCTTTGCGGTGCGTCTGCGTCGCGAATGAAAAACGAGCCGTTTGACGCTAATATTGAGCTTCTCGGACAGGGTATCGGTAACGTGCTTATGCCCCTCTTCGGCGGTGTGCCTGCTACTGCGGCTATCGCGCGCACGAGCGTTGCGATAAAGTCGGGCGCGCAGACTCGTCTTACGGGTATATTCCACGCGCTGTGGCTGCTTGCGGCGATGTTTTTGCTTGGCGACGTTATGGCACTCGTGCCTATGCCCGCACTTGCAGGCGTGCTTATGGTGACCGCGTGGCGTATGAACGAGTGGCACGAGATCAAGTACATATTTAAAAAGAAGTTCGTCGGCGCTATACTTCAGTTCCTCATCACTATGATAGCAACCGTCGTGTTCGACCTTACCATAGCTATCGTTATCGGTATAATCTTCTCGCTTGCGGTGTTTGTCAAGAACGCATCTCATATCGAGGTGGGCTCGGCAGACGTCAGTGCAGAGCGTCTTGCCGCGCGCGGTGTGCTCGGCAAGGGACACGATAACGCAGTCGTCGTTTACGTTACGGGCGACGTATTCTTTGCGAATATCGGCAAGCTTTCGGCAAAGCTTGAGGCGCTTTCGGCGTATGATGAGATAATCGTGTCGCTTCGCGGCGTTCCGGATATTGATATTACGTCCGTTGAAACGCTCGGCGAGATAGCGGACGAGTACGCAAAGGCAGGCAAGCGTATAGTTTTTTGCGGTATGAGCGATACTGTTAAAAAGGTATTTGACAAGAGCGGAATTTTGGAGGGCGGTCACGGCGCGCTTGCGTTTACAACCGTTGACACCGTGCTTTTAAATGATGCTGCAAACGAATAAAATATAAACGTTAGGAGAATAGAAATGGCAGAAGTAGTTATAACAAAAGCAAATTTCGAAGAAGAAGTATTAAAGTCCGAGCTCCCTGTGCTCGTTGATTTCTGGGCGGCGTGGTGCGGCCCTTGCCGTATGCTCGCTCCCGAGCTTGAAAAGTTCGCCGAGGAAAACGAGGGCAAGGTAAAGGTTGGCAAGGTCAACGTTGACGAGGAAGAAGACCTCGCGCGTCAGTTTGGTATTATGAGTATTCCCACTCTTATGGTATTTAAGAACGGCGAGATGGTAAACAAGTCGATGGGCTTTATGAGAAAGGACCAGATTACGGCACTTATCGGAGAATAAATCAAAAAGCCACCCGTACGGGTGGCTTTTTGCTATATCTTCCCCTCTTTTTCGAGGTGCTTTTTTATCGCGTCGAACGACTTGTCGCTTATCGCGTGCTCAAGCCTGCACGCATCGTCCGAGGCGGTTTCCCCATCGACACCGAGCGACATAAGCATAGTCGTGAGGATGGTGTGGCGCTGATATATCTTTTCGGCAATCTCCTCGCCAAGCTCGGTTAATTTAAGCGTTCCGTCTGCCGCCATAGTGATGTATCCGCCGCTTTTGAGTAAACTCATAGCTCGGCTGACGCTCGGCTTAGAGTAGCCCATATATTCACCCACGTCAATCGAACGGACGTTGGCGTTGTCCCTTGATAAGATATATATGGTTTCGAGGTACATCTCACCCGATTCCTGAAGTCGCACAGTTTCACCACCCTACAATAATTCGTTACTAATATCATACCACATAATTGTGAATATTTCAACCCCCTCGAAATTTTTGTAAGACGCATAGATTTATATTTCGAGATATACTTGCAAAATCATATAAAAAGTGATACAATAACTAAAGAAGCATTTGCGCAGACGGGAGGGATGAAAATGGAGCTTTTGCGGCGTCTTTATGCACCCGACTATATGCTGAAGCCACGTCAGAAAATGCAGGAAAAATATAAAACCGGCGAATTTTATAAAAGCTTTATTAAGGTTGCGTGGCCTGCAGTGGCGGAGTCGTTTTTGCTTGGCTTCGTAAATTTCGTTGACTCTATTATGGTAAGCTCGCAGGGCTCTACTGCTATCGCGGCTGTCGGACTTACGAATCAGCCGAGATTTATCTTTTACGCCGTATTTATGGCGCTCAGTATCGGTATCACCGCGATAGTTTCGCGCCGAAAGGGCGAAAACGACCGCGAGGACGCCAACCGCGTACTCGCACAGGCGGTATCGCTGTGTATGATACTTGGTGTCATTCTCGTAGGCGTTGCGATAATATTTGCAGAGCCGCTGCTGATATTCAGCGGTGCTAACGAGGATACGCTCCCGATGGCGACGCCGTATTTCCGCATAGTTATGTGCGGAATGCTGTTTACCTCGATAGGACTTTCGATAAACGCGGCACAGCGCGGCTCGGGAAATACGCGAATTTCTATGACTACCAATATGACGGCGAATATCGTCAACTGCATATTTAACGCTTTGCTTATCAACGGACTGTTTTTCTTCCCGAAACTTGGCGTTACGGGTGCGGCGCTCGCTACGCTGCTCGGAAATATGGTTTCGTGCGCTATGTCGATTTATTCGGTATCGCGAAGGGACAGATTTTTACATCTGAAGCCGTCGATGCTGTTTAGATTCAACCTCAAAACCATAGGGCTTATTGCAAAGATATCAAGCTCTGCCGCAGTAGAGCAGGTGTTTATGCGCTTCGGCTTTTTTATAACTGCGAAAATGGTCGCAGAGCTCAGCACTCCCGACTTTGCGACGCATACGATATGTATGAGCATCGTCAATCTCTCCTTCTGCTTCGGCGACGGACTTGGCGTTGCGTCTGCTTCACTCGTGGGACAAAATCTCGGCAAGAAGCGGCCTGACTACTCGATAATCTACGGCAAATGTGCGCAGAGGATAGGGCTTTGCGTGGCGGTGCTTTTGATGGTGCTGTTTACGCTTGGCGGAACGATGCTTATAAACCTGTTTATGAGCGAGGGCGAGGAGCACGCGGCGTTCATAATGGAAAAGGGTGTTATACTTCTGCGCCTGCTTGCAATCATAACTCCGGCACAAATATCGCAGGTCATATTCAGCGGCTGCGTACGCGGCGCGGGTGACACACGATATGCGGCTATAGTGAGCCTGATATGTATTGCGCTCGTGCGCCCGTCGCTTACGTACGTTATGTGCTATCCGCTGGGATTTGCAGTCGTAGGCGCGTGGATGGCGATGGTCATTGACCAATATATGCGGCTTATATTTATGGCTTTCCGATTTTCGAGCGGAAAGTGGACGAGGATCAAGGTGTAAATGCTGTTTTGCCGCGGCGTATTGCCGCGGCAAAAATTATATCTCGAATATCGGTTTATTTTTTCAAAAACCTCTTGACAAATGAAATACTATAGTGTATAATATTATAGTCGATTGAAATTGGCTATATGTACCCGTAGCTCAGCTGGATAGAGCAACTGCCTTCTAAGCAGTAGGTCGGGGGTTCGAGTCCCTCCGGGTACGCCAAATCCCGGAAAGCACAAGCTCACGGGTTTTATATAACGGCAGCGAACCGTGCCACTCACTATGCGGTTTGTTGCTCAGGTGTGGTGGATGTAGCTCAGTTGGTTAGAGCGCCAGGTTGTGGCCCTGGAGGTCGAGGGTTCGACCCCCTTCATTCACCCCATAATAAAAGCTCCCTCATTGAGGGAGTTTTTTCTTGACTTTTTTGCGCTGTCGTGATAGAATATAAGTAGCCTTTAAAGAAGGAGCTTGAAGATGAAAAAAAGATCTGACGATATAACTCGTATTTGCGAGCTTTGCCGCTTTTCTGCCGAGATACAGACGACCGAGGATATGCTATGTGAGCATCACGGCGTCGTACATAAGGAGTATTCCTGCCGAAAATTCGTATACGATCCATTAAAGCGTATCCCCAAAAGACCGCCGCAGGTTGTAGCGCCGGAGGAACTCAAAGACGAATAAAATTACCGCCCTTGATTTTTCAAGGGCGGTTTTACTGTATTCTTATTTCTCGTTCGTTGCGTTGTAGGTAGGGAAGAGCTCGGTTATTACGTCGTGGTGAGCCTCGCAGTCGAGGTTGTGTGCGAAGATTGCGTTGTCGCGTTCGGTAGCCTCCTCGCGGCACGCACGGGAGATATTTCCGAGATAGCCCTCTGCAACGGACAGGCAGAATTCGTGCCAGCCGTCCTTCCACGTGCCGTTTTGCATAGAGTCTGCAAGCGCCTTGAAATCGTTCATAAGCGCGGTGCGTTCTTCGCCCTTGACGCGGCAAATTCCCGTCATTTCTTCGTTCTGCTTTACGGGGATAAATTCGATCTCGCCGCTCTTGGTGTCGTATGCGACTGCAAGACCGGTGTTCCAGTTGTCGTACTTGCAGGTGTTTACGAATTGGAAATTGCCCTGACCGTAAAGAATGTGCGCGCCCTCGTAAAGCTCGTAAACGCCGATGCAGTGGCTGTGCTGACCGAGGATAAGGTCGGCGCCCGCTCTTGCCATCGCGCGGCAAGCGCGTACAAGACGGGGAGAGGGATAGTGGCACTGCTCCTTGCCGCCGTGATAGATCACGATCACGCGGTCGTTTTCTGCCTTCGCAGCTCTGATGTCCTCAAGGGTTTCAAACTCGTCGAAGGGACGCGAGCCCATACGGTCATCAAGCGCGTAGGAGTATTCGTGCTCGCATACGGCGATGATGCAGATCTTCTCGCCGTCCTTCTCGAAAACGTAATTCTTCTTGGCGTCAGCGTAATTGTCGCCGAATCCGGTATAGTCGATACACTCACTGCAAAGGGCTTTAATAGTGTCGAGCGCGCCCTCCTTGCCGAAGTCGAAAACGTGATTGTTGGAAAGACCGGTGAGCGTCACGCCGAGATTTTTAAGTACTCGGGCGGTGTTTCTCGGCGCCTTGAGATTGGGGCCGAATTTCTTGATTCTGTTTTCGCTTTCTGTGATCGCGCACTCGAGATTTGCGAAAATAAAATCGCGGTTTTCGAATATCGAAAGAGTATCGTTAAAAAGGGTGCCCATATCAGCTTCTGCAAATGCTTCTACGGTGTACTTTGTGGGGCAGATATCGCCTACGAATAACGTTTTCATATGCCTTCTCCTTGAATTTGACAAAATTGCTTTTGTGTGATATAATGGTTGCAGATGTAAAAAATGAATTTTACACTTAAATTATAGCATTTTGAGAGTGCGCATACAATACACTATACGGCTGTATAAATTTATTTTTTTCACAATTCTGTTTTTTTGAGAGAGGGAAATGGAACAGTATATTGTAAAAAAGCTTCTGCATTTTTGTAACCTCAGCCAGCGTGGGCTTAACGAAATTGGACGCTCCAAAATAGATTATTACGATTTCAGCTTTATGCTGAAGGGGCAAACGGAATATCTCGTTAACGGAGAGAGCGTGATTTTGCGCGAAAACGATGCCATTCTTTTGCCGCCGGGAACGTACCGCGAGCGCCGCGAGACCTTCGGGGATATTCACTTCGTCAGCTTTAATTTCGCCGCATACGACGGAACGGTGCCGAGTACAAGGTATTATTTGCCTGATACGGTGAACCGCGAGATGCGGCTGCTTTGCTCGGTGTTTTCCGAGAAGCACATATCCTCATACTACCATCACGGACAGAAGATGACGAATATTCTCAACTGCCTGCTCTTTGAGCTGTTCGAGAGCATCACCCTCAAAACGAACGACGAAAACGTCGCGTCAATACTAAAATATATAGAGTCGAATTTAACGGAGAAAATAACTCTTTCCGATATAAGTGCGGCGGTGCATCTGTCGAGGGATTACGTAGCGCATATTTTCAAAAAGGAAATCGGTCAGCCGATAGTTGACTACGTGAACGCCAGACGGATGCAGATAGCCAAAAATATGATAGGCGAGGGTAAATACTCGCTTGCCGAAATCTCAGACAAACTCGGATATACGAGCTACAGCTATTTTTCGCGCGTGTTCAAGCATTACTACGGCGTTTCGCCGATAAAGTACAAATAAAATATCGCCTTGCTGTATAATCAGCAAGGCGAAGCTTTTTTATTCAACCCAAGTGTCGGTAACCTTGGTGTACGCGGCGATCTTTTCGCGTACTGCCTCAAGGCTCTTATCGTGAGCGAGAATATATATTTTGATCTTCGGTTCTGTACCCGACGGGCGAATGACTACCGTGTCGCCTGCCTCGGTAACGTAGTAGAGCACGTTAGAGGAGGGGAGTCCCGTTGAGGTAACCTTGCCCGTTGCAACGTCGAGAACGGTGTCGCTTAAATAGTCGCGGCGTTCGACCACCTTATAGCCACCAAGCTCAGTCGGCGGATCGTTGCGAAGGCGGTTCATAAGTGCCTTCATACGCTCAAGACCGTCGAGCCCTTCCATATAAATGTTGGCAACGCCCTCGTCGTAGTAGCCGTAGCGCTCGTAGAGGTTATCCATAGCGTCACACAGCGTCATACCCTTGGTGCTGTAGTAAGCCGCCATTTCGCAGAGCAGCATAGTTGCAACCACGGCGTCCTTGTCGCGCGCGTACGTGCCCTTGAGGTAGCCGTAGCTTTCCTCGAAGCCGAAGATGTAGCTGCCAACGCCCGACTCCTCGTGCTCCTTTATAACCTCGCCGATGAACTTAAAGCCCGTCAGCACGTTGTGAAGCTTCACGTCGTGCGTTTCGCATATTCTTGTTACGATATCGGTGGTAACGATAGTTTTGATTGCGTAAGGATCCTTTGGCATACCCGTCTGCTCGTATGCGGTAATGATGTAGTCGAGCAAAAGTGCACCGACCTGATTACCGGTCAAACGAACGAACTTGCCCGTCTTATCGCGCGACATAATGCCAACTCGGTCAGAATCGGGGTCAGTCGCGATAATAAGGTCGCTGTGTACGCGCTCTGCAAGCTTGATGCCAAGCTCGAAGGCTTCGGGAAATTCAGGGTTTGGATACGAGATAGTCGGGAAATCTCCGTCGAGCACCATCTGCTCCTCAACGACGTCGATATGCTTCATACCAACGCGGCGAAGCACCTCGGGAACCATTTTGTAGCCCGCACCGTGAAGGGGCGTGTAAACGATCTCAAGCGTGTCTGCGACCTCGCGGATAATACCGGGGTTTACCGCCTCGGCAATGACCTTCTCCATATACCTTTCGTCAAGCGATTCGGGTATAAATTCGATAATACCGCTCCTTACGCCCTCGTCGAAATCCATAACCTTAACGTCATCGAATATATCGGCGGCGGCAACGAATTCGGACACGGTAGCCGCGTGATCGGGCGGCAGCTGTGCGCCGTCCTCCCAATACGCCTTGTAGCCGTTGTACTGCTTGGGATTGTGTGAGGCGGTGATGTTGATGCCCGCTACGCATTTTAACTCGCGCAGAGCAAAGGAAAGCTCGGGCGTGGGGCGGAGCGCATCAAAAAGATACACGCGAATGCCGTTGGCGGCAAGCACGCAAGCCGCGGTCTCGGCAAAAAGCTGTGAATTGAGACGACAGTCATAAGCAACCGCAACGCCGTCGGCGGATCTGTCCTCCTTGATAATGAGGTTGGCAAGTCCTTGGGTGGCGTGTGCCACGGTGTGACGGTTCATGGCGTTCATTCCCATTTTCATCTTTCCGCGCAATCCCGCAGTGCCGAAGGAAAGCATTTTGGAAAAGCGGTATTCAATTTCTTTCTTATCATTTGCGATTGCCAAAAGCTCTGTCTTTTCCTCATTCG
>JAZNBZ010000287.1:0-2191 GCA_045587285.1 Candidatus Flemingiibacterium sp. | reverse complement strand
TGACTTTATTATAGCAATAATCACGTTCAAACACCACCACATCAACTTTACAAAACCGCAACAAGACTTTACATACTGTCAAATTCTTATTTATCATTCCGGTTTATCGCCAGTTTCGCATTTGTTTTACAAATGCTTCGGCCAAACCCCATACCCCTATGGTTGCACGTATCCAAAGGCTCCCTCCGGGAGGGAGCTGTCACCGAAGGTGACTGAGGGAGAGCGCGTTACAATGAAGTAGCGCAAACCTAAAGTCACGCAGGCTCCTTCCGTCACACTACGCGTGCCACCTCCCTCTCGGAGGGAGGCTTTCTGTTAGCCCCATTATAACATAAATCGGCAGAGAAAGCAAGTTCTCCGCCGATTTTTATGTGTGTATTAAGGACCGTCGAGGACGCCGGTCCCTACAAATTGTAATCTTCCTTATGAGAAGGAGCGTAATGCCGTTGGATTTTCTTGTGTCTGTTTACGCAAGCGCCTTTTCAACTGCCGCGAGCTTTACGCAAAGGCAAAGCACGTCGCACGCTTTTTGAAGGTCGTCATTCGAGGGGAACGTCGGTGCGATACGAAGGTTGCTGTCCCTCTGATCAATCCCGTAAGGGAAGGTCGCGCCGACGTTAGTTAAAACGAGGCCTGCCTCTTTGCACAGCGCGAATACTCGCTTTGCCGTACCCTCGGGTACGTTAAGGCTAATGAAGTAGCCGCCGCGCGGTGAGGTCCACGTTGCGATGCCGTCAAGCTCGCGCGCGAACGTGTCGAGCACTATCTCAAACTTCGGGCGGATAATGTCAGCGTGACGCTTCATATGAGCGAGCACACCCTCGGCACTGCCGAAATACTTAACGTGGCGCAGCATATTGACCTTGTCGTGACCGATGGTCTGAATTGCCATTATCGACTTTATCTGCGCGACGTTTGCCTCACTTGCCGCGATTATTGCAACGCCTGCGCCGGGAAAGCTTATCTTCGAGGTCGATGCGAAGTAGAAAATCATATCCTCATTGCCGTGCTTTTTTGCTTCGGCGAAAATGTCAAGAAGCGTATCGCCCTCGTCGTACAGGTCGTGTATCGCGTATGCGTTATCCCACATAATGCGGAAATCCTTCGCCGCAGGCTTCATCGCCGCAAGACGGTGTACAACCTCATCGCTGTAGGTGATGCCCTCGGGGTTGGAGTACTTGGGAACGCACCAGATGCCTTTGACGCTCTCGTCCTTGATAAGCCGTTCAACCGCGTCCATATCGGGGCCTTCCTTCGTCATCGGCACGGGTATTAGCTCAAAGCCGAGCGACTCGGTAACCGCAAAGTGACGGTCATAACCCGGGGCAGGGCAGAGGAACTTGAGCTTACCCTGTCTGCACCAAGGTCCGTCGCCGCCTGCGACACCGTAGATAAGCGCGCGGGAGAGCGCGTCGTACATTAAGTTAAGGCTGGAGTTGCCTGCAACGATGATGTTGGAGGCAGGGATGCCGAGAAGGTCGGAGAAAAGCTTCTTGGCCTCGGGAATGCCGTCAACACCGCCGTAGTTGCAGGCGTCAACGCCTGCTTCGGTTTTGGTATCCGCGCGCGTAGAGAGCGCGGTGAGCATACCCTCGCATATGTCAAGCTGCTCGCGGCAGGGCTTGCCGCGCGACATATCAAGCGACAGCGCGCTTGCCTTTATTTCCTCGTATTCTTTCGTGAGCGCCGCCTTTTTAGCCTCGAGCTCGGCGCGCGTCATAGATGCGATCTGCATAACGTACTCCTTATTGTGAAAATGCAAGTTTGAATTTCGTAAATTGCATATTTTTAAAATTCACTATCTAATATTTTACCATACACTCCTAAAAAATGCAAGAGGGAATAGTGAAAAAATCGCTGATTTAGTCAGATTTGGCAATATTAACGACATTGCGCTAGTATGATGCGCCCCGTATTGTATTATATTTTGTGGAGTGAATAGCGTTTATGCAAGTTTGAATTCAGAAAATTGCAAAAATGCATTTTTAGTTGCAGACTGCACTTCTTTAAACGGAAAAAATATACAAAAACTTACTTTTAATGGTAATAGTATTTTTTCTATTTTGCGAATTGCGGCGCGGACGTCAGATGTGTTATAATAAGCTGAAAAACTTATGAAAGAGAAGTTAAAATGAAGAATAAAACGGCACTTGCTACTCTTGGGGCTATCGGGGCACAGATTATATTCGGC
>JAZNBZ010000286.1:0-17787 GCA_045587285.1 Candidatus Flemingiibacterium sp. | reverse complement strand
ATGCTCGGACTTACCAATATCACCGCAATAACCGCGCGTGCGGAAGAGCTCGCAAATTCGCCGGACTTTCGTGAAAAATTCGATATTTCCTGTGCGAGAGCCGTCGCTCGGCTCAACGCGCTGTGTGAGCTTTGCATTCCGTACGTAAAAATCGGCGGAAGCTTCGTTGCGATGAAGGCAAACGCTGACGGCGAGCTTGCAGAAGCCGCAAAAGCTATAGAAAAGCTCGGCGGCGAGCTTATTTCCGCTCAAAGGTTCGAAATAGCCTCGGATAACGCCTTGGGCGATCCGCGTTGCATAGTTTCTGTCAAAAAAGTATCGCAAACGCCAAAAAACTATCCGCGCAATAACTCGCAAATCAAGAAAAAGCCCCTTTAATTGCATATTTTCGCGTGATTTTTCCAAGCCCTCGACAAACCGACGATTATTTCGTCGGTTTGTTTTGTTTTTCGACAGTCATTATTCGGCACGGCTCTATGGCGGATTGTGATATTATATTCTCAACAAAGTTTACGTTTAAAGGAGAATTTAATGTGAAAACGCGAGAAAATGCACCGTTGGAAGCCACTTCTACACGATTTAATAAGCCCGTTCGTCCGTGGCAGGCGTTTGAATTCAGAGGCGGAAAATTCACCGACGTGGAGAACACGAGAAAAATACATATAATTGCGGTCGAGCAAATAATCCCAAGCCCGTCGCAACCGCGCCAAAGCTTTAACGACGCCTTGATTTTAAGCCTTGCAGACAGCATACGCAATCACGGCATAATCAACCCGATAACCGTTCGCAGAAGCACCAAGAACAAGGAGCTTTTTGAAATAATCGCCGGCGAACGGCGTTTAAAGGCGGCAAAACTGCTTGAAATGAGCGAAATTCCCTGTATAATCGCAGACGCCGACGAGTTAGAGAGCGCAGAAATGTCGATCATAGAAAACATCCAGCGAGAGGATTTGAATTTCTTTGAGGAAGCCGCCGCAATCGCGGCTCTTATAAAATCGTACGGTTTAACCCAAGCAGAAGCCGCAGAGCGCCTATCGGTCAGCCAACCGTATGTGGCTAACAAGCTGCGTATATTGCGTTTGACAGACGAAGAAAGGCAGAAAATATTGAAATCCGAGCTTTCTGAGCGCCACGCGCGTGCTTTACTGCAAATTTCTTCGCCGAGCGAGCGCCTTCATATCATCGACTACGTATCCTCTCATAATTTGAACGTAGCGGCGACGGAAGCGTATATAGAGCGCCTTATGAGCGAAAAAACGGTACCGCGCAACGAATCCTTCTCAAAACGCGCGGTTTTAAAGGACATTCGCGTATTTTACAACTCCGTTGATCGCGCGATTTCTACGATAAAGCAAGCCGGAATCCCCGTAGAAAGTGAGCGCACCGAGGAAAATGGCGTCACTGTGCTCACCATTCGCATCGCGAATAATGTTTCACGTGAAACATTGTAAAAACAGGCGTGAACGTTTCACGTGAAACGTTCACGCAAACATTTCTTTTCGCGTGCGCATATATTTACAAAATATCATTGACTTTTTTCAGGAATGTTGATATAATATAAATATGTAGTGTTTTGCTTGCAAATCGTTTTATACGGAGGCAAAAATGGCTTATATTATTTCACTTTCGAACCAGAAAGGCGGCGTTGGAAAAACCACCTCGGCGGTCAACTGCGCTGCGGCTATGGGCGCCCGCGGAAAGCGCACCTTGCTCGTGGATCTCGATCCGCAGGGCAACGCGACGAGCGGTGTCGGCGTACAGCGCAAAAAGGTCAAGGTTTCGTCTTACGATATCTTAATAGGGAACGCAAGTGCGTCTGACGCAATCATTGATACGGGATTCAAGAATTTACACGTTATTCCGTCTCAAATATCGCTTGCAGGCGCTGAATTTGAGCTTATTGACGTAGAAAACCGAGAAAAGCTCCTCAAAACCGCTCTCGCAGACGTCGTAGATGCTTACGATTACATCTTCATCGACTGTCCGCCGTCGCTCGGCATACTTTCCATAAACGCTTTGGCGGCGTCAAACGGCGTGATTATCCCTATGCAGTGCGAATTTTACGCGCTTGAGGGGCTTTCACAGCTTATGCTGTCGATAAAACAGATAAAAAAGCTCTACAATCCCTCGCTTGAGGTGCTTGGCATACTCATAACGATGTTCAACGGCAGACTCAATCTCTCGCTCCAGGTGCTTGATGAGCTCAAAAAGTACTACGCGGACAAGCTTTTCAAGACGAGCATCGTCCGCAACGTAAAGCTGTCCGAGGCACCGAGCTACGGCGAGCCTATCATATACTATGATAAGCATTCTAAGGGAGCAGTTGCATACAGAGACGTTGCAAAAGAGATCGTAGAGCGTACTTTATAAACTTTTGGAGGATATATGGCAAAGAAAAAGGGACTTGGGCGCGGTATGGACGCGATCTTCCTCGATAATTCATTCGACGACGCCCACGAAAAGACAAATACCCTGCGCATATCCGAGATCGAGCCTCGCCGCGGTCAGCCGCGTAAAACCTTTGATGCAGAGGCGCTTTCACAGCTCGCAGATTCAATCGCGGCAAACGGTCTTATTCAGCCGATAGTCGTTCGCGAGCGCGCAGGTACGGACTTTTATCAGATAATTGCGGGCGAGCGCCGTTGGCGCGCCGCTAAAATGGCGGGGCTCTCAGAGGTGCCCGTAGTAGTGCTCGAGGCAGACGACAAAAAGGTCGCTGAATACGCACTTATCGAGAATATTCAGCGTGAGGACCTCTCTCCGATAGAGGAGGCGATGGGCTACAAGGCGCTGATCGGGGAATACGGTATGACGCAGGAGCAGGTGGCAACGCAGGTTGGAAAGAGCCGTGCCGCCGTTACCAACGCGCTTCGTCTGCTTGATTTGCCCGAGGACGTGCTCGAGCTCGTTTCGGACAAATCGCTTTTCGCAGGTCACGCGCGTGCGCTTCTCGGACTTAACGACAAGTCGCGCATTTCTGAGCTTGCCGATACGGTGGTTATCCGTGAGCTATCGGTTCGCGCGGTAGAGGAGCTTGTAAGAAAGTACAACGCGATGCCCGAAATCGAAGACGTTTACGAGGACAACCCGGTCGAGCGTGCATATTACAAATCGCTCGAGAAGAAGATGACGGAGGCTCTCGGCTCTCGTGTTAAAATTTCCCATTCTAACCGTAAAAAGGCAATTACTATTGCATATAAGGACGTTGAAGAGCTGTCCGAGCTCATAAAGAAGCTTATTGGCGATGAAGCCGCACAAAAATTATTTGTATAAAATCAGGAGAAACTACAATGCTTGACATCAAATATCTCAAAGAAAACACCGAAGAAGCAATACAGCGCCTTGCAAACAAGGGTAAGGACGCAAAAGAGGAGATCGCGCGCATTCTGGAGCTTGACGCACAGCGCCGCGCTATGATCTCCGACAACGAAGCAAAGAAAGCAGAGCAGAATAAGGTATCGAAGTCCATTCCTCAGCTCAAAAAAGAGGGCAAGGACGTCGCTCCCATCTTCGCACAGATGAAGGAGCTGTCTGAAACCATCAAGGCAAACGACGAAAAGCTCAAGGCCGTTGAGATCGAGTACTCCAACCTTATGCTTTCGCTTCCTAACCTTCCCGATATGGACCTCAAGGCAGGCGGCAAGGAAAACAACGAGCCTCTTAAGTACTTCGGTGAGCCCCACAAGTTCGATTTTGAGCCGAAAAATCACGTTGACATCTGCACCGATCTCGGTCTTATCGACTACAAGCGCGGCGTAAAGCTGTCCGGTAACGGCTTCTGGATCTACCGCGGTATGGGCGCGCGACTCGAGTGGGCGCTCCTCAATTACTTTATCAATACGCATATTGAGGACGGCTACGAGCTCGTGCTCGTTCCCCATATGCTCGGCTACGAGTGCGGACTTACCGCAGGTCAGTTCCCGAAGTTCGCAGAGGACGTATATTGGCTTGAGACCGCCGAGGACGAGCGCCGCCGTTTTATGCTTCCCACCGCAGAGACCGCACTCGTTGCGCTCCACCGCGACGAGATACTCACCGAGGCTGATCTTCCCAGAAAGTACATCAGCTACACGCCTTGCTTCCGCCGTGAGGCAGGCTCCTACCGCGCAGACGAGCGCGGAATGGTGCGCGGACATCAGTTCAACAAGGTTGAAATGGTACAGTACACGAAGCCCGAGGACTCGGACGATGCGTTTGCAGAGCTCGTAGGCAAGGCAGAGGCTCTCGTTTCCGGACTTGGCTTCCATTTCCGTACCGTAAAGCTCGCCGCAGAGGACTGCTCCGCGTCGATGGCTCGTACCTACGACATCGAGATACACATTCCGTCGATGGACGGCTACAAGGAGGTTTCTTCCGTTTCCAACGCGCGCGACTATCAGGCTCGCCGCGGTCAGATGCGCTTCAAGAGAGAGTCCACGGGCAAGATCGAGTTCGTGCACACTCTCAACGGCTCCGGCCTTGCAACCAGCCGTATTCTCCCCGCTATCGTTGAGCAGAATCAGCAGGCGGACGGAAGCGTAGTCGTTCCCGAGGTTCTTCGCAAGTATCTCGGCTGTGACGTTATCAAGAAGGATATGTAATAGCCGTGTTAGGCACGATAAAAGGAGTAGTTGATGGAATTTTTTGAAACGCTATGGAGAGATCTCGGCGCCGTATTCGGTGAGCGGATACAGCTCGGGACTAACTCCGTAACCACTCTTAACATCATCGTATGGTCACTTTTTATCGGTTTTATCATAGCAATCGGCGCAACGCTTTATAATAAGCTCGTGCTCGGTCGGGTGGTGCGCATACTCATCGAAAAGCAGGCGCTCACGCCGGAAAGTGCGCGTGCTGCCAACGAGATCGGAGGGAATAATCCCTTCGTAAGACTCGCTCTCCGTCGCGGCAGCTCGCTAAGACGCGTGGTGCACACCACGCTCGACACCGACAAGGAGCAGGCAAGCCCTGACGCAGAAAATATAAAATTCTACGTTCCGAGCGAGTGTCAGCGCCGTGCGGAAATAGTGTACGGAAGCCCCGAAGCGAGTGTGTTTTCCGTGCTTTTGGCTATCGTGGCATTTCTGATTTTAGCTATGGTTGCATTTTTGATCATTCCCGACGTCTCGCAGCTGCTCTCAAATATAACGAAGCTGTTTTAGTAAAGGTCGGACATTAAGTAACTCTGTGGAAAGGATGCTCCAAGTCGGAGCGGGAAACGTACAATGGATTATACACAGACAGGCAAACGTACAAAAAAACGCCGCAGCACGTTTAGCATCGTGCTTACCACGGTTATTATCGCGGCTGTAGTGCTCGCAATTATTGCGGCAGGTATGTACTTCTCGGGCATTCGCTACATCAAGATGAATACCGAGGACGGCGGCAGAGTAAAATATTTCGGCCGCGTTGACGGTTACGGCAATCCCACGACGGGCACGCTCCACTATTCGACGGGCGTTACCGCCGAGGTCGATATGACCGCTCGCACGGTGGTTTACTCAAACGGCGACGTTTACGAGGGCGCACTCGACGGGCTTTACCGCCACGGACAGGGCAAGATGACCTTTGCATCGGGTGACGTTTACGAGGGCGCGTTCAGCCACGACGCTATGACGGGCTTTGGCAAATATACGTTTGCAAACGGTGACGTTTACGAGGGAAATCTCGTGAACGGCAAAAAGGACGGTCAGGGCACGTATTCGTGGGCTGACGGCTCGGTATACGTAGGCTCATTTAAGAACGACCTCAAGAACGGAAACGGTAAATACGTCTGGGCAAACGGCGACACCTACGAGGGCGCGTATGTTGACGAGCTCAAGGAGGGAACGGGCGTATACACCTTCGCAAACGGCGACAAGTACATAGGCACCTTCAAGGCGGATATGCGCGACGGTCAGGGCGAGTACATCTGGGCAAACGGCGACACCTACGAGGGCGCGTTCAAGGAAAACAAGATGCACGGCGAGGGCAAGTATACCTGGACAAGCGGACGGGTTTACGAGGGGCTCTTTGAAAACGGTAAGATCGTTCGCAGCGAAGACGGCGACGACGTCGGCGCAACTCAGTAAAAGGTACAGAAAAACCACCCTTAAGGGTGGTTTTCCTATTTCACATAGCACCTGCCGTCAATTTTATAAGCAGGTTTATATCGTCGGGCTGTACCTTTGCAGGGTACGCCGCCTTATTTCGCACCGTAGCACCGCATTTTTCGCAGCGGTAGACGATGATATATCCTTTTTTCGGATCGGGAAGCACCTGTATGGGACGAAGCAACCCAAGGCAATCGTTCGCGCGGTCGCCTGGGTTTACGTCAATGTGGATCGAGCAAAGACACTTCGGGCAATGGTCGCGCGAGGTAACTCCAAGCGGTTGTACCTCAAAGCCGCAATTTCGGCAGGTAAAGCCGTTATCGTTTTTTTGAAATCGTTTTTCTTCCATTTTTTATCTCCGATAAAATTTTTTAGTGTGCATAATTTCGCGCCTTTCGCTTCATAATACGTTATGAAACCACCGAAAGGAAGTTTTGAAATGAAAACTATTATATACAAAAGATCAATTTTGGCACTCTTTGCAGTCTGCCTTATAATGTCGCTGCTTGCTGTAGGCGCATCTGCCGCAAGCATAATGCGTCCCGGCTACAACCGTAGTGCCGATATTGCAAATGATACCGCAGATGAGAACGGTATGGTAGGCGATGATAACACCTCCGCACCCGGAACCGGTGAATTTGGCGACGACACATCGAACACTATGAACGACACCTCTGAGAGTCACACAGACACCTCTAAAAACGACACGAGCGACACCAAGGACAACGTAGGTAACCGCGTTGAAAACGCTGTCAGCGACGTCGTGGGCGGCGCGGAGAACGCCGTCGAGGATATGACCGGCGGTATGAGCGTGTGGTCGATAGTGCTTATTATAGCCATTATTGCCGCTATAGTCGCTCTCGTTCTCGTATTCTTTACGCGCAGAAGATAAGCCTAAGCCGATGGCAAAAGCCGTCGGCTTTTTTATTTTCCGACGCAGAAGCGGTGGAAAATACCATCGACTATCTCCTCGCTGATTTTTCTGCCGTCAAGCTCCGACAGCTCCGAGAGCGCGGCTTCAATATCAAGACCTGCCGTGTCGGACGTAAATCCGCTATTTAACTGTGAAATCGCCGCGCTGATATATTCGAGTGCACGGCTTACAGAGGCGTTCTGACGCGCGTTTGTGAGCACGGCACGCGAATTGTAGTCTATCTGTCCCTCGACGTAAAGCGAGCAGATAAGCTCCTTCAGAGCGTCAACACCGCTCGATGCGCCGTCGTCGCCTTGCGCACAGATCTCGACCGTGTGTGAGAAAATGCCAAGGTCAATGCGAGATCGGTCGAATTTTTGTTCGAGGTCGTTCTTGTTGAGCACGGCTATCTTGACAGCGGCACTGCCTCGAAGCTTTTCGAGAAGAAGCTCATCGTCCTTATCAAACTCCTTCGATAAATCGAATAAAACGAGCGCAAGCTCGGCTTCACCGAGCATTTCTATAGAGCGCTCAACGCCAATCTTTTCAACTGTATCCTCCGTTTCACGCATACCCGCGGTATCACAAAGACGAAGCATTATGCGTCCGCACGGGACAGTTTCCTCGATGGTGTCGCGTGTCGTACCGGCAACGTCAGTCACAATCGCGCGCTCGCGGCCTACAAGGCGATTTAAGAGAGAGGACTTACCCGTGTTCGGCTTGCCTATCAAAACCGTTCTGATGCCCTCACAAACGGCTCTGCCGACGCGATATGTGCTCTTCAGCGCCGAAAGCTCGGCTTCGAGAGCTAAAAGCTCGTCCCAAACCTCTCTATCTGACAGCTCTGCGAGGTCCTCATCGGGGAAGTCCACGTTTGCGTAAACACCCGTGACGACCGTCTTGAGCTTTTCGTAAAGCTCGTCCGACTTGCGCTTCATAACGCCGTCGCCGTGTGACACGGCGAGCGACAATTGCTCCTCGTTTACCGCGTCGATAAGCATACCGACAGCCTCCGCCTGTGACAGCGAAAGCTTGCCGTTCGTAAACGCGCGGCGTGTAAATTCGCCTGCCTCGGCAGGTCTTGCACCGGCTTCGAGCGCGGACTCGAGCACCTTTTCGGTAAGCACGATTCCGCCGTGACAGCTTATTTCAACAACGTCCTCGCCCGTATACGAGTGGGGCGCGCGAAAAACAGTACAAACGCCGTCGTCGATATGCACGCCGCCCTTTAAAATGTCGCCGTAGACACAGTGGGAAGGCTCTATATCAGCAACGCTTTTGCCGCTTTTGGCTCTGAACATTTTATCTGCAACAGAAATAGCCTCCTCGCCGGAGATGCGTATTACCGCTATACCTCCGCGGCCGTATGCAGTTGAAATAGCCGCTATAGTGTTCGTCATTTTATACCTCACAAAAAACTCGCCTCGGGTTAGCCCGAGGCGATGCTTTCTTATATCAGTTCTCGCCGTCGGTACTGCCGAGAATGCTGTTTAAATATTCGTCGAAGTCCTTGAACTTCTTCTGCGGCTCACGGGTGGAATTTTCCTTTGCCTCGCGAGTGCCGTATGTGGAAATGAGGTCGGAGAGCTCCTCCTCGCTCATCTTTTCGCCGTAGTCGTACTTCGGAGCTGCCGGCTTCTTAGGCTCGTACTTTTCATACTCGCTACGGCGCGATCTCTTGCGATCTCCGCGTCTGCCGGAGCGCTTGCCGCCCGACTTTTCGCCGTCCTTAAAGCGTGCGGGAACCACGAAGCCCTCGCTTTCAAGGTAGATAACTACGCGGCGTCCGTCGTCAACTCCAACGGAGTTGGTGGATACGCCCTCGATACCCTGAACCTCGGAGTGAATAATACGTCTTTCATAAGGCGACATCGGCTCGAGCATCACGCTCTTGCCGGTTCTCTGTGCCTTCGCCGCCATACGGCGAGCGAGCGAACGGAGAGTGCCCTCTCTCTTGGAACGGTAGTTTTCAACGTCTACCGTGATATGTACGTAATCACGGGATTCGTCCTCCTCTCGCTTATTTGCCGCGAGATTGGTGAGATACTGGAGCGCCTCGAGCGTGTCACCGTGGTGACCGATGAGAACGCCTGCCTCCTCGCCTACGATGCTGATCTGACGGTCGCTCTTGCGAGTTGCTGTCATCTCAACGTCTGCGTGTATCTCCATATTTTCAAGCAGAGTGTCTATGAACTCTTTGGCAATTGCCTCGCCTGCAACGGTACGTATTACCTTTATCTTTGCAGGTGAAGAACCTATACCGAGAAAGCCTGTGCTTCCTTCCTCGAGGACCTCGTAGTTAAGCGATTCAGGCTCAACTCCAAGCTTCACGCCTGCTTCTTCAAGCGCTGCCTCGACTGTTTTGCCGGTAAATATAATTTCCTGCTTCACAGCTTTGTTTCCTTTCTATGTTATTTTTAGGAGAATACCTTATTCTCCGTCGGTATCGTCGTTGGTTTTGCGGTCGCTTTCGTCCTTGAGTTTCGGAGCGTCTTCTTCCTTTACGCCTTCCTTCAGCTCAGGCTTACCTTCCTTTTTTTCTGTGGGAGCAGCCTCCTCAATATCATCGTCCTCGTCGATGCGATGGAGCGAGCGAACCTTCTTCTTTTCCTTCTTGCTTGCCTTTACTCCAACTTCCTTTTCAGCCGCCTTATAGTCCTCCTCGGTAAAGCGCGGTATCGGCATTACCTTTGCAAGGATAACAGTCTGAATGGTGGAGAGAATGTTACGGAATATCCAATAAGAGCCAATGGTTGCCTCGATCGTAAACGCAATGTATACGGAAAGAGCGGGCATAGACCACTGCATTATCTTCATAGACATATCCTGCTGCTGTCCCGCGTTAGGATTATAGCTGAATTTCTTGGTGATCCACTGGCTCGCGAGCGTGAACACAAGGGTAAGAGCAGGTACGATAATAAGAGGCCAGAGCTCGTCTACAGGTCTTGCGGAAAGATCAAGACCGAGAACTGTAAAGTCAGGGAGAATATCCGCGGTCGTTGTGCCTACGATTTCGTCAAAATTCGCCTCACCGAGTACACGCATCTTTTTGATAAGATCTATCTGACGAACGGTCTTATCAGCGGCAAACGCTTCAAAGCCCTCCATCTGTGCGGCACTCATCAGCTCATATACCTTAGCCTGAATGTTTGCAATAACGTCAGCACCCAAGCTACAGATATACTTAAGAGGATTTACAACTACGTTATAAAGAGCAAAGAGGATAGGCATCTGTATAAGCAGAGGCAGACAACCGCCCATAGGGTTGAAATTCTCGCGCTGATAGAGCTCCATTACCTCGTTGTTCATCTTCTGCTGGGTAGCCTGATCGGTTCTGCCCGCATATTTTTTACGGATAGCCTTTACCTTAGGATCAAGCTTCGCCTGCTTTATGGAATTTTTCTGCTGCTTTATTGCAAAAGGTAAGAGCAATATCTGAAGCACTACGGAAAAGAGAAGCAGAGCAAGCAGGTAATTATCAGTAAGCTGATAACAAATTTTGATTATATAACCGAGCGGAACGTTTATTATATCAAAAATCTTCACTTTTATGTATCTCCTTTATTCTGTACGGAATAACCGTTTATTTGCGTTTTTTATCCGGAACGGGATCGTATCCGCCTTTACCGAACGGATTACAGCGGAGTATACGCCACACAGTCAGACCAAAGCCGACGATAAATCCGCGCTTTTTGAATGCCTCAAGAGCATACTCGGAGCACGTGGGCGTAAATCGGCAGCAGGGCGGCTTCAGGGGAGAAATAAATCTTCTGTAGAGATTTATCAAAAAAATAGCCGCGTACTTCATTTTTCACACATATCGAGCGTTTTAAACGCCTTTATCAAATCTTTTTCAATATCGCACGACTTTGCCTTAACGATACCGCCGCGCGCTACTATTACAATGAGAAATCCGCGCTTTATAGGATGCTTTAAGTCAGCAAGGCGATATCCCTCGCGTATTATACGCTTTGCGCGGTTTCGCTCTACGGCACCGCCAAGCTTTTTCGTTACCGTTATGCCTATACGGTTAAGCCTTTGCTTCGTAGGATTGGCTTTTTCAAGCTTTTTTGAGAGATAGTCGGGAAGAATATACACAACGGTAAAACGCCCCACGAATTTTTTGCCGCGGGTGTAAGCCTTTGAATAAAGATGATTTTCTTTTATAGCGAAAAGCTTCATTGTTTCTTCCTTATAACAATAAAAACCCCCGAAATACGGGTATCCCCGCGATCTTCGGCGGTTTCATTTTTTCGTTTTCTTTACAGAAGCGAATACTAATTACAACTCGGCACGGATATAATCAGCAACCGAGTTGTAACAGCTTCTACAGTTTAAAAAGAGATCAATAGGTAAGTCTCTTTCTTCCCTTTGCGCGTCTTCTCTTGAGTACCTTTCTGCCGTCAGCAGTTCTCATTCTCTTTCTGAAGCCGTGCTCAACCTTTCTCTGGCGTTTCTTAGGCTGGTAAGTTCTAAGCATTCTTACACCTCCTTAAACTAATCGGACTATCATCTTGCGATGAATAATGCTTATTATTTTTGAAATGAATACAAAATTCACACAATAGCACCTGTTATTATACACGATGACATACGCATTTGTCAAGACCTTTTTCAAAAAAACTTTCTGTAAGTGTAAATTTTCTCTTAATTTTTGAACAAAAACGGCAAAACTATTGCTATTTTTAATTTTATATGATATAATATATATTGTATATATTATTAAATAATATTAAATACTGACTTTTAAACAAATTAAAAATACACACGTAATCAAGCCAAGCAGAAAGGATACATCATGCAAGCTTACAATGATATATGGTCAAACGTTGTTGATGTTCTTTCCGAGGAATATTCAAAAAACGTAGTTGCTCTTTGGTTTACCTCTCTAAAGCTTCACGAGCTTACAGATTCAAGAGCACTTATTATATGCGATATGCCTTACAAATACGGTATTATAAAAACAAAATACGCATCTGCTATCGCAGATGCTCTTGAAAAGACCGTAGGCTTTCGCGTTGAGGTTATTATTCTCGATAAAACCCAAGCACCTGAGGAGTATTACGAATACGTCAGTGTAAGTGATAACGCCGGCGCGCCTGAGCCCGTTAATTTAGCAGCCAGAGTAGACAAGCCCTCAAAGGATGATAGCAGCTTGTCAAGTAATAAATCTGCTAACGTTTACAACGCATACACGTTTGACAACTTTATAGTAGGAGTTTCAAATACGTTTGCACACGCCGCATCGCTCGCCGTTGCAAACGAGCCTGCGTGCCTTGAAACCATCGAGTCCTCTACATACAATCCGCTCTTTATTTACGGCCCGAGCGGACTTGGAAAGACGCATCTTCTTTACGCTATAGTAAACAGAATAAAGGAAACGCGTCCGGAGCTTAAAATAGTTTACGTAAAGGGCGAGGATTTTACTATCGAGCTTATCGACAGTATTTCAAAGAAAACCACCGACCAATTCCGCGAAAAATACCGCTCTGCGGACGTTCTTCTTATAGACGATATTCACTTTATAGCAGGCAGAGAGGCAACGCAGGAGGAATTTTTCCACACCTTCAACGCGCTCCACGAGGATAATAAGCAGATAATACTCACGTCCGACCGTCCGGCACGTGAAATAAAGCGTCTCGAGGAACGCCTAAAAACGAGATTTGAGTGGGGTATGCCTGCGGATATTCAGCCGCCGGATGCAGATCTCCGCTCGGCTATCATAAAAAATAAGGCAGCGGCAAAAAATATTGATCTTTCAAATGAGGTCGTTGAATTTCTCGCAGAAAATCTCAAGAGCAATATACGTCAGCTTGAGGGAGCTATAAAAAAGCTTGCAGCAATTTCAATTCTCACCGGAAGCGAAATTACTCTTGATACCGCTAAAAAGGCTATCTCCGATCTTATCGGTGAGGACGAGCCGGGTACTATGACCGTGGACCGTATTTTAGAGAAGGTCTCACAAAAGCTCGGTGTTAGCGTCGAGGAAATAAAGGGTACGAGACGCAACAAGGAAATAGCTTACGCGCGTCATATTTCAATATATATAATAAAGAAGCTCACAAGCCTTCCCTATACTCAGATAGGAAAAATAATGAAGCGCGATCACGCAACTATAATGTCCTCGCTTCGTACGGTCGAGCGCCAGCTTGGTGCAAATACTCAAACGGATGCCGACGTAAACGAGCTTATAAAGGAGCTGAAGGGCTAAGTTTTTTCCACAGACTTTTCCTCTTTTAAACACAAAGTTTTCACCGGTTTTCAACACGTAAACAAGGAATGTAATTTATTTCCTTATTTATCAACGTATTATAACTTTTTTATAACACCGTAAACTCGGAGAAAAAATCTCAAAAATTACCGCTGTATCAAAACATTCTGACTTTTCCACTTTTATAACACGCTCTACTATAACTACTAAAATTATTATTTATTTATTTATTTTTAAAAAGAATTGAGGTAAAAAATATGAAGCTCAGATTCAGCCGTCCTATACTCCAGGAAGCAGTAAGCAACGCAATGTACTGCGTTTCAACTAAAAATACTATTTCGGCAGCAGAGGGTATACTCATTACCTGTGAGGGTAACAAAGCAGTGCTTACGTCGTACGACCTTGAAAAGGGTATGCAGATAGAAATCGAAGCAGAGGTTGAGGAGGCAGGCTCCTGCATTATTAACGCTCAAAGTCTTAACTCTATTATAAGACTTCTTCCTGCGGGAATGGTTGAGCTTTCCGTAAACGAATATTTCAGAGCAAAGCTTACCTGCGGAAGTGCAGAATTCGAGCTCAACGGACTTGATCCGAGAGATTTTCCCACTCTGCCCGATATTTCAAGCGTAAACACCTTCAATATAAAGCAGGGTGATATGAAAAATATGATAGTTCAGACCTTGTTTGCAGTAGCGCAGAACGACGCTCGCGCTACCTTTAACGGTGCCTTCTTTAAGATAAAAGGTAACCGTATAACCACGGTAGGCTGTGACTCCTTCAGACTTGCTATCCGCGATAAGGTTTGCGAGCTTGAAAACACCTGCGGAGAGGAAATAGATACTTCGTTTATAGTTCCCGGAAGAACGCTTTCCGAGCTTACTAAGCTTCTAAATGAAAACGACGAAAACGTAAGCATCGGTATTTCGAGAAAGCAGGTCGTATTCAAATTTGATAAGCGTGATACGGTATTCTTCTCGCGTCTTATTGAGGGCGATTATATTGATTACGAGCGTATAATTCCTAAAAACAGCACGATTTTCGTTGACGTTGATACCGAAGCTCTCGAGGGTGCACTTAACCGCGCTTCGCTCGTGAGCGACGATTCTGCCGGAAAGAATAAATCTCTTGCTCGCTGCCGTTTTGGCGGAAACAGACTCGAGATCACCTCTACCTCTGTAAACGGTAAGGTGCGCGACGAAATAGTAACGAGCCATAACGGTGACGATATTGAAATTGGCTTCAACTGCCGCTATCTCACTGAAGCACTAAAGGCTTCGATGTGCGATAAGCTTCGTCTTTCGCTCTCCAGCCCTAATATCAGTATGGTAATAGAACCGCTTGAAGCAGAGGAAAACGATAAGTTTATATTCCTCGTGCTTCCTTGTAAGCTTAAATGATAGCAAAAAAAGTAAGCTACCGTAATTTTCGAAATATCACAGAGGGAGAAATTGAATTTTCTCCCGGAGTAAACGTTCTTATAGGAAACAACGCCGAGGGCAAAACCAATGCGCTTGAGGGAATATACCTTATGGCATCGGGAAAAAGCTTTCGTACTTCAAAAGAGCGCGATATGGTAAAGACGGGCGCTGACTATTTTGAAGCGTGCCTTGAAATCTCCGATATTCAAAGAGAACAGGAGCTTTATTTCAAGGCTTATAACAGCGAATCAACGAAAAGGCGAGAGATAAAGAAAAACGGGGTAACGCTCCCGCGTATTTCCGAGCTGCTTGGCATTTTCCGAGCTGTGCTTTTCTGTCCGGAGCATCTTGCAATAGTAAAGGCAGGACCTTCCGAAAGACGAAATTTTATTGACGTTGCTATTTGTCAGCTTCGACCGGTATATCTAAAAAGCCTTCAAAGATTTACGAAGATACTTACTCAAAGAAACGCACTTTTAAAGCAGATATGCGACGGCGAGGGAGATATTGGACTTCTTGAGGTATATTCAGATCAGCTTGCAAGAGAAAGTGCACTTATTTATAAAACCCGCGCGGCATACGTTGAGAGGCTCGGAGAATTCGTAAAGGAATTTTTTGATGAGCTTTCGGGTGATGAGGTTCGCGAAATTCCCGAGCTGCGTTACAAAAACAGTATGAAAACCTACGAGAAGCTTAGTGAAATGGAAGCTTACGAGCACTATATGAGGCTTCTTACACAAAATACTCAAAAGGAAATAGCCGCCGGAATTACTCTCTACGGCTCTCATAAGGACGATATAGAAATATATCTTGATAATATGGAAGCAAGGCAGTTTGCTTCACAAGGACAGCAGCGCTCTTTAGCACTTGCAATGAAGCTTGGTGAGGGTGAGATATCGATGGAATATTCGGGTGAATATCCCGTATTTCTATTTGATGACGTTCTTTCGGAGCTTGACGCGAGAAGACAGTCGTTTTTGCTGTCACGTCTTGAAGATAGGCAGGTAATAATGACTACCTGCACCACGCCGCCCGTTAAATCAGATGCTAAATTCATATCTGTAGAAAACGGAATGTATAAGTAATAAAACAATAACTAACTTAAAAAACGCAACCGCTAAAAATGTAGTAATATAATTGGTTACCGCAAAACGGTTGTAGGGTCACCGACACGGGTGTCGGTGGGGCCCCGACTACCGAGAGCGTGGGCTACGTTTAGACAAACACTCTGTTAGCGAATGCGTTGTATAAAGTTTTTTGCCAGGCTTTTTTTCAAAAAAGCCGCGTATTCCCCTCACAAGAAGGAGCAATAAATGTACGTACACGCAGGAAACAACCGTATCATACGCACGCGTGAGATTATCGGAATATTCGATATGGACACGGCGACTATACAAACGGCAACGAGAGAATATCTCCGCGCCGCCGAAAAAGAAGGGCGTATGATAAACATAAAGGAAGAAATACCGAAATCGTTTATCGTTACAAACGAAAAAAACAGCGACAAGGTATACGTTTCACAAATTTCAACGTCTGCACTACTCGGAAGAATAAACTGTGAGTTTACAGATTGACAGTAATTTAAAAACAAAGCTTTCTATAAGCTAAAATAGAGAGGTAAAAATGTCGGAACAAGTAAAAAACAACTATGACGATAGCCAAATACAAGTGCTTGAGGGACTCGAGGCGGTAAGAAAACGCCCGGGTATGTACATCGGTTCAACCTCAATAAGAGGTCTGCACCACCTTGTATACGAGATTGTCGATAACTCTATCGACGAGGCGCATGCCGGATACTGTGAAAGGATAATAGTTACCCTTCATAAGGATAACTCCGTATCCGTACGCGATACGGGACGCGGCGTTCCCGGCGGTATTCATCCCAAAAAAGGTATACCGACGCTTGAGGTCGTATTCACGGTGCTCCACGCAGGCGGTAAATTCGGCGGCGAGGGATATAAGATTGCCGGCGGTCTGCACGGTGTAGGTGCGTCTGTTGTTAACGCTCTTTCCGAATGGGTTGAGGTTGAAAACTGCAACGAGGGACAGCGTTACACTGAGCGCTTTGAGCACGGTAAGGTCGCGCGTGCATTCAAGCACGAGGGACCTTCAAACGGCGAACACGGTCTTTACGTTCGCTTCCAGCCCGATCCTACTATTTTTGAGGAAGTAGTACTCGACTATAAGACCGTTGAAAAGCGACTTCGAGAGCAGGCGTTTCTCAACGCAGGCGTAAAGATAATCCTTCGCGATGAGCGCGGCGGTGAAGCGGTGAAAACCGAGATCGAGGCTTCCGAAAAGCCTACGGAAAATACTTCCGATGCTCAGGCAGTTGCCGATACCGATGAGGGTGCGGCAAATATTACCGCAGAGGATATAACTCTCCGCTACGGCCCCGCAGAGGTTGAGCTCTGCTACGAGGGTGGTATAAAGAGCTTCGTTGAGCATCTTCAAAATAAGCGCAGTTACGCGGGAATACATCCCGAGGTAATATATATGAAGGTCGAAAAGGACGATTCTATCGCAGAGGTTGCGCTCCAGTATAACGAGAGCTACGTTGAAACGATAATGTCCTTTGCTAACAATATGCACACGATAGAGGGCGGTACACACGAAACCGGCTTCAAGCAGTCGCTTGCAAACGTACTCAACGATTACGCGCATAAGAACGGTATTTTGAAAGCTGACGAGAAGCTTACGGGTGAGGATACGCGCGAGGGACTTTGTGCTATCATAAGCGTAAAACTTACTGATGCACAGTTTGAGAGTCAGACTAAGGCAAAGCTCGGCAACTCCGAGATGAGAACGCTCGTTGCAGGTCTTATGAAGGACAAGCTTACGGAATTCTTCGAGGAGCATCCTGCAACCGCGAAAATAATTCTCGAAAAGGCACTCGCGGCGGCAAGAGCGCGTGAAGCGGCTCGCAGTGCGCGTGATGCAACGCGCAGAAAGAGCGTTCTTGAGGGCGGCGGACTTCCCGGCAAGCTTTACGACTGCCAGGAAAAACGTATAGAGCTTACAGAACTGTATCTTGTCGAGGGTGACTCCGCAGGCGGTAGTGCAAAGAGCGGCAGAAACAGCCGATTCCAAGCCATTCTCCCGATGAGAGGTAAAGTGCTCAACGTAGAAAAGAGCCGACTTGATAAGGTCTATTCAAATCAGTCGCTTATCCCG
>JAZNBZ010000285.1:0-2961 GCA_045587285.1 Candidatus Flemingiibacterium sp. | reverse complement strand
TCCTCGGCAGTGAGGAAGCCCTTTGCGTATTTATCGTTTAATTTGAGTGTCATAATAGTCCCCTTTCATAATGTTTCAATGTTATTATATGCAAATATTCACAATATAATATTACTATAAATTCCGTTTTTTTTCAAGTGGGTTTTCGTTTTTTCTTCCCTTTGCGTCGAAAAATATTTTCCGTGAAGGTGAGTTTTTTTGTGTGCTTTAACCAAAACCGCCCAAAATTCATTTTAAATCGGCTACAAATCATAAGAATATGAGATTTTTTCAAAAAACTTTTCAAAAGCTATTGCAATTTGGAAAAAGGTATGGTATAATAATTGTTGCGATTTATGAATCAGCATCGCTATGCTAAACCCACATAGCGGCTTAAATATCGGAGGTAATAACAATGGCAAAGTGCAGCATTTGTGGAAAGGCTGTTCAGTTCGGACAGGCTGTTTCCCATTCTAACAGAAAGACCAATAGAACCTGGAAGCCCAACATCAGACGCGTTAAGGCTGTCGTAAACGGCGCAACTAAGTCCGTTAACGTATGCTCCCGCTGCCTGCGTTCCGGCAAGGTTCAGAGAGCTGTTTGATTTAACGTATAGAAGGAGCCTGTGCAACAGCACGGGCTTTTTTCTCTGTTTAAACATCGGAGGAGCTATGTCACACCTTTTGCTCGGCGAGCCTTGCTATAATGTATATGCAAAAGCGCTTGAAAAATACGGATACGCCCCCGTCGCACTACCGCCAGACGCGCGCCTTAACAAAACGGTATCGACACACGCGGACACGCTTATATTCGCGTGCCGCGGCGAGTACGTCGCAAACGCCGACTACGCACGCACGCTTCCCTCTTTTGTTCGCGAGCGGCTCACGCTTACAGACGAAGCGCCGTACGGCGCGTACCCGACGGACACGGCGTTCAACGCGCTCGTTTTGGGCGGTAAGCTGTTTGCGCGCCTTGACACGTGTGCCGAGGCGGTGCGCGTCTGTGCCGAGCGGCACGGGCTTGCATCCGTGAACGTGCGCCAAGGCTACGCGCGTTGCTCGACGCTCGCACTTATTGCGGCGAGTGCCGCGGTCACGGCAGACGCAGGTATGGCGCGGACAATGTCGGCGCACGGTATTGACGTGCTGACGGTGAGCGCAGGTCACGTAGTGCTCGAGGGCTGTGAGTACGGCTTTATCGGCGGAGCGTCGTTCGTTGACGAGGCGTCGCGGTGCGTATTTTTCTTCGGAGACCTATCCGCTCACCCCGACGGCGAGCCCATCGAGGCGTTCCTCGCGAGCCGTGGATACGCGGCAATATCGCTCGGCGGTGCGCTGACAGATTTCGGCGGTGCGGTGGTTGTGTAGGTGATGCGTGGAGTTACGGTCGCTTTTTGAAAAAAGCTCCGCAAAAACTTTAAATTGGCTTCGCCATTACATCTTGACGCAAAATAAAAAGGGGTTCGGTATCGCTCTCGATATCGAGCCCTTCGTTTTCCCACAGAGGCTTCGTGCACCGCGCCACGGGCAGCCGGGAACCCTGCATCCCGGCAACTGTTTAGCGGTACCGCACGATGGTGAAATCACGTTAGGAGCGGGTACCCTGCCGCCTTGCTTCGCTCGTCGGCGAAGTTAGCCGAAGCCTCGGGCGCCTTGCTACGCTCGGCGCACCAACTCTAGAAATGCGCCAATTTCCATTTCCGTAGGAAATTGGCGCCGTTAAATAAGCACTCTGTGGTACGAGGCTTACGGCAAGACGACGTTCCGAGCTGGGGCGAGGGGATAAGGCTCCCTTTTACATATATTTGAGCCGAGTAGGAGAGGGTTCAAAAGGGAGAGGGAGGGCGTGGCGCGGCGATGTCGCTTGCGACTCGCGCAGGTCGGCGAAGCCGTCCTGCTATGCGACACCTCCCTCTCCCTTTTCGTCCTCCCCGAGCGCAGACGCGCGAGGACCACGCGAGCGCACGCTCGCAAAGAAAAAAGAGACGGCAAGCCGTCCCTTATTCAACGTTTGCGAGCCTTTTCACTACGTATCCGCCGATGATAAGCCCTGCAACCGACGGCACGAACGATACCGAGCCGGGTACGTTTCGCGTCGTCACCCCTGCAAGCTCGGACTCGCATACTGCCTTTATCGGCACCTCGTCCGAGAAAAGCACGTCGCAGTGCGTCACGCCAAGCTCGCGCAGCTTTATGCGCATAACCTTGGCAAGCGGACAGGTGTGAGTTTTCGTAATATCGACTATCTTAAATCGCGTCGGATCGAGCTTCGCGCCCGTTCCCATCGACGAGATAACGGGTATACCCGCGTTTTTCGCGGTGACGATTATCGAAAGCTTCGACGTAACCGTGTCGATAGCGTCCACGATATAGTCGGGGCGCACCTCGTCGATAAGCGCGGGGATATTCTCGGGCGTTGCGAAAATATCACAGCGCGTCACGCCAATCTCGGGGTTTATCGCGCGTACACGCTCTGCCGCGACTTCGGTCTTTAGCTTGCCGACGGTCGTCGTATCCGCGATTATCTGGCGGTTAATATTCGTTTCCGACACCGTGTCGTTGTCAACGAGCACGACGTTGCCGATACCTGCGCGCACCATCGCCTCAAGCGCGTATCCGCCGACGCCGCCAACGCCGAACAGCAAAACGGTTTTATTTTTAAGGCTGTCCACAGCCGCGTCGCCGAGTATCATTCGCTCGCGGTGAAGCCAATCGGTCATATTTGCCACCTCGTGATTTTGAGTTATATATACATTATAATATTTGGCGCTCGGTTTGTCAATAATTATGCCCTATTATTTTCGCTTTATCCTCGCGCGCCTTGCAAGCGGGTACCGTCACCCCGTAGGGGACGGCGCCCACGACGTCCCGTTTACGAGCGGTTACCGCTCGGCTTTGTCCTCGCGCTTCGCGCTCGGGGAGAACGCAAGGGGATGGACAACCGGCTCAGGCGCCGCCGGTTTTCCACCCCCTTGAACCCCCG
>JAZNBZ010000284.1:0-8078 GCA_045587285.1 Candidatus Flemingiibacterium sp. | reverse complement strand
GTAATTACCCGACTCAATAGCCTCGATAAGCTTGTCGGTTATCTCTGCGCACTTCATCCAGGGACGCTGCTCGAAGGGAACTACGTCCGAGGGTACCTCAACGTAGGTTTCAAGAGCCTCGGAGAACTTGCCCGACTTGTTTCCGTTCCAGAAGTAGGTAACGTGACCGTATTTCTGAGTCTCGGAGATAGCGTACTGCTTAACACCTGTATTAGCGAGATACTCACCCATAGTCTCGGTGATCTCGGGGGGATTTACAAGGAACTTGGAGGGGATGTGAAGGTCGCCGTCGTACTCAAGCATACCTGCGTATACAACCTTGGGGTATCTTACGCGGTCAAATTTGTCAAAGTCAGCATCGTCAAACGCCTTGGAGATCTCTATCGCGCGGTCGCCGCGGAAGTTGTAGAAGATAACGCTGTCGCCGTCGTTAACGGTGCCGACGGGCTTGCCGTCCTCTGCGATAACGAAGGGAGGAAGATCCTGGTCGATCACCTTGAGTTCCTCGCGGTAGGTCTTAACAGCCTCTGCCGCAGACGCGAACTGTCTGCCCTCGCCGAGCACGTGAGTCTTCCAGCCAAGCTCGACCATAGCCCAGTTAGCCTCGTAGCGGTCCATTGTGATCTGCATACGTCCGCCGCCCGATGCTATCTTAATGTCGTAGCTTGCATCGCGAAGGTCTGCGATAAACGCCTCGAACGGATCAATATATTCAAGCGCGGAGGTCTCGCCAACGTCGCGTCCGTCGATGAGAACGTGGATGCGAACGGTGGAAACGCCCTCTGCCTTTGCCTGTGTGAGCATAGCCTTTAAGTGGTCGATGTGCGAGTGTACGTTACCGTCGGAGAAAAGTCCGAGAAAGTGGAGCGTGGAGTTGTTCGCCTTTACGTTAGCGATAAGCTCTTTCCAGGTTGCGGACGCGAACATTTTGCCCGACACGATAGACTGCGAAACGAGCTTTGCGCCCTGTGCGAATACCTGACCTGCACCGAGAGCGTTGTGACCGACCTCGGAGTTGCCCATATCGTCGTCGGAGGGAAGTCCGACAGCCGTACCGTGAGCCTTTAAGTTGACGTGGGGATACTTCGCTGCGAGCATATCGAGGGTGGGCGTAAATGCCGCGTTTACGGCGTTTGTCGCGTTGGCGGGAGCGACGCCGATGCCGTCCATAACGATAGTCAGAACGGGACCTTCAATGCCTGCGAAGGAGTTAAGCTTTGTGAGTTTCTTATCCATTGAAATTGCCTCCAAGTTCAAATAAAATCATTCAAAATATATTATACACCCGAAATATGAATAATCAATGTCTGTTTACAATTTTTTGAAAAAAATGTTTATAAATCGGTGTGAACATATTGCTTTTTTCTCATTTTGGTGATATAATGAATCCGTTAGTGCTCGTGAAGCACGTTTTGGAGGATTTGATGAATTACATTACGATAATCGTACTTGTTTTCGCTCTTCTCGGTGCGCTTGACCGTATATTCGGAAATAAATTTGCACTCGGTCAGGAATTTGAAAAGGGCTTTATGCTTTTCGGTATTATGATGCTTACGATGACCGGTATGATAACCCTTGCCCCCTTTCTCGGTGAGCTTGTACGTCCGCTGTCGCAGTTCGTATCGGCGACGCTCGGTATTGACGCCTCGATAATTCCCGCGGCGCTTCTTGCAAACGATATGGGCGGCGCACCGCTCGCGCTCGAAATGGCGAGTGATCCGGCAATTGGCGGATTTAACGCGTTCGTCGTTGCTTCTATGATGGGCTGTACCGTTTCATTTACTATACCGTTTGCGCTTGGAATGGTTAAAAAAGAGCAGCTTGGTGACGTCTTTCTCGGACTCCTTTGCGGTATCGTCACTATACCCGTCGGTTGCTTGGTTTCGGGAATTATTTGCAAGATAAATATTCTCTCGCTTTTATTAAACCTTTTGCCTCTGATTCTCTTTTCGGGAATTCTTGCAATAGGAATTATATTTGCGCCGAAGGCTTGCGTTAAGATATTTTCTGTGCTTGGCGTGGTTATAACCGGTATAATAACGCTCGGACTTGCGCTTGGAATATTCACGTTTTTAACGGGACTCAAGCCGATTCCTTCACTTGCGCCTATTGAAGAAGGCGCGGCAGTATGCCTTAATGCGGCAATAGTCCTCGCAGGTGCGTTCCCGTTTATGTCGATAGTTGCGAGAATCTTACGAAATCCGCTTAAAAGAATCGGCAAGCGTGTGGGAATGGACGAGATGTCTGCGGTTGGCTTGCTTTCATCATTTGTAACCTGCAGTACCGTGTACGGATTTATGGAAAAAATGAACAAAAAGGGCGTTATGCTAAATGCCGCGTTTTCCGTTTCGGGTTCGTTCGTTTTCGGAAGCCACCTTGCATACACAATGGCAAACGACGAAGCGTTCGTTTTGCCGATGATAGTCGGTAAGATTGTATCCGGCGTGTGCGCGGTAATCGTTGCTGCAATAATTTTCTCAAGAGTCAGCAAAAAGGATAGCAAAACAGAATAATAGAAAAAACAGCACTCACGCTCGTGAGTGCTGTTTGCGTTATTTTAGGAATGTGCCTCGATCCAGTCAGCGATGATCTCGGGGTGAGCGGGGAAGCCGTGCGGATGATGTCCCTGCGACACACGCTTCATAATGGTGAGAAGTCCGGGATGGTCCTCGTAGTACTCCTCGAGCATTTCACCGTTCTCGTGGTAGTATACAACGATGTCCTCGGTGCCGTAAACCATAAGCACGGGGATCTTGTTTTCGATAAGGATGGGCGCCTTGTTGATCGGGTGGTTGTCGAAGTTTAAGAACTCGCCGCGCTTCATATTCGGGTATGCGAGCTTGAATTCGTTCCACCAGGTAGGACGGTTATCGGGGTTGCGGAAGCCGCCCGGATAGTCGAGGAAGTTAAGCACGGGCGCTTCAATAAAGAGGCACTGAATGCACTCGGGATGGAAGCCTGCAAAGTTTACGGCGTGAGCGCCGCCGCAGGACATACCGACCGGAACGCACTTTTCGGAAAGTCCGTAATTCTCGTGAAGGTATTTGACGAGGCGAGCCTTTCTGTCGCAGTCCTCCTTGGTTGCAAAGCGGCTGATATTCTTGATGAACACAACGTGGTAGCCTCGTCTCAGCAGCTCAAGCTCGGTTTCCGGGAACGCGTCGCGGTACTCGGTCTTTAAAGCCCAGCTTTTCTTTTCGTTAGCCTTGTCGGGGAAAACGACGTTCGCAGGTTGACCTTCGAATTCGAATTCCTCAATTCGGAAGGGCTCCCAGACCTTGCGCTCTTTTTCTGACATCATAACGGTAATCTCCTTTATGTATTTGTAAATTATATTTCTTGATTATACGTGTGCCTCGATCCAGTCCGCAACGATACCGGGATTGCCGGGGAAGCCGTGCGGATGGTGTCCCTGAATTACACGCTTGACAACCGTGAGAAGCTCGGGATGATCCGCGTAAAGCTCCTCGAGCAAGAGACCGTTCTCGCAGTAGTCTACGATAGTGTCCTGTACGCCGTAAAGCATAAGTATCGGAATCTTGTTTTCGATAAGTATCGGAGCCTTGTTGATCGGGTGGTTGTCGAATTTATTAAGCATATCCGCGCGGGTAAGACCGGGATAAGCCTTCGTAAACTCTGTATCCCAAACCTTTCTCTTATATTCAGTATCACAGCGCACGGGATGGCTTATGAAGTTGAGCACGGGCGCGTCGATGAACATACATTTAACGCACTCGGGATAAAAGCCTGCAAAGTTTACGGCGTGAGCGCCGCCGCAGGACATACCGATCGGAATACACTTGTCCGAAAGGCCGTACTTTTCGCTGACGTACTTAACGAACTTTGCTTTGGCGTCACAGTCAACCTTGGGTGCCCAACGGCTTGTGTTCTTTAAATAAGCCACGTGGTAGCCGCGCCGCAGGAGCTCAAGCTCGGTTTCGGGGAATGCATCGCGGTACTCCATTTTGAGAGTCCAATTTTTATTTTCGTTCGCCTTTTCGGGAAAAACGATGTTTGCGACTCTGCCTTCAAACTCAAATTCTTCGACTTTGAATGGCGCCCAAATCTTAAGCTCGTTTTCTGTCATAACGTTAATCTCCTTTTTAGATGTTTTATCTTTATGCGTGTGCGTCTATCCAATCCGCAACGACGTACGGGCGGTCCGGAAATCCGTGAGGGTGATGCCCCTGCATTACACGCTTGACAACAGTGAGAAGCTCGGGGTGGTCAGCGTAGCATTCCTCGAGAAGCATACCGTGATCGCAGTAGTCAACCACGACGTCGTCGGTGCCGTAAAGCATAAGTATCGGAATTTTATTTTCGATAAGGACAGGAGCCTTGTTTATCGGGTGGTTGTCGAATCTCGGCATATCATATCTCTTAACGCCGGGATATGCTTCAACAAATTCCGTTTCCCAAATCTTTTTGTTAGCTTCTCGCTTAAATCCGCCGGGAAGACTTGCGAAGTTGAGCACGGGAGCGTCGATAAACATACATTTTACACACTCGGGATAGAAGCCGGCAAAGTTAACTGCGTGTCCGCCGCCGGCAGACATACCGATCGGGATACACTTGGCAGCAAGACCGTATTTTTCGCTGACGTACTTAACGAAGCGTGCTCTTACGTCGCAGTCTATCTTGGGTGCCCAACGGCTTGTGTTCTTTAAATAAGTCACGTGATAACCGCGCTTTAAAAGCTCGATCTCCGTTTCGGGGAACGCATCGCGGTACTCGGTCTTGATAGTCCAGCTTTTCTTTTCGTTTGCCTTTTCGGGGAAGATGATGTTTGCAGCTCTGCCCTCGAACTCGAACTCCTCAACCCTGAACGGAGCCCAGATCTTACGCTCATTTTCTGTCATAGCGTGATCTCCTTTTTGATATTAAGTATAGATAATAGAAAAAGCACTTGTATAACAAGTGCTTTTTCTGGTGAGCCACTGGAGATTCGAACTCCAGACCCTTTGATTAAAAGTCAAATGCTCTGCCAACTGAGCTAGTGGCTCTTATGTACCAAGACCTAAATCTAAGCACTAATATAGTATACCACATCGGCTCGTTGTTGTCAAGGGCTTTTCGGGAATTATTTTGTGCTTTTTACATATTTAGTATGCATCTATTAGGGATGGGAAAACTCTCCAAAAACCTCGCGGGCTTCTTCAAAAAGCCCATTCACGTTTGCTTTGAGCGCTGCGTAGCCGTAAAGTATCGAGCCGCGGTAAGCATCCGACGAGCGCGCAAACTCAACCTGAAGGCGAAGCTCGTTTTCGGGGGATTCCCACGTGTCGTAGTTGTAAACGCCGTGACTTATCAGTAGTCCCACGCCCGTGCCGTCTACAAGCTCGCACCACCATCTGACGAGCACGTCGTACGGCGCGACTGAGTTTGTAAACTGCCAATATATCTGCGGTGCGATATAGTCTATATAGCCGCTCTTTATCCACGCGGTCGGATCACAGTAAATAGCAGAGTACGATTCAAGCCCCGACGTTTGACTGCCACCGTTTTCGCCGTCGTCGTTTTGCCATATACCGAACGGGGCAACGCCGAACTCGCAGTCCACGCGCACGGCTTTTATCGCATTATAGCACCCCTCGATCATCTTATTTACGTTGTCGCGACGCCAATCGTCAAGCGTCATACCGCCGCCGTATTTTATAAAGCTTGCGCCGTCGTCAAACTCGGCGATGCTACCGCTCGCGTCGCGCACGGGATAGGGGTAGAAATAATCGTCGAAGATAACGCCGTCAACGTCGTAATTCTCCGCAATCTCCGCGACACCGCGTGAGATAAGCCCGCGTACCTCGGGATTACCGCAGTCGAAATAAAGCCGCCCGTCAGCGTACGCTATCGCGTACTCGGGATTTTCGCGTGCAGGATGTCCTATGGCGAGCACGGCAGTGTCCTGCCGTGGCGCGGCGGGCGAGCCAACCGTTACGCGGAGCGGATTTACCCAAGCGTGTACGGCGATGCCGTGCGCGTGTGCGGCGTTGACGAGATATTCGAGCGGATCAAAGCCGTCCGTTGGCGGTGCGCCTTGCGTACCCGTCAGAAACTCTGAAGTAGGGAAGATATCCGATTTGTACAGCGCATCGGCAGACGGGCGCACCTGAAAATATATCGCGTTAAGATTGGCTTCAATGCAGGTGGATATGATACCGTCAAGCTCGGCTTGAAGCTCATTTGCCGACAGACCGGGCTTCGAGGGGTAGTTTATGTTATAAACGCTCGCAACAAAAACGCCGCGAACCTCCGCCGCGGTGGGCGTACCGCCGACGAGCGAGTCTGCGCCCGTGCCGTCGCTTATAGCGCCGTCCGAGCGGCCTATCGACAGAGAGGGGATAACCACGGTGATAACCGAGAGTATAACGGCAAGAAGGGCGGATATAACGCTTAATGTGAGAGCGGTGCTTTGGGTGCGTCGGTTGCTTCTTTCGTGCGTTTCGTTTGCTGCGGTATTGTTCATCTTTTCCTCGCTTTTTATAAGAGATACATAAATTATATCAAAGGCAGAATGCGCTTTTCAATAGAAATTTATTCCGTCGATAGCAAATTGATGCATACGTTATTGCCAAAGCGTTTGCCGTTATGCGCATACAAAGGCACGTGCTGACATAAAATAGCAAAAAAAGGTGAGGTGTGAGGTATGAATGGTGTCGTTCCTTATAAAAAGTCGTGCAGAGCAGGTGAGGGAGTCAAAGCGGCGGCGGTATTCATACTCGTTGCGCTGCTTCTTTGCGGCGCGTGCGCGCTTACGTTTGCCTTGATGCGATTTACGTCGGGCGACAGCGCTGTGGCGAGTACGCCGGCGATGACACACGCCGAATTGCCCGTCGTAGTCATCGACGCGGGACACGGCGGTATGGACAGCGGTGCGGTTGGCGTTGACGGACGGCTTGAAAAACAGATAAACCTATCGGTAGCCAATAAGCTCGCACGGCTATGCAGGCTTTCGGGGATAGAGTATGTGCTCACGCGCACGGATGACCGTATGCTCGTGGACGACAGTATAACCTCTCACCGCAAGATGCACGACCTTAAAAACCGCCTTAATATAACCGAGGAAATATCGGCGTCAGGGCGTGAGGTGATACTCGTCAGCATACATATGAACAATTTCCCCTCGCCGAAATATTCGGGACTACAGGTGTGGTACTCGAAAAACACAGAGGGGAGCGCCGAGCTTGCCGCGTTTATACAGGGCTACGCGCGAACGTGGCTTGATGCGTCGAATACGCGACAGACGAAGGCGGCGACGTCGGCAATATATTTGCTTGACCGCTCAAATGTGCCGTCGGTACTTGTAGAGTGCGGGTTTTTGTCAAATCCCGAGGAGTGTGCGCGCCTTGGTACGGATGCGTATCAGACCGACGTGGCGGTGACGGTGTTCGCGGCGATATGCGAGTATCTTGCAAAATAAAAACACCCCACTCCGTAGCGGAGTGGGGTTAAAAGCGTTATTACTTAAGCTTCTTTAATTCATCGACGAGGTCGAGCTTCTCCCAAGGAGCGTCGAGATCCTCACGGCCCATATGACCGTAAGCCGCGAGCTTTCTGTAGATCGGGCGGCGAAGTCCGAGACGCTCGATGATAGCCGCAGGACGAAGGTCTACAAGCTCTGCGACCTTTGCCGAGATCTTCTCGGGATCAACGGTTGCAGTGCCGAAGGTTTCAATAAGTACGGATACAGGCTTTGCTACGCCGATAGCGTACGCGATCTGTACCTCACACTTGGTAGCAAGACCTGCTGCAACGACGTTCTTTGCTATGTAACGAGCCGCATAGGACGCGCTGCGGTCAACCTTTGTCGGGTCCTTACCGGAGAATGCCCCGCCGCCGTGACGGGAGTATCCGCCGTAGGTGTCAACGATGATCTTTCTGCCGGTAAGACCGGAGTCAGCGTGAGGACCGCCTACAACGAAGCGTCCGGTGGGGTTTACGAAGATCTTGGTGCTGTCATCGAGGAGAGCGGGATCGATTATAGGCTTGATAACGTGCTCAATAAGGTCGGCACGGATTGTCTCAAGCTCAACGTCTGCGTCGTGCTGAGTGGAAACGACAACGGTGTCAACTCTTACGGG
>JAZNBZ010000283.1:0-3322 GCA_045587285.1 Candidatus Flemingiibacterium sp. | reverse complement strand
GAAATGAAAGCTCGCTTTTTGTGGGCTTGTTTTCTTTGTTTTTTACGTCAAACCGATTTTACGTATAATTTTTTTACCGATGTAAAATTTTTTTGATTGACAGAACAAGGATTTCGGTGTAAAATAAACGTAAAAAGGCGGTGATTTAATGGATATCGGAACTAAACTCAAAGATGCGAGAGTTTTAGCCGGACTTACTCAGGAGCAGGTTGCGGAAGAGCTCTGTGTCAGCAGACAGACCATGTCGAATTGGGAAAACGGGGTTTCCCAAACTTAAAGATACCACACTAAAACCCACGCTTGCATTACTTCCATAACACCAAATTTTGGAGGTAAAACCCATGAAACGCCTTATATCCTGCGAATATAACTTCGATAACTGCTGTGTGGAGCTGAAATTTACCGATGGCAGCATGATTGCGATTGACACTATCGCAGCGGAGAACGAGGTTGCCCGTAATATGTACGAACGATCAGAACTTGATTATCTGATCTACAATGCGCCGCTTGAATATGCCAAACTAATTTTGAACGTCGATCCCGAAACATATCTGAAAACTGTAACGGAGTATAAACCTTTAGATTGAAAATGGCAATATCGGCTGTATCTGCAAAAAAGGCGGATACAGCCGATAATTTTATCTCATACGATGTCCTGTACGAAAAGGGGCATATTTCACTTAACGAAAAAGCGTGAGAACACACGGAAAGATAGATACACCCACATTTTCGTGTACCGTATTCACTATACTGATAAGCACGAACTTGTAAAATGATGATTTTCTGCGGTGAAGATAATTACGAATTTCACAACAATCTATTTTGAGATAGCAAAACAGTCACGCGCCGAAATTCCTAACCGTCCTAATGCTATATATTTTACAAAGAAATATTCCCTCACCTATTGAAAAAAGAGATGAAATGTGATATAATATGAATAATAGTGATTAAGTGTGCAAGTGTGGAGAGCAAATGAATATTAAGGAACTGAAGTTCAGCGACGCTGTTAAATTTGTCCGCATGAAGCTTGGTCTTTCGCAGACCGAGCTTGCGAACGCAATCGGCGTATCTCTGCCGACGGTAAGCCGATGGGAGAACGAAGACCGTGAGCCCCGGATGAAGACTCTCGGCAAATTTTATGTGTTCTGTCGGGAAAAAGGGATCGACTTTGAGGAGGTGGATTCGGAATGAATCACAGAAAGCTTATATCACACGCGATTTCCGTATTTTTCATGATTATGCTGATCCTCGGTGCAGTCAGCGTATGTGTTTCTGCCGCCGAACCTGATCTGATCACCACCGAAGCAGAACTGAAGGAAGCACTTCATAACGCCAAAGAGGGAGATACGATTCTTGTCGGAGATATTGAATTTGCTTACTCACCGATGGGTATGACACTTTCAAAGGGTGTGACGGTCAAAAGCGGAAAGGACACGCCTGCGGTCTTTTCGGGCGGTGCGTTTGCCGTGATGGGCGGCGCATCCGAGCAGGATGTCATAAGTATCCGCTTTGAAGATATCACATTTTCGGGTGTGAATGATATTGACAGCATTGACTTTACGGGAAAGCAGATCATGACCGCGACCAAGGTTCGTCCGGCGGTGTTTTTCTCCCGCTGTATCGATGCCGCGTTTGTTCGCTGTGATTTTTCGGGCTACAGTATGGCAAACGGCGGCGCCGTTTACGGCATATACTCATCTGCCGACAGCAAGGGATACCGACTGTCCGTTTCCTTTGAGGACTGTTCCTTGAATTCCAATGCGGGCGGCTACGGCGGCGCAATCTATTTGTCCGGGGCAGGCAACATCTTTTTATCCATGAAAAACTGTGAGCTGTCCCGCAATGTTGCCGGCTATGGCGGTGCAATATGGGCGGATCAGACAGCGGTCACGCTGGAGAACTGTCGGATCACCGGAAACCGCTTTGAGGATTTCTACCCCGATACGCTGACAAAGGGCGGCGGTATCTATGTGGGACGCGGAACGCTTACGATGAAAAATTGCTATGTAACGGATAATGAAGCGCGAAACGGCGGCGGTGTGGCTCTTTCCTATACCGAAAGCAATCTTGACGGATGTGTGATATCGTGCAATATCGCAAGAGAAAACGGCGGCGGTATCTGGAATGAGAATAACGGCAACAATCTCGTTACAATCGTCAACGGCACACTTGCGAACAATACGGCAGCGGACGGCGGCGCGCTTTACATATCCGAAAATGAAGCAGTGCTTGGCGGCGGAGGGCTCGGCAAGACCTTCCTTATTCTTTCCACCTTGTCAGGCAATACACCTGCTATGAAGGAATATGATGCCCAGCGTCTGTCCCTGTTCGGATGCGCCCTTCACGGCGAAGACCGTGGAGAGGCGATGCCGTCCGATGACAATCGGTATTGCTATGCGACCGATGTACTTCATACAGGTGATCCGTACGAGCATCTGGATGGAAGCATCGAGCTTGACTCCGCCGTGCTGGAGGGGGTGGCCGGTGATCGCTTTGACAACCGGCATGGCCGCTTCCTTGTCGGCAATAACGCACATTCCGATACAACCTACCGTTTTCTTGTGGACGGCGAAGTGAAGCATACCGTCACCGTGGGATACGGCGAGCAGCCGCTCCTTCCCGAATATGAAAAGACAGGCTGCACGTTTGACTGCTGGCAGTATGAGGACGGATGCGATTGGGAGCACGATTCGACTGTCTATGTGGGCGGTGGTTCGGAATTCATCGATCTGTGTGCCGTCTGGACACCGAATACCTACGAGGTCACGTTTGTATCAGGCGAAATGCAGAATAAGGTCAGCTGTGCATACGGCGCTCCGCCGGCATTCCCCGAACCGCTGGATAAAAACGGACAGGTCTTTGTCGGCTGGTTTACCATGCCGGACGGCGGAGGCGAGCCCATTGCGGACGGTGAACCCCTTTTGCGTGCAGAAAATGTGACCTACTATGCGTATTACCGAAATAAAGTGTCCGCACTTCCCATTGTTCTGATCGCCTCCGCCGTTGTCCTCATCATAGCTGGTGCGGCATGGTTTGTGATCTCACACAGAAGAAATGCTGCGGCTGCATCAGACTTCGAACCCGTGGTACAGCCCACCGAAGAACCCCAGGCGTCTCCCATCATCGTCAAGACGCGATATACGGACGAGGAGATCGACCGTATCATACAGGATACAACGGGGACACACATCTTTACCGACCGTGAGCTTGACGTATTCCGTGAGCTGCTCAAGGGTAAAAAACAAAGCGAGATCGCCTACTATCTCGGCATTACCGTCAACACCGTGAAGGAATATACGAGAAAGGTTTACGGCAAGCTCGG
>JAZNBZ010000282.1:0-35292 GCA_045587285.1 Candidatus Flemingiibacterium sp. | reverse complement strand
AGAAGCATCCCGAGTGCAAGAAGTGGTGTGAAACCGACGAGAACAAGTGCTTTAAATACGGCGAAGACGAGCATTGGGACGCTTGGAGTGCAGACAAAGCGATAGAGTTTTTTGATACTTACACCAAAACCGGTAGAGCTCCGAACGGTGCCGCTCCCGATGAAGAAGGTGCGCCTTTCTATCTCTACTGCGGATTTTTGTGGCCACACGGTCCCAACTATGCTCCTGCGAGTGTAGCCGGTGTAATTGACGAGAATAAGATTCCGCCCGTTATGTTCCAGAGCCGTCCCGACGAGGATATAGCTCCCGTTGAGCTTTACAGACGAGCGTTTCTCAATGCGCCCGATGCATTTTCCGAGCCTGAAAAATGGGCAGAGCGCGTTAAGTATCAGCGTCGCAGATACGCAGAATGCGTTGTTGAGGTTGACAGACAGGTTGGACGTATCGTTAAATCACTGAGGGATAATGGCATTTACGAAAACACCACTATTATTTTCACCTCTGACCACGGAAGCCAGGAGCACGACTTCAATATGAGCACCAAGGGCCCTTGGCCGTACAGACATCAGCTCTTTATCCCGATGATCATATCGAACCATCCGGGACTTGAACAGGGCTCGCGCTGTGACGCGCTTTGCGGCAACCTCGATATCGGCGCTACCTGTCTTGATATTGCGGGCGACCACAAGGCATTCGGCACATCCCGCTCGATGATCGGTCTTGCAAACGGTACTGAAACGGAGCGCGAGGTAATTATGAGCGAGTTCTGCGACAGCTGCAAGACGCTCGTTGACAAGCGCTACACGTTCACTTACTATCCCTTCACAAGTAAGACCGTCCTCTTTGACAGAATAGACGATCCCGAGGAGAGAATAAACCTCGCCGGCAAGAGCGAATATGCCGAAATCGAGCGCAAATTCCTTATGCACGTCGTTGACTTTATGATACTCTCCAAGGGCGTACGCATCGAGGCACACGATCTTCACACCGTAATTCAGGAGGGAATATCGAAGAAGCACCCGAAATTCCTCGACGAATTCGATATTGCTTATCCCATAGCAAGTATGGCGGAGATTGAGCGTCTGAAGGAGTACGGACTTGACACGACGTATAACGAGTTCTGCAAGACTCGCCCTATCAAGGCACACTACGGCTTGTATTTTACGAAGCAGAAATAATAGACCACCCTTGCACATTTAAGCGTGTGCAAGGGCTTTTTATGTCAAAATATCTTGCAAAAGGTAAATAAATGTGCTATAATTATAGGTGCGGTCATTTCACCGACTATACGGTAAAAAGGACGGATAAATCAATGGCAGGTACACTCGTAATAGGAGTTGTTTTTGTTGATATAAAGGGCTTTCCGCTCGGCAAATACAACGTGCGCGGACGCAATCTCGGAAACGTCAGCTTCATTCACGGCGGCGTTTCGAGAAACGTCGCGGAGAACGTCGCAGGCTGCGGCAGAGAAGTGACATTCGCATCGCTGACCGAGGACAGCGCACTCGGCAACGACGTTGTAAGGCGTCTTAGTGCTCGCGGCGTTGACACGTCGGCTATGCGTACGGTTGAGTCTGGCGGTATCGGTCAGTGGATGGTTATACTCGACGAGCGCGGCGACGTTGCGGGCGAGATATCCTGTCCGCCGAGCGTTGATGCGCTTATCGCCCTGATGCGTGAGCGCGGCGACGAGCTTGTGTCGGAGTGCGACAATATCGTGCTTGAGATAGACTGTTCGCCCGAGCTTGACGAGATAGTGCTCGCGCTTGCAAAGGAGTATAGCAAGCCCGTTTACACGGTCGTAGGCAATATGAGCGTTATACTCTCGCACCGCGAATATTTAGCGGCACTCGATTGCTTTATCTGCAACGAGGTCGAGGCAGGACAGCTTTTCGGCGGCGACCTTTCGACGTATACGCCCGACGAAATGCTCGAGGCGCTTTCCGAAAATATCGCTTCTATAGGCTCGCGGTCGATGGTGATTACTATGGGCTCAAAGGGAGCTGTCTACTATGACGCCAAGCGCGGAGAGGGCGGTCACACGCCGGCTATTCCAACGAAGCTCGTTGACAGCACGGGAGCCGGTGACGCGTTCCTGTCGGGCACCGTGGTCGGACTTTCGAGCGGTATGCCGCTCTCCGACGCGGTGAAGGTCGGCACGCTGCTTGCGTCGCGTACCATTCAAACCGCAGAGAGTACGGCCGAGCCTGACGCAAAAATACTTGAAAATTTTGAGAAAAATCCCGTTCGCTATTGAAATAGCGGCGCTGATGTGTTATAATATTATCAATGCGCTATGATAGAAGGGTGATGTTATGAATCAAGTTTGGTCCTTCGAGGATATTGCCGCCTTCGGCAAGGAGGTTGACGGCGTTCTCGAAATAAAAAACAGCTTTACGATAGACAAGCTGCACGACGGATCTATGCAGTGCGTCGTAGTTTCCGCTATGGCGGCTTACAAGGGCGAGAAGGCGCCGAAGATATACTTCGAGCTTTCCGATAAGGATCAGGACACCTCGCTGTGTCCGTACCACCTCGGTTGGATAAATCTTCTGCCGTACGACGCGAACAGACCTATCTATTCCTCCCATCTTTACCGTATCGGTAAGAGGGAAGAATACGTCTTTCAGTCGTGGCGAGTTCCGCCGATGTTTTTGCGCACGCTGAAGATGACGATGCGAGTGGAGATACCCGAGGGAACGACGCTTTGCATTAAGGCGTTCGGCGCGGAGTATAACTCTGCAACAAAGCCGTGGGACGGCGGACTTCGCTTTAACGCGCACCTCGGATTTTGGGGACTTGCGCCTGAAAATACGATGCGTACCTTCGAGCTTGCTGCTGTATGCGGATTTCCCGCGTGCATCGTTGTGCCCAAGGCTACCAAGGACGGCGTGCTCGTGTGTCTGCACGACGAAACGCTCACCAAAACCGCGCGTGACGAGAACTGCAATCCGCCGAGCGAGGAGCTGTTCGTTTCCGAAATGACCTATGAGGAGCTTCTCAAATGGGATTTCGGTACATACAGAAACAAGGTCTTTAAGGGAACGAGAATACCGCTACTTGAGGATTTCTTTGCGCTGTGCTCGCGCACGGGTATGCGCCCGATGTTCAGCACACACCCCGATATGTCTACCGAGGATTGGCTTCGCATAAAAGCGATGCTTAAAAAGTACGGCATACTTAAGAGCTTCCACATCAAAAGCGGCGGACTCGATATCATCGAGCACGCTTACTCCATCTTCGGCACGGAGATAGAGGGATATACCTGGGACAAGAGCGCTATCGACGCAGAGCTTGTTAAAAAATTTGACGCGCTCGGAATCGACAAAACGAAGTGCAGAGTCGGCATCGAGGTGCAGATGGGCAAATACACGCCCGAGATTGCAAAAATGATAACCGAAGCAGGCTATTTTGCCGCGGCGTGGGCGATCAAGCGCAGAGATTTCGAGGAGTATGAGCGTCTTATCGAAATGGGCGTCACGGAGTTTACCGAGGACTACCACTGCTCGATGGGACTCAACTTCCAGGCATAAATTATCACTTACAAGAAAGGCATTTCACTATGATTTACGGTGTAGCAATACTTGCCCTTTGTATGTTTCTCGGAACAACATTCGGCAATATAATCGGACTTTTAACGGGTATCAACTCCGACATTGGCGGCGTTGGCTTTGCAATGCTCCTGTTGCTTCTTATTACCAACTCCAAGTGGGTAAACAAGGTGCTTCCCACGGGCTGGGAAAACGGAATCAAGTTCTGGGGCGCGATGTTTTTGCCCGTAATTATAGCGATGTCCGCGTCGCAGAACGTATACAGCGCGCTTACGCAGGGCTGGCTTGCAGTCGTCGCGGGAATTGCGGTCGTCGCTGCGGCGTTCGTGCTTCTCGTCGTGCTTAACACTATCGCAGGCAAGCTTGAAAAGAAAAGCTCTGACGAAAAGGAGGCAAAGTGATGCAGAACATACTTAATATCATTGCCGACTTTTTCACCTCGAACGGCTTTATTGCGGCGTTTATTATAGTCGGCGTTCTTTCCTTCCTTGCAGACCTTCTTTCAAAAAAGGTTCTGAAGGGCAGAATTGCTTCCTCCGCTATCGCGATCTTCGCAGGACTTATCCTTGCATACGTAGCAGGACTCATTCTTTCCAACCCCGAAAACGCTTGGCTTGCCAATGATAGCACGACCGTTTATAAAAAAGGTCTTGCAGATATAGCAGTTTTCTCGGGCGTCGGCTTCCTCGGAAGCTCAATGTTCCGTGATTTTACTATCGTTTCCACTGCGTTCGGTGCTAAATTCTCCGAAATTAAAAAGTGCGGCGTCGTGGCGATAATCGCGCTGTTCCTCGGTATTATTTCGTCCTATTTCGTCGGCGGTCTCGTTGCTCTCGCATTCGGATACACCGACGCGGTAAGCTTCGCAACTATCGGTGCCGGCTGTGTCACATTCGTGGTCGGCCCCGTTACCGGCGAGGCACTCGGCGCAAGCGACACTGTTATTACGCTGTCCATCGCGGCAGGCGTTATCAAATCCGTTGCCGTAATGATTATGACGCCTATAGTTGCAAAATTCGTTGGTCTTAACACGCCTCGCGCGGCTATGATCTTCGGCGGACTTATGGGCACGACCAGCGGCACATCTGCCGGTCTTGCGGCGACCGATCCCTCGCTCGTACCGTACGGCGCTATGACGGCCACCTTCTACACGGGTCTTGGATGCCTTTTGTGCCCGTCCGTGTTGTACTTTATTACCGAGCTCATTTTGTAAAATTTAGTTAAGAGCCGACCCTATCGGTCGGCTCTTTTGAAGCTATTGGAGTAGTTATGATAAGAAACGCAACAACATCCGATCACGCCGAGCTGATGCGAATTTACGCCGCGGCGAGGGCGTATATGCGCGAAAACGGCAACGCCACGCAGTGGCAGGGCGGATACCCACACCCCGAGCTTGTAAGCGCTGATATCGAGGCAGGGAATTTGTACGTCCTATGTACCGACGACGGGCGTATCTCTGCGTGCTTTGGTATGTTCGAGGGCGACGATCCAACGTACGCGTACATCGAGGGCGAGTGGGGCGACAATACGCCGTACGTCGCCGTACACCGCGTGGCATCCGACGGCAGCGAGAGGGGCGTATTCAGACGCGTTTTCGAGTTTGTGAGCGCGAACCACGACCACATTCGCATAGACACGCACGCGGACAATAAGACGATGCAAAAAGCCGTTGAAGCGTGCGGATTTGTGCATCGCGGCACAATATACGTCGGTGACGGCTCGCCGCGTATGGCGTACGAGTGGTCGCGCAAAAAATAAATTTTGATTTATGCGTATTTGCGCGTAAAATTGGAACAATATATGTGTAACCGATCAAAATTGATAGGAGTGCATATATGAAAAAGATAATCTGCAAGATAGAATACGACACCGACAACGCCGAGCTTATAAAAAAGCACACGAGCGGCGACGTCGGAAGCACCGACGGGTATGAAGAGACGCTTTATATAACGCCAACGGGAAAATATTTTCTCTACGTAAACGGCGGCGCGGACTCAATTCACCCCGAGGAAAATATCATTCGTATGTCGAAAGCAAAGGCAGACGAATGGATGCAAAGTGTCGAAAACAAATAACCGAAAAGCCTTTTGGCTTTTCGGGAGAAATAATGATACATAGAGAGGTAAGCTATGCTTAATTTTGAGAGCGATTACATTCAGGGCGCACACGAGAACATACTGCGCCGACTTATCGAAACCAATTTAGAGCCGCTGTCGGGCTACGGCAACGACAAATACTGCGACTCCGCCAAAGAAAAGATCAAAGCGGCGTGCGGCAGACCTGACGCAGAGGTATTTCTGCTCACGGGCGGCACGCAGACAAATCAGCTCGTTATCGACCGTATGCTCGAGCCGTATGAGGGCGTTATCTCCGCAACTACGGGACACGTCGCGGCGCACGAGGCGGGCGCTATCGAATATACGGGCCACGAGGTGCTGACCGTACCGCACAAGGATGGCAAGATCAGTGCGGAGTCGGTAAAGAGGTTCGTCGAGCTGTTCCGTGCCGACGAGGCACGCGACCACCTCGTTTTTCCCGGAATGGTCTACATATCTCACCCGACCGAGTACGGCACGCTCTACACCAAGAAAGAGCTTTGCGAGCTGTCGAAGGTATGCCGCGAGTACGACCTGCCGCTATTCCTTGACGGCGCACGTCTTGGCTACGGTCTTATGAGCACGGGCACGGACTTAACGCTGCGTGACATAGCTGATCTTTGCGACGTATTCTACATCGGTGGTACGAAGGTTGGCGCGCTGTGCGGCGAGGCTGTCGTTTTCACGCACGCGAATGCGCCGAAGCATTTCTTCACGTCGATAAAACAGCACGGCGCACTTCTTGCAAAGGGCAGACTCCTCGGCGTACAGTTCGACACGCTCTTTACGGACGACCTTTACTTCAAGATAAGCCGCAACGCGATAGAAATGGCTGACCGCATCCGTGCGGTGCTCATCGAAAAGGGCTATAAGTTCCTTATCGAAACCACGACAAATCAGATATTCATTATCCTCGAAAACGAGCAGCTAAAGAAGCTTCGCGAGAGTGTAGCGGTATCGTTTTGGGAGATAGTTGACGACACGCACACAGCCGTACGCATAGCGACGAGCTGGGCAACGAGCGAGGATGACGTTAACGCGCTCTGCGGTATACTCTGATATAGCAAAGGAATGTTAGGTGCAGCCGCTGTTTGCCCCTACGATCGCGCATAATAATACTTATGTTGATAATACAGGAGAGACGTTATGAAAAAAATTACGGTGTTTCATTCGATCCTGATTCACAATCCGCCGAGCTGATTCGAACCTATGACGCAAAAGGGAAGCAATACAGTCAGCAGACGGGCAATGAAATCAAGCGTTCTGATTTTGATTCGTGCTATCCGTGGTGCGATATCAAGGAGTGCAATATCCTTGCAAACGGCACGGTTGTTTATGAGGGCGAAAAGGATTTCTCGCGTCAAAATAATACGTTTATCTAAATCTCCGCGTTTTATTTTAAGCGCACTGTAACCGAAAACCAAGAGGAATGGCTGATCTCCGGTTACCCTCACGAAGGATTTGAGATAGAGCCTTGGTTTCTTGATGAAAACGGATGCATTCTTGAACGCCGATATATTGCCAAATACGAGTGCTGTTCATTTGAAAGCGGATTTGTTTCAGTTACGGGGCGGGTACCGTTAAGATATCTTTCGATAGATGAATTCAGACAAGGGTGCCGTTCGGCGGGCTTTGAGCTTTGCTCGATTTATGCTTACCTTGCCATTCAGCACCTTTTTGTTGTTGAATGCGCAACACTTGATTCACAGGGCGTAAACAGCGGTATCAGCTACGTTCCGTATGCAAGCAATCCTGCGTGTGTGTGTCAGAACTCGGGGCTCACAAACACAGCCATCGTTCCATATATGTGGCGTTGGGATACGGTAGTACCGGGGGATGTGGTTTATCTTTCGATTGCGGGCGGCGGCGTTTGGGATATCAGCGACCCGCGGAAAATCGTTTCAACGAAGGTGTGTGATGAACAAATGCACATAACCTTCAGCGGCGCTCCTATAGAAATTCAAAAAGGTGTTACCAGAATTTATTCCTCCGCCCATACTTCCGGAGAATGTGATGCTATGAAATACCACAGCGGACGCCTTTCGCAAAGCGTACATACTGCCGCTTTTATTTACCGGGGGATAGAGAATATTTTCGGAAACGTGTGGGAAATGGCGGACGGACTTACATTTTCAGAAGATGACAGTCGATTTGCCGTATACGATACGCCGCTTTCCTTTACAACACCTGCTAATCATACATACGGACAAAGCGGTGAGGGGCATATTAAAAAGCTTGGTTATGATCCTCAAATGCAATGGGCCACGCTTCCGTGCGAGCTTGGCGCAAAATATGATTCACATTACTGTGCGGAGTGGAGCTCATTCGGTCAGGGCAAAAGCATCGTAGTTTTTGGCGGCGGATGGGATCACTTTTACTGCAACGGAATTTTTTGTATGCGTTCCATCAGTAAGACAGACATCAACTGGCTCTATGGCTGCAGAGCGATGAAATAAATACTTTCAAAAGCCAAAAGCGCATCCTGCGGATGCGCTTTTTTATTGCAAACAAAATGCCGCGTATCTAAGATACGCGGCAAATATTTTAGAATCTGATCTTTTCAGCGATGTACGACTTAAGCTCGGTGATCGAAATACGAACCTGCTCCATAGTGTCACGGTCGCGTACGGTTACGCAGCCGTCGGTCTCGGACTCGAAGTCGTAGGTTACGCAAAGAGGAGTACCGATCTCGTCCTCGCGGCGGTAACGCTTACCGATAGAGCCGGTTTCGTCGAAGTCGGTCATAAAGTCCTTCGAAAGCTCGGTGTAGACCTCCATAGCCTTGTCGGAGAGCTTCTTAGAGAGGGGAAGCACCGCAACCTTGAAGGGCGCGATAGCGGGATGGAAGCGCATTACGACGCGAGTGTCGTTCTTCTCGGCGTCGATAACCTCCTCGTCGTACGCTTCAACGAGAAGCGCGAGTGCCATACGGTCAGCACCGAGGGAAGGCTCGACGACGTAAGGAATGTAGCGCTCGTTGGTTTCGGGATCGAAGTAGGTGAGATCCTTACCCGAATGCTCAATGTGCTGGGACAGGTCGTAGTTGGTTCTGTCGGCAACGCCCCAGAGCTCGCCCCAACCGAACGGGAAGAGGTACTCGAAGTCGGTGGTTGCCTTGGAATAGAAGGAAAGCTCCTCGGGCTCGTGGTCACGAAGGCGGAGATTTTCTTCCCTTACGTTAAGGCTTAGAAGCCAATTGTGGCAGTAGCTTCTCCAATACTCGAACCATTCAAGGTCGGTGTCGGGCTTGCAGAAGAACTCAAGCTCCATCTGCTCAAACTCGCGGATACGGAAGATAAAGTTACCGGGAGTGATCTCGTTTCTGAAGGACTTACCAACCTGACAAACGCCGAAGGGAAGCTTGCGGCGGGTAGTTCTCTGAATAGCCTCGAAGTTTACGAAGATACCCTGCGCGGTCTCGGGGCGGAGATAAACCTCGCTGCCCGTATCCTCGGTAACGCCCTGATGGGTCTTGAACATAAGATTGAACTTACGGATATCGGTAAAATCGGACTTGCCGCAGCCGGGGCAGGGCACGTTATTCTCGCGAATATATGCGAGAAGCGCCTCGCCGTCCATAGCCTCGACGTTAACGTCGGTGATGTTGTTTTCCTTGACGTACTCCTCAACGAGCTTGTCTGCGCGGTGACGCATCTTGCACGCCTTGCAGTCGATAAGCGGATCGTTGAAGGTTGCAACGTGACCGGAAGCCACCCATACCTCGGGGTTCATAAGTATCGCGGAGTCAAGACCTACGTTGTAGGGGTTCTCCTGAACGAACTTCTTCCACCAAGCGCGCTTGACGTTGTTCTTCATCTCAACGCCGAGAGGACCGTAGTCCCAAGAGTTTGCAAGGCCGCCGTATATCTCCGAGCCGGGGAACACGAAACCGCGTGTCTTACAAAGCGCGACGATCTTGTCCATTGTTTTTTCTGTGTTTTTCATTTTATTGTCCTTTCTTCACGGCTGGCTGCCGTGATAAAAAAATTTACAGTGATTATTTGTACGCGTCAAATTTTTTGAGCGCGCTCGTGAGCGACGGCTCGAAATATGTAACTCCGTCGTAAAGCTTGTTGTAGCCGGGATAGCTTTCTGTGATAGTTTTGAACTTCGAATAGGCGAAAATCAGATCGAGATTATTGAGAAGGTCGTCAAGAGTGAAGGTTGTTTCAATATGGTCCTTAAGAGCGTTATAAAGGTCGTCTGCCTCGTCGAGGTATCGTATGTCCGTGAACTTTTCAAGTATAGCGTTGCAAAGGTCTATCGTTACGTTCATACGCTCGGCGGCGCCGTTTTCGTAGCCGACGTAGCGAAGAAGCTGTGCCGCCATCGCACCGTCAAGCTCGGTCTTGCCTGCGGTGAGGTTAATTTCAAGACTTTGCGCAGGATCGCTGTAGACCATATCCTCGGGAACGTCGTATTCAACCGTTCCGAGCACGTCAATCGCGGCGGCGATAGAGCCGACGTCGATCTTGGTGTAATAGTCTATATTAAGTCCCGTAAGCCCCGAAACCTTTCCGCAAAGGAATTCGATGCCCTTATCGTCAAGCGTGTCGCCAAGCTGCATATAAACGCCGTCCACGAATACGCGAGTGTTACGCGGTATCGGACAGAAGATAAACTGACGGTCCTCCTTGTCAACGCGAAGGAGAATTATCATATCGGCGCCCCATTCGCGGTTTCTGCGATCGGGGAAGCCGTCGCCCTCCCATTTTTGCTCGTAATCGTAATCGTCGAATATCTCGGGCTGATAGTCCGTGCCGATGAGAAGCATCGTGAAGGTGTCGCCGATTATTTCGCCGATAGGCTCGTCTGAGGTATCCTCCGTATCTGCCGTACCGTTTGCGCCCGGCGTCGTATCGTTATCGTTTGGCTGTGTAGTAATATCGGTGTCAAATTCGTCGGCGCTCGGCGCGTTTTCGCCCGTGGGTATGGTTTCCTGCATAATATCTACGACGAAGCCGACGATGCCCCACGCGAGCAGTCCGAAGATCACTGCGGAAATAAGAAAAGTCAAGGCAAAATTGCGAAGACCTGAAAGCACGAGGTGTCATCCTTTCAATAAATTATGTATACTGAAATATTATATCACAGCGGCAGTGGTTTGTCAATAGACATATTGCCCGAAAAAAAGGAACGGCTCCGCTTTGGCGGAGCCGATTTTTGCGATTAAAGATCAAGAAAATCCTTGCGGTATTTGACGCCGAAAAATTCAGCGAGGGTAACCATTTCCTCGTCCTTTATCGTGTTTATGCGCGGCAGATGCGCGGTGAGCATATAGATCTGCGCCGCTTTTTCGACGGTTTCAATAAGACCGAAGGTTTCGTCGAGCGTTTTGCCCGCGCCGTAAATTCCGTGCATACCCCAGATAACGATGCGGAATTCTTCCATCTTCTTCGCGGTAGCCTCACCTATCTCCGACGTTCCGCAAAGCATCCACGGGAGCACTCCGACGCCCTCGGGGAACACGACGATGCACTCGGTGCACATCTCCCAAAGCGTGTGCGTGAATTTCTTGTCGTCAAGCTCGTGAACGAAGTTCATAGCGAGCGTGTTGGTGGGATGGGTATGTATAATCACGCGGTTTTCGGGATCGACCTTGAGGCGAGCGACGTGGCTCATAAGATGCGCGGGAAGCTCGCTCGTGAACCTGCCGCCGTCGTCGTATCCCCAGAGAAGGCGTGCCGTTTTGCCGTCCCGTGCAATTTTTATGATGCCGAGGTTGGTTTCGGGCGCGTCGATGACGTTCTTGAAATACTTGCCCGTGCCCGTAACGATGAATATCTTGCCGACGAGTGCGGCGGCGTCAAAACCGAGCGGTATCTCGCGTATCGCGCTATTCGTGTTGAGGTACCGTGCCACCTCGTTTTCATCGAGCATATAGCTGACGTTTCCGCCGTTTCGCTCGTCCCAGCCGAGGCGGTACATATTGGCCGTGAGCTTCTTCATTTCCTCAACGAACGGTGCATTAAGTACGTTCTTCATCTTTTTGACAAAACCTCCGCTTCGTATTTTTTGACCTCATCAAAATAGTTGCTTGCCACACCCTCGCGCGCTAAAAATTCGTTCCACACGTCGCCGAAGGGCGCGGTTTTCATTTGCTCGCTCGTATACATAATCTCCGTGAAATTGCCGCTATCCTGAAGCTCTTTAAGCCTCTCGCTCGGTTCAAGCAGGGCGTAAAGAAGCGCCTTCTGTACGCTTCTGACACCCGTTATCCACGCAGAAATGCGGTTTATCGACGCGTCGAAATAGTCCGTCGCTATAAACACGCGGTCGAGCGCGCCGTTTCGCACGATCTCCTTTGCGATCTCCCTCGTCTCGTCGTCGAACAGCACCACGTGGTCGCTGTCCCAACGCACGGGACGCGTTACGTGGAGGGCTATCCTTTCGTTGAAAAGGAGCAGGGAGGATATCTTGTCGCTAACGACCTCGGTAGGATGGTAGTGACCGTTGTCCATAAGCGGCGTGATTCCCTTATAATCGGAATACGACAGACAAAATTCCGCCGAGCCGACCGTGTAGCTCTCAAGTCCGATGCCGAACACCTTCGATTCAAGCGTCACGTAAACCTTCGATTTGTCGTACGGCACCGCGAGTATCTCGTCAAGGCTCGCCTTGAATCGCGCTCTCGGTCCGAGTCTGTCCGCCGGAACGTCTTTGAAACCGTCAGGGATCCAGAAGTTGACGACGGCGGGTACGCCCGTTTCGTTTGCGAAGTATTCCGCTATCTTGATGCACGCTATGCCGTGGTTTATCCAATACTTTCTCACGTTATCGTCGGGAGAAGAAAGGGTGAGGTTGTCCTTCACCATAGGGTGAGAAAAGAACGTGGGGTTAAAGTCGATGCCCATTCCTCGCGTCTTTGCAAATTCTACCCATTTTTTAAAATGCTTTGGCTCGAGCCTATCGCGCCCGACGGTCTCGCCGTCGTCGAAAATCGCGTAGCACGCGTGAACGTTGAGCTTTTTCTTGCCCGGAATAAGCGAAAACGCCTTGTCGTAGTCCGCCATAAGCTCGTCGGGCGTTCTTGCTCTGCCGAGGTAGTTGCCCGTCGTCTGAATACCGCCCGACGCCGCCGTTTTAGTGTCAAATCCAACGACGTCGTCGCCCTGCCAGCAGTGTACCGATATGCTAACGCCCGAAAGCGTGCGAAGTGCCGCCTCCGCGTCAACGCCGAGAGCGGCGTAAATTTCCTTTGCCTGTGTATATCTGTTCATTCCGATCTCCTATGTTTACTCGTCGTTTTCGTCTGATAATAGCTGCGAGAGCAGAGAATAGACTGCCCGCACCGACTCCTTCTCGATATTCTCTGCGCTTTCGGTGCTGACGCTTGCAAACGGGATGTTGTATTCGCTATCGGTCGCCGCAACGCCGATTACCACGATGCCGTCCGCGGCTTCACTGAGTATGACGCGCTCGACGATGCCGTTTATCTTGCTGACGTCAGAATCGTAGAAGTAAACGGCGATGCAGGCTTTTTTTGCTTCAAGCCCGTTTTTTAAATAGGTAACCGCCTTTGAGTTGCGCTCGTCAAGAACATCCGGAACAATAACGGCAACAGAGAGCGAGCCGTCGTTAGAGTATTCGCGCTTGCGCCGTTTCTTTTCCTGAAAATATCCGCATTCGATCGCGAGCCTGCGTATCCTCTCGGCGCTCTCCTTGCTTATTTCCGCGCTGCCCGAGAGCGCTTTTGAAACCGTTGAGATGGAAACTCCTGCAAGATCGGCAATTTTCTTGTGATTTATAGCCATATTTGCACACGCACCCTTTTTTAGCATTTTGTATTTTCAGTATACCACGCCGCAAAGAAAAAATAAAGGACACCATTTGTGAAAAAAGTATCCTTATTTGTGTTGATTTTTTCGAAGAAACGTGTTAGAATAGTATGGGGTGATAAAAATGATAAGTCAGGAAATCATAGATAAGCTCAAGCCGATAACGGATGAGGAGCGCGCGATACTCGAGGGAAAGGAAAACGTCGATAAGAGCATTTACACGACGGGCGGCGGAAACGTAATACGCTCGAAAAAGCTCCTCACAGACGGCAATTTGATACGCGTGCGAACGCACACTCGCTTCATACGCTTTCCCGTGCATACGCACGATTACATAGAGGCTGTGTATATGTGCTCGGGCAAGACCAAGCACATAATAAACGGCAAGGAAATAGAGCTTTGCGAGGGCGAGCTGCTCTTTCTCGGGCAGAATGCAAGGCAGGAGATACTACCCGCGGGAAGGGACGATATTGCTGTCAACTTTATCATACAGCCGTCGTTTTTCGGCAAGACGCTCGAAATGCTCGGCGCCGTTGAAACGCCGATAAGGAGCTTCCTTATAAAGTCGCTTTTCGAGGGCGAGAACAAGGGACACCTTCATTTTAAGGTCGCAGGCGTTCTGCCGGTGCAAAATCTTATAGAAAACCTCATTTGGACGCTGACGAGCGACGAGGTTGGCGAGCGCAACGTTATGCAAACGACGATGGGGCTTTTGTTCTTGCAACTGCTTTCAAACACGGACAAGCTCGTTTACGAGAGCCGCGAGGACGCGGCGATGATGGAGATATTTCGCTACATCGAGGAAAATTACAAACAGGGAAGCCTTTCAGAGGCGGCGCGGCTTCTGCACTACGATTTTTATTGGCTCAGCCACGAAATAAAAAAGCGCACGGGCAAGACGTACACCGAGCATTTGCAGAAAAAGCGTCTAACGCAGGCGGCGTTTTTGCTCGAAAGCACGTCACTTTCGGTCGAGGAGATAATTCTCGCAGTCGGGTACGAAAACAAGAGCTATTTTCACCGAATGTTCCGCGAAAAATTTGGTATGAGCCCGAAAAAGTATCGGGATAACAGGTAGCGATAACTCCTTTTAGCCATCGAATCGCGCACCGTCGCGCACGCAAAGAAGCCCTTTTCGCGCGCCGCCTTCTTTTAGGGGGCGCAGCCGAGTAGGAGAGGGGTGCAAGGGGAGAGGGAGATTTGGCGCTTAAAAATCTTCCTCTCCCCTTACGTTTTCCCGAGCGCAAAGCGCGAGGTCATAAAAAGCCACAAGGGGAGTTAATCCCAACTGTGCGACGGATTCGAAACCTGCCGCAGCAACGCTTCGCGTGGCTGCATGAGGACGTTCTTGTGTGCTGAAGCCGTTCGTTTTATGACGTCCTCAAATCGAGCTTCTCAAGCTATCAAACGAGAGAAAAATACCGTCAGCACCGCAAGTGGAGTTAGTTGTAACCGTACGACGGATTCGATACCTGCCGCAGCAACGCTTCGCGTGGCTGCATGAGGACGTTCTTGTGTGCTGAAGCCGTTCGTTTTATGACGTCCTCAAATCGAGCTTCTCAAGCTATCAAACGAGAGAAAAATAACGTCAGCACCGCAAGGGTGCTGACGGTATTTTTGGCCCGCTCGACAGGATTCGAACCTGCGACCATCGGAATCGGAATCCGGTACTCTATCCGGCTGAGCTACGAGCGGAAATGCGCCTTTATGATTATATCACCAAAAGGGTAAAAAGTAAACCCCGCGAGTCACTTTTTAAAACAATTCGTCAAGGTGCACAAAATGTGGTGCTTGATTTGCACAGCATTATCTATAGACTTTTCTGCAAAAGTGTGGTATAATATTTATTATATATATCTATGTCTATTTTGGGGTGGTGAGGATATGCAGCAGATCGGTATAGTTTGCGCTGCGGAAGGCGATTTTGCTACGGTTGAGGTTTCGAGAAAATCCGCGTGCGAGGGCTGTCACGCAAACGCTAACGGCGAGTGCTCCGCTTGCGTAAGCTTCGGCGGCAAGTCCGTCAGCACGAAAGCGCACAACGCTATCGGCGCAAAGGTCGGCGACAGGGTAATGCTCGAGAGCGAGTCGTCCACGGTTTTGCTTTATGCCGCGGCTGTGTTCCTCTTCCCGCTTTTGCTTGGCGTTATCGGATACTTCGTCGGAGGACTTATCGAGGGGACGGCGCCTGCTTATATCGGCGCCGTGCTCGGCTTTATCCTCGCATTTATAATCGTATGGGCAACGCTCAACAGATATGCCAAAAAGCATACCGCCGTGCGAATCACACAAATACTTACGAATTCAGGTGAAATATGCTAAAACACGCTTCGAAAAAGAAAATATGGCGCGTCGGCGAAAGCGCGTGCGGCGCTGACGAGATAGCAAGTGCGCTGAATCTCTCGCTTGCAACCTCGCGGCTGCTCGCCTCCCGCGGATATACGACACCCGATGCGGCGCGCGCCTTCATACATAAAGAAACAGAGCTGCTCCACGATCCCCTCGGACTTCGCGATATGGATAAGGCGGTAGAGCGCATCGCTTCCGCTATACGCAAGAACGAGCGCATCGTCGTTTACGGCGACTACGACGTTGACGGCGTTACGGCTGTGTCGGTCGTATATACGTACCTTTCCGAGCTCGGCTGTGACGTTAAATATTACATTCCCAACCGCGTCGGCGAGGGCTACGGCGTCAACGTTGACGCGGTGCGCACCTTCGCCAAGGAGGACTGCACGTTGATGATTACGGTTGACACGGGCGTTACCGCGATCGACGAGGTGTCCGTCGCAAGCTCGCTCGGTATCGACACGGTAGTTACCGACCACCACGAGTGCCGCGAGGAGCTTCCCAACGCCGTTGCCGTCGTAAACCCGCGACGCGGCGACTGTACGTATCCCTTCGACGAGCTCGCAGGCTGCGGAGTGGCGTTCAAGCTCGTGTGCGCGCTTGAAATGCGCCTTCGCGGCGTTGATGCCTTTGAGGCGACCAAAGGCTGTGCCGCAAGATTTGCCGAGCTCGTTGCTATCGGCACCGTGGCGGACGTAATGCCGCTCGTCGATGAGAACCGTATTATCGTGAGCTACGGGCTTATGCTTCTTGAAAACACAAAAAACGCAGGACTTGCCGCGCTTATGCGCGCTTCGGGAATTATCGCCGTCGATGCGGATGGCAGACCGATAAAGAAAAAGATCACGTCCTCGACCGTCGGCTTCACTATAGCGCCGCGTCTTAACGCGGCGGGTCGCATTTCGAGCGCGGAATTTTCCGTTGAGCTCCTTCTTTGCAAGGACGAGGCGCGCGCCGACGAGATAGCAAACGAGCTTTGCGAGACCAACCGCCGCCGTCAGGCTGAGGAGAACACTATCGTCGAGGCGGCAAGCGCAAAGATTGAAGAACAGTGCGGCGAGGACGACTACGTTATCGTGCTCGACGACGACCATTGGCATCACGGCGTTATCGGCATCGTCTGCTCCAAGCTTACCGAGCGCTACAATCTCCCGTCGATTCTCATAAGCTTCGAGAACAACACGGACGGCGAGCCGCTTCCCACCGATATCGGTAAGGGCTCGGGACGCTCGATACGCGGGCTCAACCTTTTTGAGGCACTCGAGTACTGCTCGCCGTTTCTCTCGAAATACGGCGGACACGAGCTTGCGGCGGGACTTTCGCTTGAACGCTCTAATTTACCGGCGTTCAGAATGGCTATAAACGAGTTTGCAAAAAAATCGCTTGGCAAGAGCGAGCTTTGCAGAGTCGTGGATATCGACCTGCGGATAACCCCCGAGGAGATATCGCAAAAGCTTGCAGAGGAGCTTTATCTGCTCGAGCCGTACGGCACGTGCAATTCACAGCCCGTATTCGAAACGGACAGACTTATAATCACGGACGTCACCGCACTGTCGGGCGGTAAGCACACAAAGCTCACGCTTCGCGCTCCCGGCTACGCCGTTGAATTCACCGCGCTTTGCTTCGGACACTCCTCGGCAGAGTTCGAGTTCGTCCCCGGCGACGTCGTTGACCTCGCATATAACCTTGATATAAACGAGTTTCGCGGCAGAAAAAGCGTACAGCTTTTAGTTCGCGATATTCGCCGCACGGCAGCAAACGAAGCTACAACTAGAGATGATTTCGCCGCGCTTTACCGTTATCTTAAAGCAAAAGCTCAGCCCCACAAGGCGACGCTTGCCGAAATATCGTCGGCGCTTGGATATACAGCCGACAAGGTTGCGCTAATGCTCGACGTTTTCGCGGAGCTGTCTATTCTATCACTCTACCGCGGCGAAAGATATGAAATAACCTTACTCCCCGTAAACGGGAAGATACCGCTTGAGGCATCGCGTATTCTCGCATCGCTCGGCGGCACACAGTCTTAAGGAAGGATAAATTATGACTACCGATTACCCCAAGGACTATAACTTTGAGCCGATACGCGCGCTTATAGAAAAGCTCGTCAGTACGGGCAAAAAATACAACATTGAAAAAGTAAAACGCGCCTTCGTCGTAGCCGACAGGCTTCACGAGGGACAGTTCCGCCAAAGCGGTGAGCCGTACATCTCGCACCCGATTGCGGTTGCGGAGATAGTCGCGAGCCTCGAGCTTGACACCGACTCGATATGCGCCGCGCTCCTTCACGACACAGTCGAGGACTGCGAGGTATGCTGTGAGCAGATACGCGACGAATTCGGCGAGGAGGTCGCGATGCTCGTTGACGGACTTACGAAGCTCGTTGACATAAAGATAGAAGACAAGGACGAGGCGGAGATTGAGAACCTTCGCAAGATGTTCCTTGCGATGAGCAAGGACATTCGCGTCATATTCATCAAGCTCTGCGACCGACTCCACAATATGCGCACCCTCGACGCGAAGCCAGAGCCCAAGCGCCGCGTTACCGCGCTCGAAACGATGCACGTGTTCGCGCCGCTCGCACACCGACTCGGTATCCAGCGCATCAAGCAGGAGCTTGAGCGTCACGCGCTTTCCTATCTCGATCCGATAGGCTTTGAGGAGGTTCAGCGCGATATTGACAAGAAATACGGCAACAACATAAACTTTATCGAAAACACTAAGGAAAACGTTGCCGCAAAGCTTGGCGAATACAATGTAAAATTCACCCTTGAAGGACGCGTTAAGTCTACGTATTCGATATACAAGAAGATGTATAATCAGAATAAGAGCTTCGACGAGATATACGACTTTTACGCTATCCGTATCATCGTTGACACCGAGCTTGAGTGCTACACGGTGCTCGGTATTATCCACGAGATGTATAAGTCGCTCCCCGGCCGCTTCAAGGACTATATATCCACGCCCAAGCCGAATATGTACCGCTCGCTTCACACCACCGTTATCGGACGCGACGGTATACCGTTCGAGGTGCAGATACGCACCTGGGATATGCACCACATCGCGGAATACGGCGTCTGTGCGCATTGGAAATACAAAACGGGCTCTACGGGCAGAGAGGATATCGACCAGAAGCTTCAATGGGTTGCAAAGCTTCTCGACTCCGACTCGGATATGCACGATCCTGACGAGTTTCTTCGCTCGCTCAAAATCGATATGTTCCACGACGAAACGTTCGTGTTTACCCCCAAGGGCGACGTTATCGTTCTGCCGCAGGGCGCAACGCTCATCGACTTCGCGTACGCTATCCATTCCGCGATAGGCAACAAGATAGTGGGCGCGAAAATAAACGGCGCCATCGCAACGATAGACTCCTCGCCAAAGAACGGCGACATCGTCGAGATCATCACCTCGGGCGCGTCGCGCGGACCGAGCCGCGATTGGCTCAAAATCGTCAAAACGGGTGAGGCGCGCGGTAAGATCCGTCAGTGGTTTAAGAAGGAGATGCGCTCCGAAAACATCGAGGTCGGCAAGACCGAGGTCGAGCGCGAGCTCAAAAAGTACAACCGCGCGTATACGGAAACACAGCTCGAGGAGATCGTTTCCGCCGTTGCCGCGCGAATCGGCATTACGTCGGCTGACGACCTTTACAACACAGTCGGCTACGGCGGTCTGCCTATGACGAAGCTCACCACGAAGCTTCGCGACGAGTTTGACAGAGTCGTAGTCCAACCCGAGCCCGCGGAGAAAATCACGGACGTTTCACAGCTCAAAACCGTCGAAAAGCCGCATCATCACCATTCGCAGGGCGGTATCGTTATCGACGGCGCGGACGGCTGTGCGGTCAAGTTTGCAAAGTGCTGTAATCCGCTTCCGGGCGACAACGTCGTCGGCTTTATCACCAAGGGCTTCGGCGTGTCTATCCACAAATCCGACTGCCCGAACGTGCTTGCAGGTATGCAGCGCGAGGCGGACCGCGACAGATACGTTTCGGCTTGGTGGGAGGCAGGCGCAGAATGGGAGAAATCCTCGTTCGAGGCGTTTATTCAGATCTACTGCAAGGACACTATCGGTCTGCTCGCAAACGTTTCGGTGGCACTCGCGGATATGCGCGTGTCGGTCATCTCGATAAGCTCGCAGAAGTGTCAGAACGATTCGACCATTTTGAACCTCAGCATTTCGTGTAAAAATACAGACCACGTTAATTCTATCGTATCGCGCATCAAGAGCATCGACGGCGTCGTAGACGTCGTACGCGGATTCGCGTGATAAAGGAGCAAGAAAATGAAGGCTATATTACAGCGCTGTCTGTCGGCGTCCGTTATCGCGGACGGCGAGCAGGCAGGGAGTATCGGACACGGGCTGTTTATACTGCTCGGCGTTCTGAAGGGCGATACGGAGGCGGACGCCGACGTGCTCGCGGAGAAAATATACAAGCTTCGCATCTTCGACGACGAAAACGGCAAGCTTAATCTATCCGTTAAGGACGTGGAGGCAAGTGCGCTCGTCGTGTCGAATTTCACCCTCTCGGCTGACTACAAAAAGGGCAACCGCCCCGATTATTTCGCCGCAGAGGCACCCGCGCGCGCCAACGAGCTTTACGAATATTTTTCGGGTGCTCTGCGTGAGCGCGGAATACACGTCGAAAACGGCGTGTTTGGCGCAGATATGAAGATTTCCCTCACGGCAGACGGCCCCGTAACCATTGATATGGACAGCGCAATTCTCAAAAAATAAGAAGTTGGGAGCAAAGTTATGTTTTTAAAAATAAACGGCGACCTTAACAGATACTATCTACAGACGGTATGTATGCTGTTTTTCCCCGGCGCGACCTTTTCAGAAGCAGAGGACGACACCGCAGAGGATATGGCGGAGTTCACTCGCCACAACTCGGAGGGCGAGGTGGAGGTCACCTGTACCTTCACAAGCGACGGCAAGACCGAGAGTGCAACGCGAAGCGTAAAGGTCGGCACGCTGCACGGCTTTGACGAAAACGGTGCCACACCCGAGGTGAAAGCCGGTAAGGTTGCGGCAGGACTTGCCGCACTCGACGCGGGCGTAAAGCTTTTCGGCTGTTATCCCGCGTGGGGAATACTCACGGGTATTCGCCCTGCGAAGCTCGCCGGCGAGCTTATATCAAAGCGCGACGAAACCGGAGCTCGCGTTTACACCTCGGAGCAGGCAAGACGACTTTTGGCACGCGAGTATCACGTCAGCCCCAAAAAGGCGGCGCTTGCGGTTGAAATCGCGCGTAACGAGCAGAAGATCGCGCGCCTTGCAGGCGACGGCAAAGCGCCGTACACCTGCTCGGTGTACGTGTCTATACCGTTCTGCCCGACGAGATGCGCGTATTGCTCGTTCGTGTCGTATTCCACGAAGCGCTTGCTTGCGCAGATACCCGACTATCTGAAGCGTATATGCGACGACACGCGTGCGCTTCTTGCATATTTGAAGCTTCGCGGCTTCAAGGTGCTGACCGTTTACGTCGGCGGCGGCACGCCGACCACGCTTTCGGACGCACAGCTTGCCGAGCTTCTCGGTGCTATCGACGACAATATCCCGATAAAGCGCCTTAACGAGTTCACGCTCGAGGCAGGCCGTCCCGACACGATAACAAAGGAAAAGCTGCTCGTTGCCAAGGAGTTTGGCGTAAGCCGTATCAGCATAAATCCGCAGACGATGAACGACGCGATACTCAAGAACATCGGCCGCCGTCACACCGTTGCGGACTTCCGCAAGGCGTACAAGACGGCGCGCGAGGTTGGCATACCGCAGATAAACACAGACCTCATCGCAGGACTTCCCGGCGACACGTTTGCAACCTTCTCGCGCTCGCTTAACAGTATTTTGAAGCTCTCGCCCGAGAATATTACCGTTCACACCTTCTGCGTTAAGAAATCGGCGGAAATTCTCCGCCTTGACACCGAGATATACAACCGCTCGGCGGACGAAACCGTGAAGTCGATTGACTATTCGCAGGTAACGCTCAAAAACGCGGGCTACAACCCCTATTACATCTACCGCCAGAAGAACAGCGTCGGCAACCTCGAGAACGTCGGCTACTCGCAGAAGGGCTGCGAGGGGCTTTACAACGTTCTTATGATGGAGGAGCTTCATTCCGTGTTCGCAGTCGGTGCGGGTGCGGCTACCAAGCTCGTGCGCGTGGACGATGACGGTAAGAAGTATATCGAGCGCATTTTCGATCCAAAATATCCGTATGAATACCTCGCGACGGACGCAGGTGCGGCTATGGAAGAAAAAATACGCAAAATCGAGGAATTTTTTAAGTTTTAACCCCTTATACTCCGAAAGGAACGTCTATGATAACCCTAAACCCAAAGCTTTTATCTGAAAGCGCCAAGCTTGAGCTTATAAAATCGAGCGAGGCAAAATTCGAGGCGCGTCTTGACGAGGTGTGCAGAGAAGTGATAGCCGACGGAGTCAAGATAATCGCCCTTTCAGGTCCTACCTGCTCGGGTAAGACTACAACCGCAAACAAATTAACGAGCGAGCTTACGAAAAACGGCATCGAGGTGCATCTCGTTTCTATCGACAATTTCTTCTTGCCTCGAACGGACGAGGATTTCGAGCATATGCGCTCGGGCAAGCAGATCGACTACGACAGCGTGGACGCGCTCGATTTGGAGCTTCTCAAACGGTGCGCAGCCTCAATAATCAAAGGCAAGCCGACCGATCTGCCGGTGTACGATTTCGTTGCTCGGCGTGCCACGCATTTCGAGCACGTCGATCCCAACGACCACAGCGTATTCATCTTCGAGGGCATACAGGCGATATACCCCGAGATAACGGCGCTGTTCGGCGGGAAATATAAGTCGATCTATATTTGCGTCGAGGAGGACGTGCAGATCGGCGAGTGGTACTTTATGCGCCGCGAGCTGCGACTGCTTCGCCGACTCGTGCGCGACTACAAGTTCCGCGGTGCTTCGCCCGAGTTTACGTTTTACCTTTGGCGCGGCGTCGCCCAGAACGAGGATAAGTCTATCCTGCCGTACGCTGACACGGCGGATATCAAAATCAACTCGTTTATGCAGTACGAGATATATCTATTAAAAAACGAGCTTGACGGCATACTGAAGCTCGTGCCGAGCGACAACCCGTACTACGCGAAGGCGCTCGATCTGCTTCGTAAGCTCGACGGAGTTGACACGGTTTCGCCCGAGCTCGTGCCGAAAACGTCCGTGCTTCGCGAATTTATTGGTTAAACGGTAAGACAAGGAGAGTAAAAATGCAGAAGGCTTCATATAACGATTATAAAGAATCTGCGGCGTACATCGCCGAAAGGATAGGCGCGACGCCCGATATTGCGATAATTCTCGGCTCGGGACTCGGCGAGTTTGCCGAGCGGCTTACGGATTCCATTACCGTTCCGTACCGCGACATACCGCATTTCCCGACGTCCACCGTTTCCTATCAGAAGGGCGTGCTCGTATTTGGCAAGATAAAGTATGAGGACGGCACCGAAAAGACCGTTCTCGCGATGAATGGACGCTTCCATTACTACGAGGGCTGGGAGATGTGGCAGACGGCGTACCCGATAGGCGTTTTTAAGCTTCTCGGCGTTGAAAAAATGATAATCACAAACGCGGCGGGCGGCATCGGCTACAGCGACGAGCGAGTTATCGAGCCGGGTGACCTCGTCCTCGTGACCGACCATATTAAGCTCGCGCCCGATTCGCCGATGCGCGGCGCTAATATCCCCGAATTCGGCGAAAGATTTTTCGATATGCAGTCGGTTTACGACGAGTCGTTCCGACAGCTCGCAAAAAAGTGCGCCGTAAAGCGCGGATATACGCTCAAGGAGGGCGTTTACGCGTATATGGCAGGACCGCAGTACGAAACGCCTGCGGAGATTCGTATGCTGAGGGCGCTTGGCGCAAATTTAGTCGGTATGTCAACCGTTGCGGAGGTAATATTTGCCGCGCAGGTCGGCATCAAGGTGCTTTGCATATCCTGCGTATCCAATATGGCGGCAGGCATCACGGGGGCGGCGCTTACTGAGGAGGAGGTCCTCGACACGGCGGCGACCATTTCAGAGCGCTTCAAGACTCTTTTAAAAGACGTAATATGTGAAATATAAATTTATAAAAAATAAACCTAAAAGGAGAAAATATTATGGAAACCAAACGCATTTTTGAACTTATCGACGCAAGACGCGACGAGCTTTTCGAGCTCCTCGGCTCGCTTGTAAAGGTAAACACCGAAAATCAGGGCAACGGCGGAAACGAGAAAAACATCGTCCCGCTCCTTGAAAAGATATGCAAGGAGCTTTCGCTCGAAACGGACGTATTCTCGCCGCTCTCCATCGAGGGCTTCGAGCAGCATCCCGACTACATACCCGACCACAAGCTCGAGGACCGCTACAACGTCGTTGCACGCTACAAGGGTGCCGAGGACCGCGACGACCTTATGCTTATGGCGCACACTGACACGGTGCTTATCGGCGACGTTGCGAATTGGGACACCGATCCGCTTCTCGGCGAGGTTATCGACGGTAAGATAATCGGACGCGGCGTCGGCGACGACAAGTACGCGCTTGCTACCATTTTGTTTATATTCAAGCTTCTTCGCGAGGAGGGCTTCGTGCCCAAGGCTAATATGCTGTTCGCAGGCTACGTTGACGAGGAGTACGGCGGAAGCCACGGCGCAATGGCGTCCGTAATGAAGTATCCTTGCCCCAGAATAGTAAGTATGGACGGCAGAGAGGATCAGATCTGGCACTGCGGCTCGGGCGGCGGCGAAATGGCGTACGTTTACCACACCGCAGAGCCCGTTTCAAGTGCAAAGAGAACGGCAGACGCGCTTCCGATAGTGCTTGAGGTCATCGAGAAGGAATTCGCCGACAAGCGCCGTGCAGAGCTCGAGGCTAACCCCTACTACAAGGGCACGAACATCCCCTCGACTGCGCTTCGCTATATGCACATTCACGCAGGCGACCACGGTCACGACCTCGGCGTGGGTGACGTTTACTTCGTATTCTACACCGACAAGTCAAAGGACGAGATATACGCAGAGCTTGCACGCATCGAAAAAATTCTCGCAGAGCGCCTCGCGCCTCTCGGCATCATCGGCGACGGCTTTGAAGCGCGTACACGCTTCTTCCACTACGTTCACTGCGAGCCCGACAGCGCGGATATTCTCGATATGCTCGCGGCATCGCGCGAGGCGACCGGCAAGGAGCCCCTCGTTTGCGGCTCGTGCCTTTCCGACCTTTCCGTTATTTCGAAGCACGGCAGCTCGCGCGCATTCGCTTTCGGCTGCGGCAGAGAATTCAGCAAGGTGGGCGGTGCACATCAGCCGAACGAATTTATCGAGTGCGACAAGCTCGTCGCCTACACCAAGACCGTAGCCGCGTACATTCTCCGTACGCTTGGATAAGTAAATGTCCGATTACGTTATTTTATCACGTCCTCGCGGCGCGCTCGATATTTCAACCTGCGCGCACGCGGTGGACGCGGTAATAAAGATGCTGCAGTATAGCGGCTCGTGCCTCTATTTGCCCGTACCGGGCACGCCCGAAAAGGTGCTGCTTACCGTCAGCTCGGGTAATGCCACCGATTCGCAGACCGAGTGGTTTCTTCGCTCGCTTGCGATATACCTCGGTGCGGATCTGCTGTCGCCCGACGGCGAGCCGCTCTTTGACGGCTCACCCGACAACGACACCGACGGCATTGATATAGTGCCGCCGCCCGAGGACGAAGCGCTGCCGATACGGCTTTTTATCACCTTCGACGGCGTTCGCGAGAAGGACATACGCTCGGCGATACTGCGTTTCTTTATCGAAAACGAATACGAAACCACGATAGAGGCAGACGGGTACACCGTATTTTTGGCGGCAAGCTCTTATCTTGATATTTTCTACAAGGTCGGGGCTGAAAGCTTTACGGCGGAAATCGAATGCACCTTTTCGGGTGCGGGAGTCTACGCCGAGACCGTTGAGATAGCCGAAACGCTCGCAAAGCATCTGAACGTTTCCGTAAGCTTTGTTGAAAGCCCTGCCGTTACTTACTCGGTTGACCGCGACTTTGACGCTCTGCGCCGCGCGTTTTACGCACCGCTTCGTCAGCAACTCGCCTTTGCGATATGCGACGACCGTGACGGGCTTCAGGCGTACGTCGGCTGGGGCACGGACGCGTTCGAGCCTATGCCGATGAAGGGAACTATCATAACTCCGTTCGGACGATATGAAATAGACAGACTGCTTGAGGAGATACGCCGTTTTGGCTTTTCTGCCGTATGCGACAAGCGCTTTCTCTCGCGCAACACGCCGAGCGACGGCGGTGAGTTTTATATCAGAGAAGTATTCACCGCGCTTTGGAGCACGCCGTTCATAAATCCCGAAACCGAGCTTACGAAGGACGGCGAGCAGGCCGTGGCGGCCTGCATTGAGGATTTTGAAACGGCGCTTCGCGTCGATGCGTACACGCCGTTCCCGAAAAGCGTTTATTTCTCGCTGTGCAGGCGAATTGGCAGAGAACCGCTCGACGTTTCAAAAACGCAGGATTACGGACTGCATTTCGAGCCGGGATATATGCAAAACGAGGTAAGCTACGGCTTCGGACACTATCTGCGCCGCTTTAAGCTGCCGGGATACATTCAGCAAAGCTGTAAGAGCGAGCACCGTGACCGCGTGTACTTTTACAAAAGCTTCACGGGCGGTCCGCGCATTGAGGCAGAGGTAAGCTACGGCTACGAGGGCGACGGCTCGGATTCACCGCTCGGTAAAAATTTCGCGTGCGGCGAGCACGTCGAAGCCTTCGACATTGGCGGAAGCTCCGTTGCGAGATACGTTGACGGCGGACTCGTTGACGGTCGTTACCGCGCGGAGGCGGAGATATATATTAAAGATGAAGTTTACCGCTTCGCTATGAGCGCCGAGCAATATTCCGACGTGGAAGCGTTTTGCGATATCATTCGCGGCTGTCTGAGCCTCGAGGATTGGTACGACGAATACATACGCGAGGAGTCGCCCGATCCGCACGCGCCCGGCGGCACGTTCTGTATGAATCTTTACACACCGCCGTGTCACGCGTTTGGCTCGAGCTTTCCCACGGGCAAAAGGTTTCTCACCGAAAATAATATCGCCTACGCAGGCGCCGACGCGACTATAGACAAGCTTTCCGACATAAAGCGCCTTGCGGACTCATTCAAGGAAATGTATTTTCACGACGGCAAGGACGAAAACCAATCGGAATAAGAACGCACCAAAGAGAATAAGTATTACAGAGGTCTGAAATATGGCAAAGCACGAAAGACAGCTCGCGGCACACGCCGCGCATCTTGTAAACTATCTTGACAGCGGAATACAAAACAGCGGCCTGTCGGTGGAGCTCGTCGATATTTCCGTTCAGAGGCTCGGCGACACTCGCGTTTGGCTGTACGTTTACGACAAGTATTATATGAGAAATTCCAGTCGCACCTCTCTGACCTTGCAGGTCATCGGCCGCGACGGCGAGGCGTTCGTCAGCGTTATCGGCGCAGGCGGCGGCAACGGCAATCTTCTTAATTTCGATTACGGCTCAAGCGATAATTTCGTCAGCGTCGTCGAAAGGCTGCTCGACGAATATCAAACCGACGAAAAAGAATAACAAGGACGGACGAAACTATGAAAACACTACTCAAAAACGCGCTCATTTTAACGGGCGACGGCACACAGCTCACGGGCGACGTGCTCGTCGAGGGCGCATATATAAAGGCAATCGGTAAATACGAGGGCGTGGCTGACCGCACTATCGACTGTACGGGCAAGCTTTTAACGCCTGCGTTTTACAACACGCACTGCCACGCGGCTATGACGCTCTTTCGCGGCATAGGCGAGGATTTACCGCTCCAAAGCTGGCTTGAAACCAAGATCTATCCCGCCGAGGACAGACTCACGCCCAAATCGGTACGCGTCGGCAGCGAGCTTGCTATCGCCGAGATGATACGCGGCGGTACGGTATCCTTCTCGGATATGTATTTCTTCTGTGACGAAACCGCAAAGGCGGCGCTTGATATCGGCGTGAAGGCAAACGTGTCACGCTGTCTCGTGTCCTTCGCGGACGATGCTACTGTCAAGGGCGACTCTCGCTTCCTTGAGGCTGTACGCCTCGCTGACGAGTATCACGGTGCAGGTGACGGACGCATCCGCGTTGATATGTCTGTTCACGCGGAGTACACCAACCGCGAGGGCTATCTTCGCGAGGTCGCCGAGTACACGCACGCGCGTGACCTCGGTATGCAGGTGCACGTTTCGGAAACAGAGCGCGAGCACGAGGAGTGCAAGGCGCGCCATAACGGCAAAACGCCCGTAGAGTTTCTTGCCGACTGCGGCATACTCACGCCGAGTGCGACGGGCACGGCAACCGCGGCTCATTGCGTATGGGTGACCGAGCGCGATATGGAGATTATGGCGGAAAACCGCGTCACCGTGGCGCACAACCCCGTCAGCAACTTAAAGCTTGCGAGCGGCATCGCTCCCGTTCACAAGATGCTCGAGAAGGGCGTTAACGTCGGTCTTGGCACCGACGGCGCGGCGTCCAACAACGCGCTCTCCGTTCTTCGCGAGCTTCAAACAGCTGCGCTTATACACAAGGGTGTGACGCGCGTGGCTGACGTTATCAAAATGAGCGATATTTGCAAAATGGGCTGGAGTGCGGGCGCTCTGTCGCAGGGCAGACCTGATTGCGGCAAGATCGAGGTCGGCGCAAGAGCGGACGTCGTGCTCTTTGACCTCGACGCGCTCAACAATATCCCTATGTACGATCCGTACGCAACCATCGCGTTTTCGGCGCACGACTGCGACGTTTATATGACGATGTGCGACGGCAAGATACTTTTTGAAAACGGCGAATACAAAACGCTGGACGTCGAAAGGCTCCGCCACACGGCGAAGCACACTATCGCGCACTATTTCGACTGAGTAACACTCCGTCGGTGCGCCGACGGGAGCGTTATACTTGAAAAAATCCAAAATTATCGGCACAGTATCGGGCGGCGTTATCTTGATGACCGCCTCAAACCTCATCGTAAAGGCTGTCGGACTGCTCTTCAAGATTCCTATGACCGCGCTTGTCGGCGAGGAGGGAATGGGCTACTTCAACGGCGCGTACACCATTTTCACGTGGCTTTATACGCTCTCGTGTGCAGGATTGCCGACGGCGGCGTCTATGCTTATCGCGCGCGTCCCCGAAAAGAAGCGTGCCGACGGAGCGAGGCGGATATTCACCCTCTCGCTTGGTATTTTCACGCTCGTCGGGCTTGTTGGATGCGTCGGGCTGATACTCGGCGCGCCGTTCGTTGCGCATATAATGCGTACCGAAAACAGCGAAGCGGCAATAATTGCCGTCGCACCGACGCTGTTCTTTATCTGTCAGTCTGCGGCGCTTCGCGGATATTTTCAAGGTCTCGGCGACCTTCGCTGGCACTCGCTCTCGCAGGTCATTGAGGCGCTCGGAAAGCTTTGCCTCGGCGTTGCGCTCGCTCACTATGCGCTCGACGCAGGATACGGTGTGCCCGTTGCGGCGGCTTACGCGGCAGGCGGGATCACGGTTGGCGTCGGCGCGGGGATGCTGTCACTTTACATCGCGTACGCTTTTCTCAAAAGAAAGCCGCTCGAGAGGGAGCTTACACCGCGCAAAGCGCTCGCGCGCGGACTTGTCATGTCTATGCTCCCGATAACGCTTTCCTCAAGCGTTATGAGCCTCACGAACATCATCGACTCGATACTTATGACGCGCACGCTTCACGCTACGGGACTCGCGCAGGCGGAGGTCGCGGCGATATGGGGCAACTACTCGTCTCTCGCCGTGCCGATGTTCAATCTGCCGCCCGTGCTGACGTTGCCTATCGCGTACGCGCTATTGCCCGCGCTCTCGTCAGCGCTCGCTTCGGGTGAAAACGATAAAGCGATAAAGCTGACTCACGATGCGGCGAAGTCAACGGCGTTTTTTGCCGTTCCGTGCGCTATAGGAATGTCCGCAATGGCAGGTCCGATACTGTCGCTTCTGTTTGAAAGCGACGTCGCCGAGCGCGGCGCGATACTACTCACACTTCTCGCACCGTCGTCGATGCTCCTTTGCACGCTCGGGCTTACGAACACCGTTTTGCAGGCAAGCGGACACGAGCACGTGCCCCTCTTTGCGATGCTCGCAGGTGCGATAGCGAAGCTTGCGGCAACGTGGACGCTCACGCCGATGCTCGGCAAGCTTGCAACGCCCGTTTCGACGTTTATATGCTATTTCACGGTGCTCACGATATCGGTAACGGCTATAGCCGTGCTCACACCGCTCGGCGCGGCAATTTTGCGTAGGGTTTACGCAAAGCCGCTCGTAACTGCGCTCGTAGCGGTGACGCTTGCGGCGGTGCTTTATCCAATAGCGGGAACGCTCGTGTCAATAGGCGCGGCGGCGCTCGCATACGTCGGGCTTATGGCGATAGGGAAAGCAAGAGAATAGATAAAAGATAAAAGATAAAAGAGAATAGATAAAAGGAAGTACAAACTATGAAACAGCGTATTGAAGCACTCAAGGCAAAAGAAAATTACACGGTAAACGACCTTCGCGAGATAATGGAGATACTCCGCTCGCCCGGCGGATGCCCGTGGGACCGTGAACAGGACCACAAATCCATTCGCCGCAACCTTATCGAGGAAACGTACGAGGTCATCGAGGCTATCGACACCGACGACAAGGTGCTTATGTGCGAGGAGCTCGGCGACCTTATGCTTCAGGTGGTGTTTCACGCGCGTATCGCGGAGGAGGCAGAGCGCTTTAACCTCGACGACGTTGCAGACGGCATCTGCAAGAAGCTTATCCTTCGCCATCCGCACATTTTTGCCGACGTTAAGGCGGACACCTCAGAGGAGGTCCTCAATAACTGGGACAAGATAAAGGTGGTTGAAAAGCATCAGAAGTCGGACAGAGAAGTGCTCGACTCCGTGTCGCACTCTCTGCCGTCCCTCATTCGCGCGGACAAGCTTGCAAGCAAGGCGGCGAAGCTCGGATATGCGCTTCCGACGAGCGGTGCGCTTAACGGTATATCGTCCGCAAACGCTACCGAGGCTGTGATCGGCGACCTGCTTTTTGACGCCGTAAAGCTCGCAAGAGAGGCAGGCGTCGATCCCGAAAAAGCGCTCGCAGATGCTTGTGACAGGCTTGTTTTGAGCGCTTCGGACGATAAAAAGGCTTAAAATATGGCAATAATTGGCAATAGAATTATTAAAATGCTAAAAAATCCCCAAAATAAGGCACTTTTTTGAAGAAAATTTAGCAAAAGGTATTGCAAAAATTAAAATTTAATGATATAATTAAATTACCGAAATAACGGTAGAAAAATTTAAACGAAAGGAAATATTACCATGAACAAGACTACTCTTATCGAAAAGGTTGCAGGTGCAACCGGTCTCAAGAAGAAGGACGCTGAGGCAGCAGTAGCTGCTACTATCGCTGCTATCGAGGACGCTATCCTCGCAGGCGAGAAGGTTCAGCTCGTTGGCTTCGGTACCTTTGAGGTTAAGGAGCGCCCTGCAAGAACCGGTATCAACCCCGCTACCCGCAAGGCTATTACCATTCCCGCTTCCAAGCGTCTTGCATTCGCAGCAGGCAAGACTCTCAAGGCTAAGCTCAACAAGTAATAAATGCGCCTTGATAAATTCCTGAAGGTATCGCGCCTTATTAAACGGCGCACCGTAGCAAACGAGGCCTGCGACACGCAGCACGTTTCGGTAAACGATAGGCCCGCAAAGGCGTCCTACGACGTTAAGGTGGGCGACGTTATCGAAATAACCTTCGGTCAGCGTACGACGAGACTCAAGGTTCTCGACGTTCGCGAGTTTACCGCAAAGGCTGATGCGGCTTCGATGTACGAAGTAATATCTTGAGGCATATCCGTCATCTCTCTGCCATATATATTGTATAACCAATAACTATGGCAGAGGAGATGCGGATGAATAACAACTCTAACGCCGAGCACCGTCAGGATATCATTATCTCCGACCGCGCGCGGCTTTCTATCTCTGGCGTCGAGGACGTCCAGAGCTTTGACCAGGCGAGCGTAATTCTCAAAACGAACAACGGTATGGTCGCCGTTGACGGCGAGGAGCTTCGCATTGGCGAGCTCTCAACCGAAACGGGGAAGATGTTCATCGAGGGGCGTATCGGCGGCGTCGTATTTTTTGAGGCGTCCGAGCCAAAGAAAAAGCGCGGCTTTTTCAATCGCTGATGCAGTACGTCTACGATTTCCTCGGTTACGATATCCAAGATCAGCTCGCGCTTATGCTTTACGCGCTGATGCTCGGCGCGGCACTCGGTGCGGTGTTTGATGCTTTGCGCATTACGCGTGTGATGCTTTCATACGGGTGCAGCACGCGAGGCGCCAAAGGGCTTCGGAGGTGCGTGTTCGCGCTTTGCTTCGTTGAGGATATCGCGTTTGCCGTGTTTTCGGCGGTGGCGCTCGTGCTGTTTTGCTTCAAGGCGAACGGCGGCAGCTCGCGCGGATACGTTCTGTTCGGCGCGCTCGTCGGTTTTGCCGTTTATCTCGCAACGCTCGGGCGGCTGACGTCGCTTGTATCCAAGACGCTGGCAAGGCTGTTTTACCGCATACTTGCATTTACAAAAACGCGTATTATTTTACCCACGGCGGCTTTTCTTTGGAAGTTACTCCGTTATCTATGCGAACGAACCGTAGGACGCGCGGCAAATCTCGTTTTGCACCGCGCAAACGTTATAAGAACGAAAAAAGCGTCGCGCGAGCTCACACGAGCCCTATCGCGGCTGTATATAAACAAAAGAAAGGATGACTGTGATGAAGCAATTTCGTATGCCGATGCCGGTGAAGCTCGCCGTGTTCGCGGCGTTCATAATATTGATAGTCACCCTCGTCACAGTTCAGATCGAGTACAATCAGCTTGAAGAAGAGCAGGCGGCTTTGCTCGAGGACATTGAAGAAATTCAGGGAGAGGTAGACGAGATTCAAAACAAGCTCGACACCCCCTTTGACGCAGAGTACATTATTGCACTTGCAAAGGAAAAACTCGGATACTGTCTGCCCGAGGAAATAATATTTTATAACGACCTTATAAATTGATTTATCCGCCGCGGCACAGCTCGCGGCGGCTTGACTTTGTACGTATAAGGAGAAAAAGATGTCAAAAAAAGCTTCGGTTATTATTTTTTCGGCGCTCGGCGCGGTAATACTTGCCCTCGGCGTGCTGCTCGCCGTTACTACGGCGTCGAACACCGACACAATAGTAGGTCTTGGCGCGGTAAACGACGATCTTGAACAGCAAAAATCCATACTCGTTTCACAAAAGGAAAATCTCGAGGCGCAGGTTGCCGACCTGCAAAACAAGCTCGAGAATGCGGGTGAGCTCTACGCTGACGAGATTGAAGCGCTTAAAGCGGATATTGAGGCAAAGCTCGCCGAAATTGCGGCGCTCGAGGCGGATATTGCAAAGTATCAGACCGTGTTCACGATAGACGTGCGCGCGCAGGCACAGCTCATTGAGAAGCTCGAAAAGTACGTCGTTGAGGCTTGCCCCGTGGTTAAGGTGAAGCTTCCAGAGGACGTCGTTTCGACCGATGAAGCAGATACCGGCGAAAACGAAAAGGGCTACGTATGGAAAAGCGTTGACGCTCTCATAAAAGAAGAAGCGGACAAGCGTACGGCTGATCCCGACGCCGAGCCGCTTTATACTGACAAGGAGCTTGCCGAAAGCGGTCTTAGTGCCGACGAGCTTGCAAAAAACAAGCTTCGCGAGCTCGTTTTTGCGCGCGAGGATGTAATTCTTCCGAGCATCAGTCTTTACTACGAGGACCTCGCTACGGGCTATCACTACGGATACAACGAGAGCGCCATATACGACTGTGCGAGCGTTATTAAGGCACCATACGTTATGTCGATACTTCGCGCTGTTTCTGCCGACGAGAAGGCTTATATTGACGCCAAGGCTGCGGCAGGCGAGGTGCCCGAGCGCATCGACACAGACGAGGACGGCATTCTCGACACGACCGTTATTGAGTACAGCGATCCGATATACGATCTTTACGAAACGGTTACGTACGAGCGCAAAACGATGTGGGCGGACGGCTCGGGAAAAATCAAGGATATGGAGGACGGCACGGAGCTTTCGTATCTTGATTTTGCAAAATACACGCTCGAATACAGCGACAACGTGGGCTTCTCACAGCTCAAGAAGCGCTTCGGCTACGGTAGCTATTACGCGCTCACGCGTGAAGTTAAAGCAAACTCCACTCTTGCAGGCGGAAACAGTATGAGCGCCGCCGATGCAGGCAAGCTTTTCAAGGCAATTTACGACTTCATCGAGAGCGACGAGACCTACGGTCAGATAATGTACGATTCTATGCTCAAATCCAACCATACGGTCATTATCCCATACGGCGTTTCGCCCACGAAGGCGCTCCACAAATACGGCTGGGACGAGAGCGCGTATCACGACGCCGCAATCGTTCTGCACCCCGACAAGCCGTACGTTCTCGCGGTATTCACCGATCTTGAAGAAGGGGGAAGCGCGGTAAATGCGTATCTCCAGAATATCGTAAGAATGCTCAATAATCTTCACAAGGGATTTTACCAAAGCTGATGTTAAACGAAGGAATTATCAAAGAAAAGCTTCGGGTGCCGATAAAGGTGCAAATATACGACGAGCTTGCTTCCACCAACCTCACGGCGCGTGAAATTGCTACGTGCGGCGACGGGCGCGAGCAGGTGGTGATCGCGCGCCGTCAGACGAGCGGGCGCGGACGCCTCGGGAGAAGCTTTCATTCCGAGCTTGGCGGACTTTATATGTCGTTGCTTCTTTATCCCAAAAACAGCGCGCAGGACGCGCTTCGCATCACGACTGCGGCGGCTGTTGCCGTGTCACGCGCGATAGACCGCGTGGCAGGCACGCGTTGCGAGATAAAATGGGTGAACGACGTATATCTTAACGGCAGGAAGGTGTGCGGCATACTGACGGAAGGACAGCTTGGCACCGATAGGCTTGATTTTGCCGTGCTCGGCATAGGTATAAACCTTACCGAGCCGACGGGCGGCTTCCCGAGCGATATCGTATCGCGTGCAGGCGCCGTTTTTGAAACGCTCCCCGACGGTGCGGACAACGCTATCGCCGCCGAGGTCATAAACGAGTTTTACCGCATATACGAGAGCGAGGGCACGGATTATATAGACGAATACCGCGAGCGCTCGTGCCTCACGGGGCGCGAGGTTGACGTAATGCGCGTCGCGGACGGCGACACGACGCCGGCAACGGTCATAGGAATAGGCGACGATTTCTCGCTTACAGTTGAATACGTGAACGGCAAAAGAGAAGCGCTCACCTCGGGCGAGGTCAGCGTAAGAGAAAAATAAAAAATGCGGCACAGATTAGCGTGTTATCCTTAACGGAGAACACGCAGTCAAATCCGTCTTCGACGGATGAAATCCACCTTTAGTGGGTGAAATCGCTTACGCGATGAAATCCTGCTTCGCAGGGAGAAGGAAGACGGATTTGATTTCATCCAAGGC
>JAZNBZ010000281.1:0-3812 GCA_045587285.1 Candidatus Flemingiibacterium sp. | reverse complement strand
GGCGGGCCGGCTTGCCGGCCCGGCAAGAGAGCCACCCCCCCCCCCCGGCGGGGAGCGCGGGGGCAGCCCCCTCTGAGTGCGGCAAATTAGCGAGTTTGCTACTGTAACATTACAGCCAAGAAAATAAAAGTATAGGAGATACAAAAAATGAGCTACAAAACGGACTTCATCGAATTTATGGTAAGAAGCGGCGTTCTCCGCTTCGGAGATTTCACCACCAAGAGCGGCAGAAAGTCGCCCTATTTCGTAAACACCGGCAACTACAAGACCGGCGCACAGATGGCAAAGCTCGGTAAATACTACGCAGAGTGCCTCAAAAACAACGTCGGCGACAACTTCGACGTGCTCTTTGGCCCGGCATACAAGGGTATTCCGCTTGCAACCGTTACCGCTTGCTCGCTCTTTAACGAGTACGGCATCGACAAGCCGTATTGCTTCAACCGCAAGGAAGCAAAGGACCACGGCGATGGCGGCAATATGGTCGGCGCGAAGCTTTCTGACGGCGACCGCGTAGTTATCATCGAGGACGTTATCACCGCAGGCACCGCTGTACGCGAAACGCTCCCCCAGCTCAAGGCAGCGGCTGACGTTAAGGTTGAGCATATGATCATCTCCGTTGACCGTATGGAGCGCGGACAATCGGGCACCACCGCCATCAAGGAGATCGGCGCGGAGTTCGGCATCAAGGTTCATCCTATCGTAACCGTACGCGAGATAATCGACCATATGCACGGCCGCGAGATCGACGGTGAAATTCCGCTAAGTGACGAAGTACGCGAGCGTATGGAAGCATACCTCGAGATGTACTGCGAGAAATAATGAGTATAACGCTTCGTTTCGCCGCGCCCTCGGACGCGGCGAAGCTCGTTGAGATTTACCGCCCGTACGTTGAAAATACGACAGTTACGTTTGAGTATGATACTCCGGACGAAAACGAGTTTGCTGCGCGTATTCGCGCGTTTTCTGCCGAGTTTCCGTTTATCGTATGCGAAATAGACGGAGAAGCGGTCGGCTACGCCTACGCGCACAAGTACGGCGAGCGGTTTTCGTTCCGATTTTCGGCGGAGCTGTCGGTATATATAGCCGAAAATCGTCGCGGAATGGGCATCGGACGTACGCTTTACGGAGCGCTTATCGAGCTACTCGCCGCACAGGGCTACAAAAACCTATACGCCCTCGTCGCTGCGCCGAATCCCGCAAGCTTCGCTTTGCACGACGCCTTCGGCTTTCGCGAGGTAGGACGCGCAAACGGCGTCGGCTACAAGTTCGGGGGGTGGATAGACCTCGTAACGCTCGAGCGCATCGTCGGCGACAAGGTTGAAACCGATGACACTTCAAAATGGCGCGAGCGCCCGTTGACGACCGCCGAGCTTGGTAATAAGGCGAGTGAAATCCTGAAAAGATACGAAAAAACGGCTTCACGCTGAGTGAAGCCGTTTTGTTTTACTTATTTTCCTCTTTCATCTTTTTGAGGTTGTTGAGCTCGTTTAAGAATTCCTCCGCCTCGTCGAACACGCGGTAGACCGAGCAGAAGCGAATGTACGCAACGTCGTCAAGCTCGCGGAGCTTTGCCATTACGCGCTCGCCTATCTCAACCGTTGACACCTCGACGCGGTGGCCGTTTTTAAAGTCCGCCTCCATATCGTCAACGATTGCCGTCATCTGCTCCTCGGTAACGGGACGCTTCTGGCACGCCCTGCGTATGCCCGTCATCACCTTGTCGCGGTTAAACGCCTCGCGCGAGTTATCGCGCTTACAAACCACGAGCGCGCCGCGCTCTACGGTTTCGTAAGATGTAAATCTATGCTGGCAGTTAAGACACTCTCTGCGGCGGCGTATGCTGCGCTCGTCGTCTATCGGGCGTGTGTCAAGCACTTTATCTTCGTTGCATCCGCAGATCGGACATTTCATAGTATCAAACCAAGCCTTTCTCTGCGCCACTCGGCGCGGTGGGTGTTGTTGCCGCCAAGCGGCACCTAATATATGATATTATAACACATTAAACTTTATTTTTCAAGTCCTTTTGGAAACATTTATCATCAAAAAACCACCGCCGTCCTCACAGGTTTGCCTTATCGTGATTATACTGTATTACCGACAAACGAAAGAAGGCGATCAACATTCACCCGATAATCGGAATAACAACAACGAACAACACCGACGGCGACTATTTTCTGCGCCGACAGTACTGCCGTGCGATACTTAAAGCCGGCGGCATACCGATAATGCTCCCTCCAGTGAGCTCGCCCCTCGCGGCACTCGGAATTTGCGACGGCATACTTTTTTCCGGCGGCGGAGACATCACGCCCCGCCTTTGCGGCATAACCGACTACGATCCCGCACGGCTTATCGATCCCTTTCCCGAGCGCGACGAATACGAGCTCGAGCTCGCAAGGCTCACCTACGAGCGAAACGTTCCCACGCTCGGCATATGCCGCGGCATGCAAATAATGAACTGCGCGCTCGGCGGCAGTCTGCACTTCGACATACAGGGGCATACGCAAAAGCGCTCGCGCGAGCAGCCGTCGCACAGCGTAAGAGTCACAAGCGGAACGCCTCTTTATAAGCTTATTGGCACGAGCGGACTTGAAACGAACAGCTTCCACCACCAATCGGTTGCATCGTGCGCAAAAAGGCTGAGCGTCGCCGCCGTCGCCGAGGACGGCGTTATCGAGGCGCTCGAAGCGGCCGACAAGCGCTTTTGGCTCGGCGTACAGTGGCACCCCGAGCATATGGATGGGTACGCGTCAGGCGTGCTGTTTGCAGGGCTTTGCGCCGCGGCTTGCACGGGCACGAGATAGCTCTGACCGTCGCACGCCTCGCGTCCGAGCGCATATACTGCGAGTGGGGGTGAGGCTATGCTGTGCGAGCTTTTTGAGACGTGTCTTAACGCCACTTACGTAAATACGAGCGGTGCGGCAAGCTATGCCGTGCGTCGGCGCAGTGATACGCTCTACGTCTTTTTCGAGGCGTCAAACGGCGCCGCCGATTGGAAGCGCAACCTCGATTTCCCCGCGAAGGCATACAAGCGAATGGGCAGAACCGTGTGGTTCGCGCACAGAGGCTTCCTTGAGGCGTGGCACGAGCTCGAGCCGATACTTTCGGACAAAATCGTCGATGATAGCGTACAAAAAGTAATCTTGACGGGCTACTCCCACGGCGCGGCAATCGCGCTTCTCTGCCACGAATACGTATGGTTTACACGCCCCGACCTTCGCAACTCACTCGAGGGATACGGCTTTGGCTGTCCGCGCGTAATATGGGGCGTGCCGAGCGCCGACGTGCGCCGCAGATGGGAAAATTTCACCGTGATACGCAACATCGACGATGCAATCACGCATCTTCCGCCCGCCGCGCTTGGATACACACACGTCAGTAATATTCTCGAAATCGGTGTGCGCGGCAAATATTCAAATATAGACGCACACCGCCCCGAAAATATTTCAGCAGAGCTTGAAGCGTATGAAAAAAAGCGCGAGTAAGGCGAAGCTCTCGCCTTACTCGTTTTCTCCGATATATTCAAATCGAGGCACGGATACGCCGTCTTTTGTGATGACCTCGTCCCACATTACGGCAGGTCTTACCCAAACTCCGCCCTCGCCGTAAAGCGCCTTGTAAACGACCATTTCTTCAAGCGTTTCCGAGTGCCTTGCCGTGTCGATGACCATATATCTGTTACCCTTGTAGTGACGGTAGATACCGCCCTTGATTATGCTCATATTTTCTCTCCTTTATATCCGAAAGCGGACAAGCAGACGCGGCATATTTACCACGCCGTTCTATATGTATATTTTAGCATATAACGGCGTTCC
>JAZNBZ010000280.1:0-1528 GCA_045587285.1 Candidatus Flemingiibacterium sp. | reverse complement strand
TACGCCGCGTTTGCTTCTCTTTTTGCAGGCGGCGCATTTATGCAGCTTCTCTCTGTTGTAATACTCGAGAGCGTGGTTGCTATCGTGGTCGAAATTGTTGAAAAATATTTTTCGGTAATGGTTATCGAGCAGAAATACGGGTTCAACCGCACAAGTGCAAAGACCTTCGTATTCGACAGAATTCGCTCGCTGATATTCGGCTTTGCCTTCACGCTCGGACTCGTTTGCCTGCTTTGGGGACTGCACAGCCTTATGGGCGATTACCTTATCATACTTTTTGCCGCGGCACTTTTCGTTATCAGCCTCGTTATATCCTTCCTCTACCCCATATTCAGCCGCATCGGTAATAAGTTTACGCCTCTTGAGGACGGTGAGCTGAGGGACCGCTTAATGGAGCTTCTCACAAAGCACGGCTACAAGGTCAAATCCATCTCCGTTATGGACGCTTCTCGCCGCACCACCAAGCTCAACGCATACTTTACGGGCTTTGGCAAGATGAAAACTATCGTGCTTTACGACAACCTCGTAAACGCGATGAGCACCGACGAGATATGCGCGGTATTCGCGCACGAGCTCGGTCACGGCCTTTATAAGGACGTTACGAAGCAGCAAATTATGAATATCGGTAATCTTCTTTTAATGGCAGTTATCGCGTGGGTTGCATTGCGCGAGGGCGAGCTTCACACCGCGTTCGCCTTCAGTGAGGTAAACTACGGCTTTGCCTACATACTTATGAGCATCGCCCTTGAAATAACCTCCCCGATTACTGGAATGATAATGAACGCGTACAGCCGCCACGCGGAATACCGCGCGGACAGACAAGCGGTAAGCGAGGGCTACGGCGCGGCTATGGTAACGGCGCTCAAAAAGCTTGCGCGCGAGAACTTCTCGCATCTCGCGCCCTCGACGCTCAACGTGGTTATGGAATACAGCCATCCGCCGCTTGCAAGCCGTATAGACGAGGTTGAAAAGGAAAGCGCAAAAGAGTAACTCAACCGAAAGGAAACGAATATGGATTTCACAAAAATTGCACAAAACCGTCAATCCTGCCGCAGCTATAACGCAGATAAGGCTGTGGAGAATGAAAAAATTGACGCTATAATGGAAGCGGCAAGGCTCGCTCCGTCCGCCTGCAACGGTCAGCCGTATCACATCACCGTATGCAAGGGCGAGGCGGCAAAAAAGGTCACGAAGGCTTGTCAGGGTATGGGAATGAACAAGTTTGCAACCGACGCGCCCATTATGCTCGTTATATCGGAAATGCCGTACGTCGCGAGGGCGGCGCTCGGCTCAAAAACGACGGGCATTGACTATCGCTCGATCGACATCGGAATACTCGCGGCTTATATCACCGCAGAAGCGACGGTGCAAGGTCTTGGAACGTGTGTACTCGGCTGGCTTGAGGATAAGACGATACGCGAAATATGCCACCTCGACGGCGCGGTACGCCTCGTTATCACGCTCGGCTACGCGTCGGACGACGATAAGCTTCGTCAAAAGAAGCGCAAGGATATATCCGAGCTTGTAA
>JAZNBZ010000279.1:0-10643 GCA_045587285.1 Candidatus Flemingiibacterium sp. | reverse complement strand
GCTTGCAAGGCGCACGCAAACCTTTATTTCGTGACCGTACTTTGCAGCATAGAGCTCGGTGAGCGCGTCAACCTCGCGCATAAAATCGTTAAGAAGCTCGATGCCGTTATACTCTCCGCCCGGATGCCACAGCCATATCTCACGCTGGAAGTCAAGCTCTATGCCGTAGCAATCGTATCTCGAAAGCGCTTCGTTTATGTACGCGAGGAAACGCTCGCGCACGATTTCGTGAGTGAAATCGAGTGCTCTGTAGTAGTAGCTGTTACCTGCCGCGTAGCTTCTGCGGTTTTCCTGAACGCGCCTGTACTGCGGATTGTTATGATAGAAATCAGAGAGAAGCAAGGACGCCGTTTCGCCCTGACCGTGAAGGTCGTTCATACGGAAGGATATCCACGGGTTGATGTCAACCTCCTTGAACGCCTCACAAAGAACGTCAAAATAGTCGCGCCCACCGAGCTTTTCCTTGTTTACAACGTAATGATTGTACGCGCCTCTCGCTGCCGCCGCCGTAGTATAGTCAACAGCAACACCGTTTTCCTCTGTCTGATAGTATTTATCAACGAGGTCCGTCCAATTTTCAAGATTGGTCTGGAAGGTGGAGTTCATATTGTTCACGCAGATCATAAAATCGGTGACGTGCGAGCCCGCGTAGCCGTACGCGAGCTTCTTGATACCCTCAACCGTGCTCGGCACGTTACTTATAAGCGAGTCCGCGTCCTGATTTACAATAACGCCCTGCACCTCATACTGTGCCTCGAACTCCTCATACCACGTGGGCCACGAGAATTTAGAATCGACCTGACTTGCATACGCCGTCGCGCCGCTCACCGAGTTACCCCATTTATTCTGAAGCGTGTATCCGTCGGGAATAGTCGCAGGCACGAGCGAGAAGTTATCTATACAGTAAGGCTGAACGTACAAGGGATCGGTCTCGCCGCACACGGAGATATCCGTAAGGTCGTCCGTCAGATAAACGTAGCCCTCAACCTTCATCCATTCATCGCTCGTGGGATATACGGTGAACTTTTTAACTGCATCTCCGCTCGAGTTAGTGCCGATGACTATCTCACCTTCCTCGGAATGGAATATAATACGAAGTCCCGTAACCTCGTCAACGTGCATCATTCTGAGATATCCCGTGAAATAGTATTCTCCTGCCGGAATAGCTCCGTCCGGATGGATAAGCTTGAGTCCGACGTAGTTAGTTGTGATGTACTGCATCTGAAGGTACGAGCCCGTATCGGTACGCACCTGCGATATCTGTCTTGCGTTTGCACTGACGCCTATCATAGCACCCGCGCTGTCAAAGTCGGACATATAAAGCACGTTACCGTCCGGAACTTCCTCCTCGACAGCATCAAATTCTGCCGGAACCGCCGAAACGGGCACGGTAAGGTTCGCCGCCACGCCGAATATCAGGCACAGCGAAAGAAAAAATGAAAGGAATTTTATCTTTTTCAAGGCAACGTCTCCTTTGCTTTTCAAAAAGTTATACCAATTAACAGAATTATACCATACATTCGCAAAAAATACAAGTATATTCCCAAAAAAAGCAAAAAAGTTCCGCGTTTTTTGACGAATGCGGAACTTCTTTGGAATTATTTTACTTTGCGACCTCTATGGTTACCTCAGCGTAGTCCATATTGAGTGCTCTCTGCGGAACGACCTCCACGGTGAGATAGGGGCTGTTCAGTGCAGCTTCGGGAACGGAGAACGTGAGAAGCTGATTCTTGGAGTAACCGCCCTCTGCCATCTCAAGGCTCTCCCACGTGCAAGCCACGGAGTTTGCGTAAACGGTCGGACGCTTTGAAACGTTCTGAGCGTTAACGCCTATCTTCAAAGTAACCTTCGAGCCGGGTGCAACGTCACCGACGGGTATGCGTACGACAACGGACTCGCCTTGCTCACAGCTCTGCGGAAGCTGTGTCTTTGCATCTGCCCATATCTGCCACATATCGTTATAGGTAAGTATCACGCGGCGATCAAGCGTCATAAGCTTCTCATACGAGCCTATCGTAGTCGCAATTACCCAATGACGCCATGTGCCGTCAACCATTTCATCAGTCGTCGTAACCTTATGCTTTGCCTGAATAGCCGTGGTCACACCGCCAAGGTAGTAGTTGTAAAGCGCCACCTTGTCAGCTCCCTGCGAAAGGAAGGATGCAGCGATACCGTTGTAGATTTCGAGCGAATGACCTTTTGTGGTGTTCTCGCTGCCGTAGGTGGTCATATTGATCTCGATACAAGGTGCAACCTCAACACCGTATGGATGCATAAGCGAGGTCCAAAGCGAAACGGGAATCGTCGTGTCAACTGTGGCGTAACGGCTCGTTGGTATAACGAGGTCGATAATGCCCTCGGATGCCCAAGTAAGCACGTCAAGACCGAAATCGTAGTTGGTTTCGATATCGGGTGCCACGCGAACGCATATCTTAAGCTCGTGTCCGTACTTCGCTTCGTAAACGGCTACAAGCTCATCGACGTCGCGCATAAAGTCGTTGAGAATTTCAATACCGTTGTACTCTCCGCCGTGATGCCATAAGTACAAGTCGCGCTGCCAGTCAAGCTCGATACCGTAGCAGTCGTATCTCGAAAGTGCCTCGTTGATAAGCGCAAGCATATGCTCGCGGACAAGCTCGTAGGTGTAGTTCTGCGAGTTCCAATAGTACTTATCGGACGCATCTGCCGCATCCTTATGGAACACACGTCTGATCTGCGGATTCTGGTGGAAATAGTCCGATAAAAGAACGGATGTCTTTTTATTCGTAAGGTCGTGGTTATCGTTCATACGGAAGGAAATCCACGGATTTATGCCGACCTTGGGGAAGGTTTCGCAGAATATTTTAAAGTAATCGAGCTTCTTTATGATGAAGTGAGTGTACGCGTTTTTTGCGATTGCTGTATCCTTGTAGTTGACTTCGGTGCCGTTTTCGACAGTCTGCTTATACTTGTCGCTAAGGCTCGTCCAAACCTTTGAGGGATAGGTAACGTTCGTGTTGTTGACGCACATCATAAAGTCGGTGACGTGCGAGCCCTCATAGCCGCGTGCGTATGCCTCAAGCTGCTCGCGTGTACCAAGGTCAGAGCCGAGGAAGCCGTCAGCGTCAAGGTTAACAATAAGTCCGTTTACGTCATACTGCTCGGCATCTACAGTACCGTCGTACTTGGGATAATAGAACAGCGAATCGACCTGCGATTCCACCGCCTGCTGCGTAGTTACGGGGGTGCCAAAAATGGGTATCTCGTAGCCCTCGGGAATAGAATCAACCGCAACGAGCGAGAAGTTGTCTATGCAGTACGGCTGAACGTACTCTGCCATCGGTCCACCGTTAACATAAACATATCCAAAGAAGGTGGTGGGAAGATCAAGGTAGACCTCGACCTTCATCCATTCGTCGGAGGTTGGGTAAACCTTTGCCTCGGCGATCTTCATATTCTTGACCTCACGCATCTGGTCAGAATCGTAAAACGCCACGCGAAGGTAAGTAACCTCATCCTCATACATCATTCTGAAATAACCCGTGAACTTATACTTACCCGGAAGTATCGCACGGTTAGGATTGCTTACCTTTATTCCGTTATAGTTAGCAGTAATTTTGTCATACTGCAAATAACCGCCCGTTGAGGTTTCAATATGCTTAAGAGATTTCATATTTGCAGTTACGCCCTGATCCCATTCGTCGGTATCAAAGTCTGATCTTCGAAGCAAGTTTCCGTCCGGAAGCGGCTCTTCAACAGCGTTGAAATCAGCCACAGCCGCGGACGCGCAAACACCCATCGCTGCTATCAAAAGCGTCGAAAGTGCAAGCACGGCAAACACAAGTGTTAAGAGTTTGGTTTTCTTCATGAATGTTCCCTTTCCTTTTTACGCGTGTTAATATTAACATTATAAATGTTGCAATTAACACATTGCAGCGCATAAATTTACATATACATTGTACCACAAACACAAAGAATTGTCAACACTTATTCACATATCCTGACGTAAAAAAAGAAGTGTTAAACTTGTGCAATGTTAACAAACGCCGCTTTTTATCACGATCATAACCACCAGCTTAGCCGGTGGTTTTCGCAAACAAAAAAGCTCCCGAGCCATAAGCTCGGGAGCACTGCTCTTTTATTCGATAACCTCGTCAGTCACGTGGATATATACCTCTGCATAGTCGATTACGAGATTTCTTTGAGGCGTTATCTCAACGGTAAAGTAGCCGTCGTCATAAATACTCTCAGGCACGGTATAGGACAGCACCTGCATCTGTGAGAGCGATGCCTCAACCATTTCCATACTGTACCACGTTGCAGGCTTGGAGTTGACGTAAACCGTCGGACGCTTCGAGGCGTTAAGACCGTTAACGCTGAACTTGACGTAAACCGTCGCGCCTGTGGGAACGTCGCCCACGGGAATACGAAGCGTTGCAACCTCGTCCTTCTTTATGGTGATAGGAAGCTGTGCGTTGCAGTCGTCCCAATCCGCCCACACGTCGTTGTAGGTGAGTATAAGACGGCGGTTGCGTGTCATAAGCTTGTCGTACGAGCCGATCGTGGAAAGCACAGTCCAGTGGCGGAACGTACCCTGAACCTCATCGTTTGTCGTGACGACTCTATGCTTTTGTTGAATATACTGCGGCTGACCGATATAGTTGTTATAAACCGCAACCTTATCTGCGCCCTGCGAGAGATAAACCGCCGCCGCGCCGTTGTAGGTCTCAAGCGTCTGCCTTAACGTATTCGCGTTTGTGGTTGCCGCCTCAGCCTCGGGGTTCGAGTGGATATTGATCTCAATGCACGGCGCAACCTCAACGCCGTACGGATGCATAAGCGACACCCACAGCGACACGGGAATGGTGTTGTCTGTAGTACCGTGTCTGCCCGTCGGGCTTACGAGGTCGATAAGCCCCTCCGCCGCCCAAGTAAGAACGTCGAGTCCGAAATCGTAGTTGGTTTCGATATCGGACGTAACTCGTACGCCGACCTTTATATCGTGTCCGTACTTTCTCTCGTAGATGCCCACGATATCCTGCACGTCGCGCATAAATTCGTTGAGTATCTGAAGTGCGTTGTATTCCTGACCGACACCAAAGCATCGAATCTCGCGCTGCCAGTCAAGCTCAATGCCGTAGCAATCGTACATCGAAAGCGCGTAGTTGATATATTCGAGGAAGCGGTTTCGTACGTCCTCATACTTCCAGTCGAGAATGTGTCTGTAATGCTGCGGTGACGCGCTGTAGGGCTCGTGCTGTACGCGTCTGTACTGCGGATTATTGTGGTAATACTCCGAGAAAAGCACCGAAACCGTTTCACCTGCACCGTGCGCGTCGTTCATACGGAAGGACAGCCACGGGTTGATTCCTATCTTCGGGAAGGTGTCGCACCAGATGTCGATGTAGTCAAGGCCGTACTCAACGAAATGCTTGTACGCGTTGCCCGTCGTACCCGAGGTGTAGTCAACGGCTACGCCGTTTTCCGTTTTCTGATAGTACTTGTCTACCATATCCGTCCAGGACTCAAGGTCGGTCGGGAAGGTGGATATCTTGTTATTGAGGCATATCATAAAGTCGGTTACGTGCGAGCCCTCATAGCCGAGCGCGAACTTTTCAAAGTCCTCGCGTTTCGAGCTGCTTGCCGAGCCGATAAGCGAGTCGGCGTCCTGGTTTACCATAATGCCCTGCACCTCATACTGCGACTCAAACTCGTCGTTGTACTTGGGATAGTATATGAGCGAGTCGACCTGACTTCTTTCAATCTCGGCCGGAGTTGCCTTGTTGCCCCAAAGCTCCTTTACAACGTATCCGTCGGGGATGGAGCCTACGCCGACAAGCGAGAAGTTGTCAACGCAGTAGGGCTGTAAGCACTCGGTCCAGGGGCCGCCGCCTACCGTGATGTACTTGAGCGGCGCGGTAAGTGTGATATATACCTCAACCTTCAGCCATTCGTCAGAGGTCGGATAAATGTGGATCGTAGGAGAAGCGTGTGCGCCGTTCTTGTCGATGAAGCTAAGGCGGAGCCAAGTGATCTCGTCCTTATACATCATTCTGAAATATCCCGTAAACCTGTACGTTCCTGCAGGAACGGTAGAGTCGGGATACACGGCAACACCGGGAGTATTCACAACAAGTCGCGAATACTGCAAATATCCGCCCGTAGGAGTCATGATCTGAGTGAGCTTACCCGAGGGGATCGTGGTTTTTGAATACGTGGGGTTATCAAAGCTTGTATCACCGAGCCAGTTCTGCTCAGGCATCGGATCTTCAACCGCGTTGAACTCGGCGGGCTCTGCGGACACAGAAACGCTCAACCAAAGAGCGGTCAGCACAGATACTGCGAGCATCGCGAGAATGAGCTTTAAAAGGCGTTTGTTCATAGTACATCCTCTTTCGTGTAGCGTTTATACTTACGCAAATTTCGTGTATTAATTATAACATTTTGTATGGATAATGTCAACAAAAGTACAAACGAATTAATTTCGCCGTCGGGGTTTCTACCTTTAGCACAAACCCGACAGCGAATTTTTGTTAATTTTTACGATAGCCCTTAGTCCCAAAGCTCGACCTTGCCCGTGGACACCGCCGCGGCACCGCTTTTTAGTGATGCATCGACCTCCTCGCGCGTTTCAAGAAGTCCGCCGGCGACTATCGGGACGTCAAGCTCACGGCTGAGGTAAGCTATCACCTTCGTGACCGTGCCGGGCATTATCTCGATCATATCCGCCTTCGAGCCTTTGACGACCTCGGCGGTCGTCGCAACCGACTGCGAATCTATGATAAAGAAGCGCTGTACGCACGTAATGCCGATCCTCTTTGCGAGCTTTACGATATTCGAGCGCGTGGTGATAATGCCGTCAGCACCCTGCTCCTTTAAATAGCGGATACCGTATTCGTCCTTGCCGATGCCGTCGGCGAGATCGAGATGCACGAATATCTTCTTGCCCGAGCCGTGTGCGAGTGCGATATGCTCTCCAAGCTCGACGATGTTCGTCGAAAGCATATATATAATATCAACGCCCGAGCCTGCGGCAAGCGCTAACTGCTCACCGTTTCTTACGGCTGCGATGACCTGTCCCTTTTCCATAGGAAATACCTCCGTTGCTTACGGTAAATTTTTAGTGGCAACAACCTTACTGCCGTATACGTCTTCTATTATAACATCTCCGATCGAAATTGGCAAGTGGGGATGAGCATTATTTATAATTTTCATCGCGTCGTGTACCTTTTCCTTGGGAATGGGCGTCGCCGTCTTAACGCAAAGCAGCTCGCCGCCCTCACATCTTACCGTCGTCGTTAAGGTGCGCTTAGGCGCGATGCATTCGTCCACGGCGTAAGCCTTACCGCGCGGACAGGTGTTGCCCGAAACGCTTACCACCTTGCCGCCGTCAAGCTCCACCGTAAGCGCACAGCCTATCGGACACACGATACAAGTCAGTTCTCTTTTCATCGCTTACACCTCCTCGAGCTTAAACAAAAGCTCTCTCGCGCTCTTGAGCACGCTTTCCTTTAACGTCACACTCTCCATTTCACCCGGCGCCACCTTTGCGCGCTTCTTCGAGTAAACGAGCGTGTCGCCGTCGTATACGCTTACCTTTACGTTTCTGTAAACGTCCGCCACTCTGAAATAAACGGTAACGTCCTTGTTCTTCGTAATTCTCTGCGGCACGGTGTATCTTATCTTGCCGTCCGTCTTTAAGTCAACGCAAATCTGCTCGGCAGACTCGCCCTTAACGTACGCCGCAGCGCTTTTACCTGCGATCTCCGCCTCGTCGGACACAAAATCAACGAGGTCGTGCACGTGAAGCACGTTTCCGCAGGCAAAGATGCCTTCAACCGACGTCTGTCTGTCTTGGTCAACTACGGCGCCGCTCGTAACTCTGTCAAGGGTAACGCCTGCGCACTTTGAAAGCTCGTTTTCGGGGATAAGTCCGACCGACAGAAGAAGCGTGTCACACTCGATATACTCCTCCGTGCCTGCGATAGGACGGCGGTTTGCGTCAACCTTCGCAACAGTTACGCCGCACACGCGCTCCTTGCCGTGTATCTCGACGACCGTGTGACTGAGCTTCAAGGGAATACCGAAATCGTTAAGGCACTGCTCGATATTTCTCGCAAGACCGCCCGAATACGGCATAAGCTCGCACACCGCCTTAACCGTCGCGCCCTCGAGCGTCATTCTGCGCGCCATAATAAGTCCGATATCGCCCGAGCCGAGGATAACCACGTTTTTGCCGGGCATATATCCCTCGAGGTTTACGAGCTTCTGCGCCGTGCCTGCGCTGAAGATACCCGCAGGACGCGTGCCTGCTATGTTAAGCGCGCCCTTCGCACGCTCTCTGCAGCCCATAGCGAGGATTATCGCCTTCGCCTCAATCTGAAATATTCCAAGCTCGCTGTTCGTCGCCGTAACGACCTTGTTTTCGGACACGTCGAGCACCATCGTGTTAAGGCGCACCTCAATGCCAAGCTCGCGTACGCGCTTTTCGTATCTCCACGCGTACTCGGGGCCCGTCAGCTCCTGTCCGAACTTGTGAAGTCCAAAGCCGTTGTGTATGCACTGACCGAGTATACCGCCGAGCGCCGAGTCGCGCTCGAGTATGATTATATCGCGGACACCGCTCTCATACGCGGCTACAGCCGCGCTCATTCCGGCAGGTCCGCCGCCGATTATAACAAGCTCAGTCATTATACGCCCTCCTTCGTCTTTCCAACGATAATTGCGGACTCACCGCCGTTTTTGGTTATCTCCTCGCACGGTACGCCAAGCTCACTTGCAAGCAGCTTTATGATGTACGGCGAGCAAAATCCGCCCTGACATCTGCCCATTTGCGCTCTCGTACGGCGCTTCACGCCGTCAAGGTCACGCGGCTTCGGGTTCGTGCGTATCGCCTCTAAAATCTCGCCCTCGCTCACGCCCTCACAGCGGCAGATTATTCTGCCGAACGCGGGCTCGCGCTTTATTATCTCGTTCTTTGCCGCGATATCCGCCTCTTTAAAATAGTGCATCGGACGGCGAATGGGGTTATAATCCGCCTTTTTATTAAGGACGATTCCCTGCTCACCTACCATATCGCGCACCATAAGCGCGATAGCGGGCGACGCGGAAAGTCCGGGCGACTCAATGCCTGCGACGTTAATAAAGCCGCGCTTTGGCGAGCTTATGATAAAATCGCCCGTGTCGCCGACCGCACGAAGTCCGCAGAACGAGGTTATCGTCTTGCCCCACACGATGCCATTCACGTTTTCCCTCGCCTCTTTGATTATCCTCGCAAAGCCGTCCGCCGTGGTTTTCTTGTCGTTCTTGTCGGAAATATTCTCGGACGTCGGACCGGTCAGAAGATTGCCGTCAACCGTCGGCGAAACGAGGATACCCTTGCCAAGCTTAGACGGAGTTCTGAATATCGTATGCGACACTAAGCCGCCGCACTCCTTGTCAAGGAGAATATATTCGCCGCGTCTTGGCGTGATAGTGAAGCTCGCGTCGCCGACCATACGGGCAACGCTGTCCGTATAAAGTCCTGCGGCGTTAATGACTACCTTCGCAGATACGCTCTCGGTAGCTGCAAATATTTCGTAACCGCCGTCGATAGGCTTTATGTCCGAAGCCTCAAACGAGGTTTTGAGCTCGGCGCCGTTGTCCATCGCGTTGCCGATTGCGGCAACCGTAAGCTCGTACGGGCAAACGATAGCACCCGTCGGCGCGTACAGCGCGCAGGTAACCCCGTCGCCGATGTTCGGCTCAAGCGCTCGCACCTCGTCACGTTCGAGTATCTTAAGTCCTTCAACGCCGTTTGTATTTCCGCGTTCAAGAAGCTCCTCCAACGCCCGTCTGTCCTCGTCGTTAAATCCGATTACGAGCGAGCCGTTATTTTTGTACTTTACGCCCAGCTCCTCACAGACTCCGCGCATCAGCTTCGAGCCCTCTACGTTGAGCTTCGCCTTGAGGCTGCCGCATTTAGCGTCAAAGCCTGCGTGTACGATAGCGGAATTAGCTCTCGTCGCGCCGAGTGCAACGTCGTTTCCCTTCTCCAAAATGCAGATTTTAACGTCGTACGCAGAAAGCGCTCTTGCGATCATTCCGCCAACCACGCCCGCGCCGATTATCGCAACGTCATACATAGTTATTCCCCTCCATATTTTTCCAAACAAAAAAAGGCGCACCAAAGCAAACCGAAATTAAGGCTTGCTTTGATACGTCTCCAAATCTCTGTATCGCTATTATTGTAGCACAACATTTGCCTTTTGTCAACACCTTAAAGAGAAAAATCCCACCGCATTTTGCGGTGGGATAATATCTGATTATTTTGCAACCTCGATAAGGACCTCTGCATAGTCGGTGGTAAGATCTCTCTGGGGAGTGATCTCAACGACGAGATGCTGGCTCGTAAGCGCCGAGGTAGGTACGCTGTAGGTGATGACCTGCGACTTGGAAAGGCCTTCCTCGTTAATTTCAAGACCGAGCCACGTGCACGCCTTCGAATTTACGTAAACCGTCGGACGCTTTGCGATGTTCTGCGCGTTGACGCTGAACTTGAGCGTTACGGTAGAGCCTGCGGGAATATCGCCGACCGCGAAGCGAAGCGCACCGGTTTCGCCTGCCTTAACGGTAAGCGGAAGCTGTGCTCTGTTGTCGTTCCAGATCATCTTGGTGTCGTTATA